>JBCBSH010000099.1:0-15425 GCA_039819285.1 Pseudomonadota bacterium
CATCACATGGCGGTCGAGATCCAGGATGGCGACCACCGCGCGGGTGAAAAGAATGTCGACTTCGTGGTCGGTGCGCTGAAGGAAAAGGGCATTCCGTTCCTCGCCCACATTGTCGGCGAGTGCAAGGACGACCCCAATCTGAAGCAGATCTTTTCCAAGCACTCGGCCTTCACGCTGCTGATCACGGAGTATATCGAGCGCTGCCACCACTATGACGGCTTCTTCACCAAGGACAATGTCGCGGCCCTGACCGCCGCCGCCGGCCAGGACGAGCAGTTCCATCACGGCCAGGTGTTCGACTGACGCCGATCCGGTCGCTTCAAACCGGCGGCATGTCCGGTTATCGTTCGACGATGGAGAACGTGCTTCGGACTGACGATTGACCGATCAGAGCGCGGATAGCGCCGACCAGGCACGTCGGCGGGACTACGGCCTGCTGGGCAAGGACGCCGAACGTGCGGTTGAGCGCGGACTGGCGGCGGCGAAGTGGTATCACACCGACGTGCCGCGCCAGGACATGAAGGCCCTGATGAGACGGTCTGACAGCCCGGCCATACGTGACACGATCGTGTGGCTCGGCCTGATGATCGTCTTTGCCGGTATCGGCATCTGGCTGTGGCCAAGCTGGTGGTCGGCACCCTTCTGGCTTGCCTATGGCGTGCTCTATGGCTCCGCCTCGGATTCGCGCTGGCATGAATGCGGGCACGGCACGGCGTTCAAGACGTCCTGGATGAACGACGTCGTCTACCAAATCGCCAGCTTCATGATCGTGCGCAATCCCGTGGCCTGGCGCTGGAGCCATGCGCGCCACCATACCGACACGATCATCGTCGGCCGTGACCCTGAAATCCTGATGATGCGGCCGCCGGCCCTGCTGCGCCTGTTCGCGACGTTCCTCGGCCTGACCGATCTGTGGAGCGGCCTGTCGCGCATGGTGGTCAATGCCAGCGGCCGGCCGACGGCGGAAGAGGCGACCTATATCCCAAAGTCCGAATGGCCCAGGCTGGTGCGGGTGGCGCGCGTTTGGGTCGCGATCTACACAGCAACGATCGCACTGGCGCTCTTCACCCAATCGATCCTGCCGCTGATGGTCATCGGCCTGCCGCGCCTTTACGGCGCCTGGCACGCGGTGTTGTGCGGCGTCCTCCAGCATGCCGGGCTGGCGGAGGATGTGCTGGACCACCGGCTCAACTCCCGCACCGTGCTGATGAACCCGCTCAGCCGCTTCATCTATTGGAACATGAACTATCATGTGGAGCACCACATGTTCCCCATGGTGCCCTACCACCAATTGCCGGCCCTGCACGCGTTGATCAAGCACGACCTGCCGACGGCCAACACCAGCTTCCTCGATGCCTATCGCGAGGTCTGGCCGGCGCTAAAGCGCCAACTGCGCAACCAACGCTGGTTCATCAAGAAGGACCTGCCGCCCGGGGCCGCGCCCTACCGAGCGGAGTTTCATGGCGATGTCGTTCCAGTCGCGGCCCCGTAACGCGCCCCACCAGATTATCACGTACGACTAGCCTAACGGCCGCGCAGTAACAGAACAAAACGCCTTGACTCGTTAGATGGCTAATTATATTGTTAAATCTCTAACTAGTTTGAGGTCGCCATGATTACCCGTCGACACTTGCTTTTCGCAGGCGGTGCCAGCGTTGCGATCGTTGCAACAGGTGCAACAGCCTTCGCCCTGACGCGCGAGCCGACCGCGGCGTTGGCGCCATGGTCGCAGGCCAGTTCCGGCTATGGCGATCCGCGGTTGAACGCCCTGTCATACGCTGTGCTGTCGCCGAACCCGCACAACCGACAGCCCTGGTTGGTGCGGCTCGATGACGGCTTGGATATGACCCTCTTTTGCGACCTGGACCGAAGGCTCCCGGCAACCGACCCGGAGGATCGGCAGATCACGATCGGCCTGGGTTGCTTTCTGGAACTGGCCCACTTGGCGGCCCAAGCCGACGGCTTCGACACGCAGGTCACCCTGTTTCCCGACGGCGTGCCTGACGGCCGGCTGGATGAGCGACCGGTGGCGCGATTGACGCTGCAAGAGTCCGCGAGCGCGGTTTCCGATCCCCTGTTCGCCCATGTGCTGGAACGCCGATCGAACAAGGAGCCCTACGACACATCACGACCGCTGTCTCCCGAGATCCTGGCGACACTGATCGCGTCGGGTCGTTCGACAGAGATTGCCGGAAGCGTCGCGGACCAGGATATTGCCGACTTGCGCGACCTGACTTGGCGCGCGCATCTGGTTGAGGCGGAGACACCACCCGCCTTTCAGGAAAGCATTGACCTGATGCGCTTCGGCAAGGCGCAGATCCTTGCCAACCCGGATGGTATAGATCTCGGTGGGCCCTTTCTTGAAGCCCTCTATCACATCGGCATGTTGACGCCCGAAAGCCTGGCCGATCCGGGCTCCACCGCGTATGCCCAAGGTCTGGACATGTATCGGGAGCTGATCCACACGGCCATGGGCCATATCTGGGTCGTCACAGACACGAACGATCGTGCCGATCAGATCGCTGCCGGCCGCGACTGGCTGCGCATCAATCTCGCGGCCACAAGCCTCGGCGTCGGCCTTCATCCGCTGAGCCAGAGCCTGCAGGAATACCCTGAGATGACGCCTCTCCTAGTAGAGGTTCACGAGCGCCTTGGCATCAGCGCGCCGCGCCGGGTTCAGATGCTGGCCAGGGTCGGCTATGGTCAATCCGTCCCACCCAGCCCGCGCTGGCCGATGGAGACCCGCGTGGTCACCGCCTGACGGCCAGGAGCAGCGACTTACAAGATGCCATGGCCGATCCCGTCATTTTCGAGACACTGAATGAGATTGGCATCATCAACCAGTTGGCCAGCACCAAGTTCCGCAACGTGCTGCCGGATGGCATGGAGGTTTCGCATTTCTCGGTGCTGAACCATCTGGTCAGGCTGGGCGACGATAGAACCCTGGCGTCGATCGCCCGCGCCTTTCAGGTCACCAAGCCCAGCATGACCAACACCATTCAGCGGCTTGAGGCGCGCGGTCTGGTTCAAGTGACGCCCGACCCGGTCGATGGGCGGGCCAAGCGGGTCTTTCTGACGCAGGCCGGCCGGATGATGCGCGATGAGGCGATCGCTCGGCTGGGACCGGCAATAGAAGAACTCGCCGCGGAGTTCAGCGCTGACGACTTTAAGGCCGCCCTGCCCTTCCTGAAGCGCCTTCGGGCCTACCTGGATGCGGAGCGCGATCGCCCAGGCAGCCCAAACCGCTAATCCATGCGGATGCCGCCATTGACCGGGATCGTGGCGCCGGTGATGTAGCCGGCGCCCTGCGACAGAAGAAAGGCGATTGTCGCGGCCACCTCGTCCGGCTGGCCATGGCGTTTCAGGGGCGTTGCGGCGTCCATGGCGGCCTTGCGTTCCGGCGGATGGTTCGCGGTCATCGGCGTTTCGATGGCGCCAGGCGCGACGCAGTTCACGGTGATACGGCGCGGCGCCAGATCCTGGGCCAGAGACTTGGTCAGGCTTTCGATGCCGCCCTTGCTGGCGGCGTAGGCCGGCCCGGTGATAACGCCACCGGTGCGCCCAGCAAGCGAGCCCAGCAGCACCACGCGCCCGCCATCGGCCAGCCAGTCCAGCGCCGCCTGAACCGCGAAAAAGACGCCAGTCAGGTTGACGGCTAGAACCTCGGCCCAGCGCTCCTTCGTCAGTGCGGCCGACCGCGTCGTGTCGACGATGCCGGCGGTGACGACCAGCCCGCCGATATGGGGCGCGTGGCGCCGGCCTGCCTCCAGCGCCGGCGCGATGCCATCCGCCTCCGACAGCTCGATCGGCAGCGGCACGATCACGCCGGACGCGTTCTCCGGCAGCATCGCCGGCCGATCGAAAGCCAGCACCGGGCGCCACCCGGTCTGCGCCAGGCCCTCGGTCACCGGCTGTCCTATACCGCCAAAGGCGCCGATCACCGCCACCGCTTCATGAGGTCCCGGCCCCACCATTCTCCGTCCTTTCAATCGCCTGCGCGCTCTTGATAGAATTAGCGCGATCCTAACCAATCCGCGAGGTTCGTGCCGTGTCGGCAGTGTCACAGCTTACAATTCGCGCTGAACCGGCAACCGAGACAGCACTGGCGCCCTTCGGCGATCTGATCGCCGTCGATACCGGCGACACGGGCCGCGATGTGCCCGACTACAATGCGCGCATCTGGAAACCAGCGGATTTCGCCTCCGATGCGGATACAACACTGTCGACCGTGCGGCTGGACAGGCGGGCTTTCGCCATCCGCTGGCTGGAACGGCATTTCAAGCACACCCAGGTGTTCCTGCCGCTGAACGGCAAACCGTTCATCGTCGCGCTGGCGCCGCCGACGGAAGGCGATATGCCCGATCCGGGATCGGTCCGCGCCTTTCGCTTCGACGGCAGTCAAGGCGTATGCATGAAGGTGGGCACTTGGCATGAGTTTCCGTTTCCGCTGGAGGACGATACCCATGCGATCGTCATCCTGCGCCACGAGACCAACCGGAACCTGCAGCAGCGCTCGGGCACCGACGCCTATGGCGACGACCTCGACAAGAAGGACGTGCAGATCCGGTGGGGCCAAACGCTGGCGGTGGAACCATAGCGACGCCGGAACCGCCGCCGACGGAGTGCGACGTTGCGATCGTAGGGGCCGGGGCGTCCGGCGCGGCGGCAGCTTGGCGCCTGAGCCGGGCCGGTCTTGACGTTGTCTGCCTGGAGCAAGGGGATCACGCGGCGCGCGACCGCATTCCCACCGAAGACGACGATTGGGAGTGGACGCGGCTAGGCGCCTGGCACCCCAATCCCAACGTTCGAGACCTGGCGACCGACTATCCGGTCTTAGCCGACACCAGCCCAATTCAGCCGCTGATGTTCAACGGCGTTGGGGGCAGCACGGTCATGTGGTCGTGCCACCTGCCCCGCTTTCACCACAGCGACTTTCGCATGGCCAGCCTGGATGGCGTCGGCGACGACTGGCCGCTGAGGTATGATGAACTGGCGCCGTACTATGATCTCAACGAGCGGATGACGGGCGTGGCCGGCCTGGCGGGCGATCCCGCCTATCCGCCGCTGCCAGAACGCCAGACACTGCCCGCACCGCTCGGCCCGGCCGGCGAGCGGGTTGCCGCCGCCTTCGATCGGCTGGGCTGGTCTTGGTGGCCGGCGGACCTGGCCTTGAACACGGTCACCCATGACGGACGGGGCGCCTGCAACCATTGCGGACCGTGCGAGCTTGGCTGTCCGCATCGCGCCAAATCCAGCGTCGACCTGACCTACTGGCCGAAGGCGCTGAAGCAAGGGGCGCGACTGCTGATCGGGGCACGGGTCGAGACGATCGAGGTAGACAAACAGCACCGCGCCAAGGCGGTGATTTGGCGGGACCGGTCAGGCGCGGCGCACCGTCTCGGGGCGCACACGGTCATGCTAGCAGCCAACGGCGTCGGCACGCCGCGGCTGCTCTTCGTCTCGGCGAACGGGCGCTGGCCGAACGGGCTGGCGAACCGGTCGGGACTGGTCGGGCGCCGGCTGATGCTGCACCCGCTGGCGCGGGTTACCGGCCGTTTTGGCGAACCGGTCTTTGGCCATCGCGGCATCGCCGCCGGCGTGCTGGTCAGCCATCATTTCTACGAAACCGATCCGGCACGCGGCTTCGCGCGCGGTATCAAGCTGCAATTGCTGCGCTCACACGGGCCGCTGATGGTGGCGCTGGGCTCGACCCTGCCGCGCCTTGACTGGGGCAACGGTCATCACGGGCGCTTCGAAGACGTGTTCGATCACACCGCCGGGCTGTCGATCTGCGTCGATGACTTGCCGGAGGTCGATAACCGCATCGTTCTGGACGACAGCCGGACCGACAGCAGCGGCCTGCCCGCCGCGCGCATGATCTACCGGGTCGGCGAGAACAGCCGGCGGGCGCTGGACTTCGGCATGGCGCGGGCTCGTGAGGCACTGACGGAGGCGGGTTCTGTCGAGCTCTACGACCAGCCTATCATCGCCGATGCGGGGTTTCATCTGATGGGCACGGCGCGCATGGGCGACGACCCGGAAACCTCTGTCACCGACCGGTGGGGCCAGTGCCACGACGTCCGAAACCTCTGGGTGATCGACGGCAGCCTGTTCGTGACGGCGGCCGCGGTCAATCCGACCCACACCTTGCAAGCGTTGGCATTGCGCGCGGCAGACCGTCTGATCGAAACCCGGCGCGGCATCGCCGCTTAGGCTCAGCGCACCAGATAGCCGCCATCGACAACCAGATCAGCGCCGGTCACATACCCGCAGGCCGGATCGGCGAGCAGGAGGGCGGCGGCGGCAATCTCTTCCGGCTCGGCGAGGCGGCCCAGCGGCACGTCGGGCGACAGGGACACCTCCGCCGCTTTGCGGTCGGGAAAGAACCGGCCTAGGCGATCGGTCCAGGTCGGGCCCGGTGACAGGCTGTTGACGCGGATCTGCCTTTCCGCGAGTTCCAGCGCCAGCACGCGGGCGAGGTGCAGGACCCCGGCCTTGCTGGCACAGTAGGGCGCGCGTCCGGGCTGGGCGGCGGAGGCGAGTTGAGACGCCACAAGGATCATGCGGCCACCGGCCGGCATCAACGGGATCACTGTCTTGGCCGTCACAAACGTGCCGGTCAGGTTGACGGCGATGGCCTGGGACCAGGCATCGAACGGCAGGTCCACGACCGGTGTCGGCTGTGTCACCGCAGCGGCATTGGCGACGACGATGTCGAGCGAGCGCCACTGCGCCGGCAGGCTGTCGATCGCCGCCGCCATGGCGTCGGGCGAGGTGATGTCGGCCGAAACCGCCGCGCTGACGCAGCCGTTTGCAGCAATGGCGTCGGCAACGTCCGTGGCCGCGCCTGCATCCAGATCCAGGCAGGCGACGGCCGCGCCGGCCTCGGCCAGGGCCTTGGCGATCGCGGCACCGATGCCGCGGCCGGCACCGGTTACTAAGGCTGCCTCTCCCCTCAGCATGGGCAGCACGCGGTGTCGAAGGCCACGAGTAAGGCGCGCGGCAACGGTTCAGCCCACCGAACGGCCGTCGACATCGACCAATCGAGACGCAATCCGCTGTGCCCTGTTCTTGGTCCATCGGATGGTATTGGTCCAGCCGCCCAGGACCTGATAGGGCTTCAAGGACTGGAGTTCCGGGGCGTCAAGCGCCAGATCGGCCTCGCCGGCGTGCAGGCCTCCGGTCTGAACATCCTCCATCTCCGAGGCGAACAGCCCACGCGTCACGGAACCGGTCTCCGGGTCCGGCAAAACACGCTCGGTAAAGAAGGTCGAGAATGCGGGCAAATCGATGCCCAAACCGCCATCGCGGTCGATCGTCAAAAACAGGCGCATGGCCGGCTCGTGATAGTAGCTGACCTTGCCCACCGCCTTGTCTCCGGGCCGCCAGCCAAACTGCGGATGCGGCTCGGTAAGGGTCAACACTGCCTGCCGGTGCGGCCAGCCATACACCTCGCGCCCGACGGCGATTTCCGCCTCGCCATCGCACCACAAGAACGGGTCCCAATAGCCGTCCCGCCCCCGATACGAGACCGGCAGACCGACGACAGCCTCATGAAATTGGCAGCGCTCCGGGTGGGTCTGAGCAAAGTCCCAGCCGAAGCCGAGATCGCAGATCAATCGGTGCACGCTGAAGCGCACTCGCGCGGGGCCGTCGATAAGGCGCAAGGGGGCCGGTACGAGGGCCGCGACGCCGTCGGGATTGCAATCCGCAATAACCGTCAAAGACCGGCCGGCAAAGTGCCAGGGCGGTGGGCCATAGCTCGCGCCCTTGCCATCAGGCGATAAAGGCGCGGAAAATCCCCTTAGCCGATCCTGTCGGTCGGTCATGATTCTGCCCCCGATTGCGATGGCGACAAGGAAACCAGAATTGCCCGACGATTTCGACGCCCGATTGGAGGCGAGCCGACTGCCGCTTGATGATGACGAGCGGACGATCATGCGCGATGCGGTATCGCGTATGGGCGTCTTGATCCGGCATTTGGATGACCCTGCGCAGGCCGCGACGACTGACCCGCTGGACGGCTGGTCGGCGCCCAGGGCGAAGGCCGAAAGGCCGACCGACCCCGATGACGGCTGGCCCATGCCGACGGTCGCCGCCATGGCCGACGCGCTCAAAAACGGCCGAACGACAGCGCGGGATCTTACGGAGCTCTGCCTCGACCGCATCGAGCATCATGACGGGCCGCTGAGTTCGTTTCTCACGGTGACGGCCGACCATGCGCGACGCAGCGCGGAGGCGGCAGACGTTGAACTAAGACGTGGCCGAAGGCGGGGACCGCTTCATGGCATCCCCTATGCCCTGAAAGACGCGTTTGACACGGCCGGCATTCGAACAACCGTCGGCTCCCGCGTCTTCGCCGACCGCGTGCCGACGAAGGACGCCGCCCTGGTCGCCGACCTGAACGAGGCTGGAGCGGTCTTGATCGGCAAGCTGGACACAACCGAGTTCTGCCTGGGCGGACCGTCCCGTGACGGCGGCTTCGGGCCGGCGAACAATCCGTGGGATCTGCCGCGCTATGCCGGCGGCTCGTCGTCCGGCGCCGGGGCCGCGATCGCAGCCGGACTGATCCCGCTGGCCTTCGGCACCGACACGGGCGGCTCGGTCCGCTTGCCGGCAACGCTGACCGGCGTGGCGGGGCTGAAGCCGACCCAGGGTCTGATTTCGACGGACGGCGTTTTCCCGCTCGCAAGGTCACTGGATCACGCCGGGCCACTGGCTGCAACCGCATACGACTGCACGCTCGCCTTGGAGGCGATCGGGAAGCTGGAAAGAGGCGCGGCCGATCCACCAGCAGCAGCCGGGCTGCGCATTGGCATACCGCGCGGCCATGGCGCCGACTGCCCATCGGGCCACCCGAACGCGGTCAGGGCGCTGTTCACGGCGGCTAGCGCAATGGTCGCCGCCGGGGCAGAGATCCGTACAGTCGACCTGCCGGCCCTTTGGTCCTATTCCGCCGCTTCCAGCATTATCGTCGGACACGAGGGCTGGCAAGTTCATGCCAAGCGCCTGGCCAAGTGCGGTCGCGCATACGCCAGCATGACACGCTTGCGGCTGGGCGTTGGCGCGTTTGTCAGCGATAAGGCCTATGGGCATGCGATGCGCGTCCGCGAGCAACTCACGGCCGCCTGGCAGGCGGCGTTCGCGGATATCGACGTGATGTTGACCATCGGTTCGCCAGGGCCCGCCCCGCTGCAAACGGCCGTCGCGCCCTTCTACTATTTCGACTCGCCGATCCTGTTTTCCGCCGCCAACATCGCAGGCGCACCCGCCCTGGTTGTGCGCGTCGGCACCAGTGAAGGAGGCCTGCCGATCGGGGTCCAACTGGCGGGTCGGCGCGGCGACGATGGCAAGGTCCTGGGTGTCGGCCAACTGCTTGAACGCTTGCTCCAGCCCAGCCCCAGACATCCGGCCGGTTATGGCGGCCCCAACACGCAAGACAGCCTATGACGATGGGCCTGCAATCCAGAGTCCATCGCCGCTTTGTCGACTTGGACGAGGGCCAGATCCACGTCCGAACCGCGGGCAATGGTCAGTCAGGGACGCCCCTCGTGATGCTGCACGCGTCACCTGGATCGTCGAAACAGCTTGAGCCGCTGATCGGTCGCCTGGCCATGGGCCGTCGGGTCTTGGCGCCGGATTGTCCCGGCAATGGCGACAGCGAGCCGTTGGCGGTGGAGGTGCCGGAAATTGACGAGTTGGCCGATGCGCTGCTGGCGGCCATCGATACGCTCTGCCCGGACAAACAGCCGTTTGATCTTTACGGCAGCCACACCGGCGCGCGGCTCGCCTGCTCGATCGCGCTGCGGTTTCCGGCGCGTGTGGGCCGCATCGTGCTGGACGGTTTCGGTCTCTACACCACCGACGAGCAGGGCGAGATCCTGTCGGTCTATGCACCGGAACAGGCGCCCGATCCGCTGGGCAGGCATCTGATGTGGGGCTGGCACTTCGCGCGCGACCAATGGATCTGGTTTCCCTGGTTTGACAAGCGGAACGACAAGCGCGTGTCGTTGGATCTGCCGCCACCCGCCTTCCTGCACGACCTCTTCGTGGAAATCATGAAATCCCTGACCACCTATCACCGGTCGTACCGGGCGGCGTTTCGCTATGACATGAGCCTGGCGGTGCCGGAGCTCACCCAGCCGACCCTGATCTGCGCGCAGAAGACCGACATGATCCATACCGCCTTGCCGCGCATGGCCGCGCTGCTGCCGGGCGCCCGTTCAGCCTTACTGCCGGGCACGGCGGCAGTGGAAGACGCCGATGAGACCGCCGCCGCGATTGCCGACTTTCTCGATCAGGAGCCGGCGGAGGGTGCGGCGCCGTGATGCTGGCGGCCGATTAGGACCAGGCCGCTGGCGACGATCATGATCATGCCGATCAGCGCCTCGGTGTCGGGGGTTTCGGTGAAGATCAGCCAGCCGATCAGGCCGGCCCAGATCAGCCGGAAATAGTCCATCGCCGCGATGCTGCTGGACCGCGCAAGGCGGTAGGCCAAGGTCAGCAGGAACTGCATCGAGACGGCCACGACAATCAGGCCGATCAACCAGAGCCAGCTTTCGGTGAGGCGCAAAGCGGCCATTTCGACCGGCGTCGCGGTCAGGGCGGCCAGGACGGGAAAGACCACGAAGCCGACGGCGGCGTAGTAGAACAGCACCGCGAAATGGGTGCTCTGACTGGGCATGCGCCGGATGGTGATCAGCATGAAGGCGGTCAGCAGCGAGCCGAGCAGGACGATGAGGCCGGCCCATTCGAAGCTGTCGGCGGAGAGGTCCATCACCAGCACCGCCCCGACCAGGCCCGCGAAGGCTGCCGCCCAGGATTGCCAGTCGGGCCGTTCGCCCAGGAACGGGATCGCCAGCAGCATGACGAACATGGGCGTGGTAAAATTGATCGCGGTGACCGCAACCAGCTGCATCTGGCCGAGGCCGTAATAGAAGCAGGTCATCGAGCTGAGGCCGAACAGGGCGTGCCAGAAATGCGCCCGCTTGTCGGCACGGGCGAGGGCCTGCCGCAACGGCCGCAAGAGCAGGAACGGAAGCAATAGCAGGAGAGCACCACCGGACCGAACGCCCATCACGACAAGCGCGCCCAGGCCCAAATCGTGCAGCCATTTGACCGCCAGGCCCATCAGCGGGATCAGCACGGTCGTGCCCAGCATCGCCACCACACCCACCGTCGGACGGCTGGCGGGCCGGCTGTTGGCCTCTGCCGTCACGGACGGCGCCAGAAGGGCGGGCGTTCCTTGACCTTGTCCAACAGCCGCTCGTCGAAAGGCGGCAATTTGTAGCCTTCCGGCTGAGGTGGTCGGTTGGGATAGCCTGTGCGGGCCTCGACCACGTCACGCACGCGCGGATCGGTGTAGTAGACGCCATAGGCGTAGAGTATCAGCAGGTCGAAATCGTCAGACCGGTCGGACTCAAGGGCCTTCAACCCGGCGATCTGGTCGGCCTCGCTGGCGTCATCGAAATCGGCCGGCAAGGCAGCCAGAATGCCCGCCAGCCGATCAGCGTCCCCGCGCTCGGCCGCCATGTCACGGGCCTTATCGGCAAGTCCAAGCGCTCCCGCCGCCGGCCACCCCGCCCCCGGATCACCGGGAAGCAATCGGTCCAGGACAATGGTCAGCCGATCCGTGCTCATATCGTCGCGTCCCTTGCTTCGGCACGGCCGCGTGGCAGCGGCGTTTGTCCGGCCAGCAAATCGGCCAGACGCAGCGCGTTGGCCTGAAGGGTCGAGGTCGGGTTGACCCCGCCGGCACTGGGAAAAACAGAGCCGTCGACCACCGCCAAGCCGGGGCAATCACGCACACGGCCCGTTGGATCGACGACAAATCGGTCCGGGTCCTCGCCCATGGCGACGGTACCAAGGAAGTGAAAACCGGCCTGGCGCGACAAGGCGGTGACCTTGGTTTCCACGGCACCGGCCTCGCGCAGCCAGCCGGTCGTCCGCTCGATCCCATGGTTCAGCAGCCGCTGGCTGTTCTCGCTGACCCGATAGGTAAGGCGTGCGGCCGGTACGCCGGCGGCATCTTCGGCCCGGTTGTCCAGATCGACGCGGTTCTCCGGTTCCGGCAGATCCTCCGTGGTTACTGTCAGGCTGACCGTGTGCTGAAACGAGTTTTCAAACTGGCGGTGGTGATCGCGTCCCCAATCCAAACGCGTCACATAACCACCAAGCGCCGTGCCGAGTGGGCCCTGACCGCGGATGGCCTGCATTTGATAACCGCGCATAGCATCCCGATCCGGGCGATCGGTCTCGTAGAATTCCTGGCTGTACAACGCACAGGCAAAGGGGCCAGCCGGCGGCCCTAGCGACTCGCCAAAGACACCGCTAACCAGGGCGGTCGGATGGTGCATCAGGTGGCGGCCGACCTGATCGCTTCTGTTGCCGATGCCGTCGGGATGTGCAGCCGACGTCGAATGCAGCATCAGGCGCGGCGTGCCCATGCCGTTGGCGGCCAGGACGATCAGATCGGCCAGTTGACGATGCCATGCGCCGTCGCGATCCCGCCACAGGACGGATCGGGCGCGCCCGTCATCATCGGTTTCGATCCGGCCGACGGTCGCCTCCGGCCGGACGGTCACGCCGGCCTCGACCGCCAGGGGCCAATAGGTGATGTCGGTCGAGGCGCGGGCATGCCGGGGACAGCCCATGCCGCAAGGGCCGCATTGATTGCAGCAAGCCCGCCCCTGCCCGTCCTGGTCGAGATTGATGGCGCTGTCCGACGGCCACCAGTGCCAGCCCAGCCGGTCCGCCGCCTCGGCCAGACGATGCGTCCCGGCGCATAGCGGCACGGGCGGCATGGCGCGACTTGCCCGGGTCGGATTGGCCGGATCGCCGGCCAGGCCGCTGACGCCCATGATCTGGTCGTTAAGGTCGTAATAGGGCTCAAGATCCCAATAGTCGATCGGCCAGTCGCGACCGACACCGTCCAAGCTGTAAGTCTTGAAATCCGACGGGTGAAAGCGCGGGAAGTGGGCGCCCCAATGCAGAGTGCTGCCGCCAATGCCCGCATAATAGGCCGGGCGGATCGGCGTATCGTCCGCCGTGACCGGATAGTCGGCCTGCGCCTTGCGGATGCCAGGATCGGGGTGATGGTCGGTGCACATCACCCACTCCCAGTCATCGCGGCTGTTGGCCGCCTCTTGCTGGTTAAGCCATGGCCCGCGATCCAGCACCGAAACCGAGAGACCGGCCTTGGCCAAACGCCAGGCGACGGCAGCGCCGGCCGCACCGGCGCCGACGATCACGGCGTCAACGGGCGGGTCTGCCAGCGCGTCCATCGCGGTCAGTCCGGCACTTTCTGGTCGACCCAGCCCTTGCCCTCGCGCATGTCCCGCATGACCCGGCAGAAGTTTTCAAATGCCGGAATGCCGGCCGGCAGCGCGGCCATAAAGGCGGCCTCGACCACCTCGTCCCACGTGGCGCCGTTCTGGATCGCCCGAGCGGCCGCCCATTCCATGCCTTCCCGGTCGCCCTTGACAGCCGTCGTGACGCCGACCAGCACGAGAAAGCGGGTCTTCAGATCCATCGGCCGGCCCTCGGGCTCGCCGAACAGCGTGTAGGAAGCGAGATTGCCGTAACGCGTCAGGAATTCGGGCCCGAGTTCGGCCAGCATCTCGTGAAAGGGCAGCGTATAGCCACGAACCTCACGGATCTTGTCCAGCTCTGCCTGGCCTTCTGGTGTCAACGGCATGATCAGTTCCTTTTGTTCCGGGTCGGCTTTGTTGAAGGCGGGGGAATTCAGATGGCGCGGGCGGCGATCTCGGCCTCGCGAATGGCGTCGCTCGCCCGGCGGGGGGCCACCGCGTCGCCGATCAGCGCCAGCGACAGGCCGGCGTCGCGTGAGGGTTCCAAAGCGTGGTAGAGACTGTCTTCGGCTGCCGCGCCGACCATCATGACCACGGCGCCGACACCATCTTCGCACCGGGCTTCGCCTGTGTACACGTCGCGCAGCAGGACGGCGTCGGGATGGATTTCGGCCAGTTCGACATCGGCGACAAAACGAACGCCCAGCTTGCGCAACATGCCGTGGACCTTGCCCCAGTCGCGGCTGGACCCGAGGTCGGGCGACGGCTGGCCAAGCTGGGTGGAGAACACCACCTCGTCGGCGTGGCGCGCGCAATACTCCGCGACCACGGCACCCTGTCGACCGCCGAGGGCGTCGAATACCAGAACCTTCGGGGGCAGCTTTGGTCGGCGTTCCAGAAGCTCGATGTAGGAATAGACGGTCGCCGTGTCCGCACCCGGAACCGTGCTGTGCCCGTCCCATTTCTCCGGCCGCAGCGGTGTCCAGCCATGCTTGAGGCCAACGGCGCCGGTGGCGACGACCACCGAGTCATAGCCCTCGTCCAACAGGGTCTGGGCATGCGCTCGAACACCGGTTCTGATCTCGACATCGGTCTCGGCCAAACGGTCGGACAGCCAGTCAACGATCTCGACCAGTTCGCGGCGGCTCTCCGCCTGGCTCCACAGGCGCACCTGGCCGCCCAGTTCCGCGCGCGCCTCAAACAAGGTGACGCGGTGGCCGCGCTGAGCCGCGGTGAGAGCAGCGCGCAGGCCCGCCGGCCCGCCGCCGATGACCGCGACCTTCTTGGGCTGTTCGGCCTTGGTCAGTGTCTCAGGGCCCAGCTCGGTCTCCGCGCCCGCGGCCGGGTTGTGGATGCAGGCGATCGGCGCCTGGGCGAATATCGACGACATACACCAGTTGGCGCCGACGCAGGGCCGGATCGGCTCCGCCTTCGCATCAGCCGCCTTGGCGACCCAGTCGGGATCGGCGATCAACTGGCGGGCGACGCCGATGATGTCGCAGGCACCGTCGGCCAGGAACCGCTCCGCCTCCTCATGGGTCACGATTCGCCCGCCGCCGATGACCGGCACCTCGACGGCGTCGGCGATCTTGTGCGTCGCCGGCATCTGAAAGCCGTGGATTTCCGGGCTGGTTGGGTAGATCAGCATCCGGTTGATGTAGGTACCCTGGCTGACCGAGAAGTAGTCGACCAGACCGGTGGCCTCCAGCCGGCGGGCGATATCGGCCCACTCGTCCGGCCCCAGGCCGCCGGGGTGCCCGTCATCGCCATTCATGCGCACGCCGACGATCAGATCGGGGCCGGCCTCTTCGCGCGTTGCCTGCAGGATCTCCTCGACGATGCGCAGCCGGTTTTCCACCGAGCCGCCGAACTGATCGGTGCGGTGATTGATTGCCGGCGACAGGAACTGGCCGATCAGATAGCCGTGCGCCAAGCCCGCCACCTCGATGCCGTCGAGATCGCCCGACTTGGCGTGGCGCGCGGACAGCCGGTAGCCCTCGATGATGTCATCGATTTCACTCGGGCTCATGACATGGGGCATTTCGCGATAGACCGCGCAGGGCACCGAGGACGGCGCCCAGACCGGCAGCCCGTTGGCCACGCTGTTCGTCTGGC
>JBCBSH010000100.1:0-15141 GCA_039819285.1 Pseudomonadota bacterium
GTGACGAGGCGGCCGTGGTGGAGTCGGTCAAGGCGGCCAGCGAGGTCTATGCCCCTATCGAGGGCGAGGTGACGCAAGTCAACGAGGCGCTGAATGACAATCCGGGCCTGATCAACACCGACGCCCAGGGTGACGGCTGGTTTCTCAAGATCAAGGTGGCGGACGCCTCGCAGCTTGACGCGCTGATGGATGAGGCGGCTTACAAGACCTACGTCGAGGGGCTGGGCTGATGCGCTATCTGCCCCATACGGCGGCGGATCGGACCGCGATGCTGGCGGCGATCGGCGTCGACGGCATCGACGATCTGTTCAAGGACGTGCCTGCCGGCGCCCTTCTACCGGGTCCGATCGACGGCCTGCCGCCCCATGAGGGCGAGTTGGGGGTCGAACGCGCCCTCGGCCGCATGGCGGCGCGCAACGTGCCGGCTGGCTCCGTACCCAGTTTCCTGGGCGCGGGCGCCTATCGCCACCATGTACCGGCCAGCGTCGATTACCTTATCCAGCGCGGCGAGTTCCTGACCGCCTATACGCCCTACCAGCCCGAGGTCAGCCAGGGCACGCTGCAGACCCTGTTCGAATTCCAGACCCAGGTTGCCGCGATCACGGGCATGGAAGTCGCCAATGCCTCCATGTATGACGGCGCCACCGCCTGTGCCGAAGCGGTGATGATGGCCGCCCGGCTGACCCGGCGCGACCGGACGGTCTTCTCCGGCGGCGTCCATCCGCACTATCGCGATGTCACGCGCAACCTCGTCGACTTTACCGGCGGCACGCTGGTCGAGGCCGATCCCGACCCGACGGGTACGGAGTCGCTGCTGGACCATCTGGACGACCAGACCGCCTGCGTCGTGGTGCAGAACCCGACCCTGTTCGGCCATGTCGCCGATCTCTCCGATCTGGCCGACGCCTGCCACGCCAAAGGTGCCTTGCTGGTCGTCGTGGTCACGGAGGTCGTGTCGCTGGGCCTGATGACGCCGCCGGGCGAGATGGGCGCGGATATCGTGGTTGCCGAGGGCCAGTCGATCGGCAACAGCCTCAATTTCGGCGGCCCGTATGTCGGCCTGTTCGCGACCCGCCAGCGCTTCGTGCGGCAAATGCCCGGGCGGCTGTGCGGCCAGACGGTGGATGCCGACGGCAAACGCGGCTTTGTGCTGACCCTGTCGACGCGCGAACAGCACATCCGCCGCGAAAAGGCGACCAGCAACATCTGCACCAACAGCGGCCTGTGCGCCCTGGCCTTCACCATTCATCTCACCCTGCTGGGCGAAACCGGCTTTCGCCGGCTGGCCGAACTGAACCACGAACTGGCGATTGCCGCCGCCGACAGGTTGAGTTCGATCGACGGTGTCTCGGTGCTGAACGGCGGCTTCTTCAACGAGTTCACGATCAGCCTCCCAGGGCCGGCGGCATCCATTGTCGATCGCCTGGCCGAAGAGCCGATCTTGGCGGGTGTGCCGGTCAGCCGGCTTTATCGTGACCGGCCGGATTTGGCCTCGCTGCTGCTGGTGGCAGTGACCGAAACCACGACGGAAGACGATATCGAGCGCCTGGCCATCGCGCTGGATCGGGAGGTGGCGCAATGAACCGGCAAGGACGGCCAACGCACACGCAGGTCGGCAAAGGGCCGGAGGACACCTTCACCGGCGATCGCGGCCTGATGGCGGAGGCGAAGCTGATCTTCGAGCAGGACAGCCCCGGCGCCTGTGGTGTCGACCTGCCGCGCCGCGACGGCCCGGCATCGACACGCCTCGGCGACGTGCCGGTCCGGTCGCATGTCGGCCTGCCGGATCTGGCTGAACCGCGGGCGGTGCGCCATTACACCCGGCTGAGCCAGAAGAATATGAGCATCGACGGGCAGATGTACCCGCTGGGCTCATGCACCATGAAGCATAACCCACGGCTGAACGAGAAGCTGGCCCGCCTGCCCGGCTTCGCCGACCTGCACCCGCTGCAGCCCCTGGCGACCGTGCAAGGCGCGTTGGAGCTGATCGACACCCTGGCCCACTGGCTGAAGACGTTGACGGGCATGCCGGCGGTTGCCATGTCGCCCGGTGCCGGCGCCCATGGCGAACTGTGCGGCATGATGGCCATCCGCGCGGCCATCGATGATCGCGGCGAGACAAGAACCCGCGTGCTGGTGCCGGAATCGGCGCACGGCACGAACCCCGCGACAGCCGCCGCGCTGGGCTTCACGGTCGACACCATCGAGGCGACGAATGACGGCCGCGTCGACCTTGCGGCCTTCAAGGATCGGCTGGGGCCGGATGTCGCCGCGATCATGCTGACCAACCCCAATACCTGCGGCCTGTTCGAGCGGGACATCATCGACATCGCCGACGCGTTGCACGAGGCCGGCGGTTACTTCTACTGCGACGGCGCAAACTTCAACGCCATCGTCGGCAAGGTGCGGCCTGGCGACCTGGGCGTCGATGCCATGCATATCAACCTGCACAAGACGTTCTCCACACCCCATGGCGGCGGCGGCCCGGGCTCCGGCCCTGTCGTGCTGTCGGACGCCCTGGCGCCCTTCGCGCCGATCCCGTTCGTGGTGCATGGGCCAGACGGCTTCCGGCTGGTCGAACATCACGGTCAGGATGGCGAGGCCGAGAAGAGCTTTGGCCGCATGAAGGGGTTTCACGGCCAGATGGGCATGTTCGTGCGCGCCCTGGCCTATATGCTCAGCCACGGGGCCGATGGGTTGCGCCAGGCCTCCGAAGATGCCGTGCTCAACGCCAATTACGTGCTTGCGGGGCTGCAGGACAAGCTGACCGCGTCCTATCCCGGCCCATGCATGCATGAGGCGCTGTTCGACGACCGGTTCCTGAAGGGCACAGGGGTCGGGACGCTGGATCTGGCCAAGGCCCTGATCGACGAGGGTTTCCACCCCATGACCATGTACTTCCCGCTGGTGGTGCATGGCGCCTTGCTGATCGAGCCGACGGAGAGCGAGTCGCGCGAGACCCTGGACCGGTTCATCGCCACGCTGAGGCATCTGGCCGACCGCGCGCACGACGAAGACGGCGCGGAGGCGTTCTTGAGCGCGCCGCACCACACGCCGCGCCGCCGCCTGGACGAAACCGCCGCGGCGCGCCAGCCGATCCTGCGCTGGACGCCGGAAACAACGCGGCAGGAGGCGGCAGAATAGCGACGGCCGCCCGCTTGCCTGCCGTCAGCGATAGGTCGCTTGCGACTCGACGTCGAGGGTCGTCTGGCGAAGGGCCATGTCGGCCGGATCGAGATTTCCGGCCGGGCGTGGAAACGATTCAAAGTGGCCGAACCGGTCACGACCGGCGACCAGGCAGGCCCAATCCTTCTCCGCAACGGTCTGCCGCATGTTGGGGGTGATGTAGCGGATGGCATAGCCGATGCGGCGGTCGTTGGAGGTATTGGGCCGCGAGCCGTGGAACGTCTTGCCGTGGTGAAGCGAGAACTGGCCCGGCTGCAGCACGAGGTCGACGGCCTGTGTCTCATCGACCGCTTCGATCGCCTGGCCCCGTGACAACAGATTGTCATCGGCCCAGGTATCTCGATGCTTCGCTCGGTCGACACGATGCGTGCCCGGCACGACCCTCATGCAGCCGCTTTCCGGCGTGCTGGGCGAAAGCGCGAGCCAAGCGGTCACCTCCTCGCCGCCTTCCAGACCCCAATAGTGCAAATCCTGATGCCAGGAGACGAATTTAGCGTCGCCGGGTTCCTTGATGAAGAAGCCAGCGCGCCAGCACATGACGTCGTCACCCAGCACGGCGCGGACCGCATCCACGATCTTGCCGTTGTGGATCAGGTCATAGGCGAACTGCAGCACGAACTGCGAGCTGCTCAGCAACACACCCTTTATGAACTCAGGGTCATTTGCCTGCTCGACGGCTTCCAGTTCACGGCGACACTCTCCAGCCCCGGCAGGGCTCATCGCCGTTATCGGCGCGACGTACCCGTGCTCGCGATACGCCCGCCCGATGCTTTCGGTGTTCCAGTCGTCCATCGGTGCCAGCTTGCGTGCCGGCGGTGCCTCGGTCAAGCCGACGCACCGTAGCCGGGCGGACGTTCCTGCCGGAAAGCCGTCAGTGAAGCTTGGACGGCAGTTCCTCGATCGCGGCGCTTATGCGATCGGCATCGCTGGCGGCATCGCTTTGCCGGCCAACGATTTCGCGCGCGGCGGCAACCGCCACGTCGACGGCGTGCGAGCGCACCTCCGCCATGGCCGAGGCCTCTGCCTGGGCGATGCGGTCCATGGCCTGCTGCTCGCGGCGTTTCAGGCTGGCTTCCAGCGCCTCAAGCGACCGTTGCCGGATGCGCTCGGACTCCTCGCGGGCGTGGCTGATGATGCCTTCCGCCTCGGCCAGCGCATCACGCTGCTTACGCTGAAAGGTCGCCAGCGCCGACTGGGCCTCCTCGCGCAGCTTCTGCGCCTCGTCGAGCTCGTTGCGAATGCGATCGGCACGGGCGTCCAGCATGCCCGAAATCGCGCGCCACGCCGGCCTGGCGACGATGATGATCAACAGCAGAAGGGCCAGGCCAGTATAGGTGTAGGTGTCCTGGAAGAATCCTTCGGAGGAATGATCTTCCGGCGGCGCCCCCTCGACGGCCTCTAACGCCTCGATCGCGCCGTCATGGGACGCCTCGCCACTGGCTGCGTCATCGCCCTGGCCGTTATCAGCGCCGGCCTCGTCCGTCGCCTCGGCCGTCGGCGTCTCGGACGCTGTCGCGTCGCCCGCGCCATCTCCCGTGTCCGCCGGTGCCTCGTCAGTCGACGGTTCGTCGGCCGATCCTGACGCCTGTGCCAAAATGACCGGTGGCATTTCCCACTGGGTCTCGGGGCCAGCCATCAGCCATTCCCCTTCATTTGGGTGTCGACCGCCTGCGCGGCGCTTTCGGCACTGATGGCCTTGCCGGTCAGGCGTTCAGCCACGTCGGCCGCGATGTCGACCGCAATCTCGCGGATCTGGGACTCGGCCTGCTGCTTGGCCTCGGAGATCCGTTCCTCCGCCGCCACCATTCGCATGGCCAGTTCCTCGCCGAACTCCGCCTGGCGTTTGGCCGACAGGGTCGCGATGTCCGAGGTTGCCTTGGCGATCACAGCCGAGGCCTCGCTGCGCGCCTTGGCAAGCGCCGCTTCGTAGGCCTCGATGACCGCCTCGGTCTCCGTCTTCAGCGCCTCGGCCCGCTCAAGATCGTTGGCGATGCGTTCCGATCGTTTCTCCATAACCTCCGAAATCCGCGGCAGTACGAGCCGGGACAGGAGGAAATAGAGCGCAATGAAGGTGACAGCCAGCCAAAAGAGCTGGCTGGCAAAGCTGGTCGGATCGAATTGAGGCATTCTTCCGCTCCTCCATGAACGGGGAAGCTTGACCGGCGCGGCACCAACATGATGCCGGTGCCGGTCAGGCGAACCGGAAGTGCCTTATCCGAACAGGGCCAACAGGCCGATGATCAGCGCAAACAGGGCGATGGCCTCGGTAACCGCGAAGCCGATCCAGATGTTGGCACCGATATCGTCCTTGGCCGCCGGGTTCCGCGCCAGAGCCGAAATGTAGCTGGCCCAGACGTTGCCGACACCGATGCCGGCACCGATCATGCCGATCGCGGCCAGGCCCGCGCCAATGTATCTGGCGGCATCTGCTTCCATGGGAACTTCCTTTCTTGGACTTAAGAGCAACTGATGTGGGGGTGAGGACGCCGCTAGTGCATGTGCAGGGCGTCGTGGAGATAGATGCAGGTCAGGATCGCGAAGACGTACGCTTGCAGCGCCGCAATGAACAGTTCCAGCGCGCTGAGCGCAATCAAAAACACGAACGGAAAGATGCCGAACACACCAAGGCTGACGACAAAGCCGGCGATCACCTTCAGCAGAACGTGGCCGACGGTCATGTTGGCGAACAGCCGGACCGACAGGCTGACCGGGCGCGACAGGTAGGAGACGAGTTCGACCGGCACCAGAATCACGGCCGTCCACAAGGGCGCGCCATGCGGGAAAAACATGCGCAGATAGCCGAAGCCGTGGCGGTAAAAGCCGATGATCGTGACGCCGATGAAGATGACAGCGGCCAACGCAAAGGTCACGATCAGATGGCTGGTGACCGTGAAGGAATGCGGAATCATGCCCAACAGGTTGGCGAACAGCACGAACACGAACAGCGTGAAGATGAATGGGAAGTATTTGCGGCCGCCCGATCCGACATTGTCGCGCACCATGTTGGCGACAAGTTCGTACATCATCTCCGAGACCGACTGCAGGCGGCTGGGCACCAGGGCGCCGCCCCGCGCGCTGATCGCCAGGATGACGGTCGACAGAGCGACGGCGAAGACCATCCACAACGAGGAGTTCGTGAAAGAAAGGTCCAGATTGCCGACCTGGATTGGCAGCAGGGGATAGACTTCAAACTGTTCGATCGGCGACGCCGCCATGGACCATCCTCGCTCGCAACCCGTTTGCCTTATTCAACGGTCGGAACCCTTCCGATCCGTCTTGGCTTTCTGTTCGGCCGCTTCGGCCTCTCTTCGTTCCCGCGCCCGGGCGTCAAGCTCTTGCCCGGTTCGGTAGATCGTCAAAAACCCCGCTGCGGCCCCGATCACAAAGAACAAGATCAGCAGCCATGGCTGGGTCCCCAACCATTGGTCAAGGACATAGCCGATTCCGCCCCCGACAACCAGTGCCGCCGTCAGCTCGACAGCGACGCGGAAACAGCCGCCATGCCTTCGGACCGCTCAATCGAGCCTTTTGGGGCTCGACGGCTCCGCTCATGTTTGGCCTTGGCTTCCGATAACCGGTGCCGCAGGGCATCCAACGATGGCTCGCGATCCGGATCACTGTCGCTCAACCCGCGACCCCCTTCCGTTTCGCGACCCTTCTCAACAGACGGCAACCCAGGGAATCCAGGGGTTTGAACGGCCGCCGCCGGCCAAGTGCGGCGCACCATAAGAAGGCCCCCCTGCCCTGTCAAGGATCGATCAGAACGGCCTGATTCTAGGCATTTTGACGCAGGATCAGGCGCTCTTTCGCAGTGCAACAGCGTCTTGCAAATCGACCGACACAAGTTGGGACACACCCTGCTCTGGCATGGTCACGCCGAACAGGCGATCGACCCGCGCCATGGTCATCCGATGGTGAGTGATGATCATGAACCGCGTCGTACCGTCGCGGGCCATTTCCTCCACCAGCGTGCAGAACCGATCGACATTGGCGTCGTCGAGCGGGGCGTCGACCTCGTCCAGCACGCAGATTGGCGCCGGATTGGTCAGGAACACGGCGAACAGGACCGCGATTGCCGTCAGCGCCTGCTCACCGCCCGACAAGAGGGACAGGTGCTGCAACCGCTTGCCTGGCGGGCTGGCGAAGATCTCCAGCCCGGCATTAAGCGGGTCGTCGGCCTCGGTCAGCGACAGGTGGGCCTTGCCGCCGCCGAACAGGCGGACGAACAGCTCGCTGAAATGGGTGTTGACCTGTTCGAACGAGCCCAGCAGGCGCTCGCGCGCCTCGCGGTTGAGCTGGCTGATGCCCTGGCGCAGCCGGCTTATGGCGGCCTCGAGATCCTGGCGCTCACTCAGCATGCCGGCGATCTGCTCGTCCAACTCGGCCGCTTCGGCCTCGGCCCGTAGATTGACCGGACCAACATTGTCCCGTTCACGCAGCAGGCGATCCAGGCGGGCCTGCAGGACATCTTCTTCTGGCTGCTCGGCATCGGGGTTGATTTCCGCCAAGGGGGCCACGCCCTCGGGCCGCACCTGCAGCCGTTCGGCGATACGCTCCACGACACCGTTCAACGCGGTACGCGCGGCTTCCTCGGCGGCCTCGGCGCGGACCTTCGCCTCGCGGGCCTCGGTCAGGGCCGCCTCCGCCGTCTTCAAGGCCTGGTCGGCCTCCGCCAGTCTGCCCTCGCCCTCGGCAAGCGCGTCTGCGGCGGCGGACCGGGCTTTTTCGGCCACGCCGATCTCATCGAACAAGGCAGTCCGGCGGTCCGCCAACGCGGCCGGCCGCGACCGTAGCTCATTGAGCGTCGTTCTGGCCTCGTCCGCGCGGGTCTCAAGTTCGGCGATGCGCTCACCGGCCCCGTCCGCCCGTTGCCGCCACGATATGCGTTCGGCCTCGATCGCCGTCAGACGGTCCTTGCGGCCCTCAGCGTCGCGCGCGAGCTGGTCCAGCGCGCTTTGCCGATTCGCCTGCTGGGCACGGGCCTCGGCCAGCTCGGCCCGCAGTTCGGCGACCTTCTGCCGGCCGGGTGCGCCATCAGGAAGCGCCGCCAGCGCGGCCTCCGCCGCTGCCCTTTCCGCCGTCAGCGCGCCATGTTCCTCGCCAAGCCGCTCAAGCAGCTCGGTCACCGCCGCCAACCGGCTTTGCCGGGCGCTGGTTTCCCGCGCCAGACGCGTCGCGGCATCGCGGGCTACGCTGACGCTGTCATAGGCAACCTGCACGGCCTGGCGCGCCAGCCGGTCGCGCTCGATCGCCGCGGTCAGCGCCTCGTCAGCGGCACGCGCCGCTTCCTGCCGTTCCGCGACCTTGTTTTTCGCTGCCGACAGTTCGGTATCCAGTTCGGCCAGCCGATTGCGCTGCTGCAACCGCACCGCAACGGCGGTTGGTGCCCCTTCCGCCGCCGAATACCCATCCCAACGCCACAGGCCGCCATCCCTTGTCACTAGGATCTGCCCCGGCGCCAAGGCCCGCGCCAGAGACGCGCCGGCCTTCGCATCGTCAACCAGGCCGACATGGGCCAGGCAGCGCGACAACGCGGCCGGCGCCTTTACTCTGGCGGCCAATGGCTGCACCGACTTGGGCCATTCCGCCTTCGACGGCAGATCCGGCAAGGTGCGCCAGTGAACCGGCGCCGCCTCGTCCAGCGGCGCCATGACAGCCTCGCCTAAGGCGGCGGCGAATGCTGTTTCGTACCCTTTGGCAACGCGGACGGCATCGATCAGCGGCGGGAACAGTTCGCCATCGTGGGTGCCGAGCAGGGCCTGCAGGGCATCGGCCTCTGCGGTCAGTTTGGCCAAGCCGGCCTGATCCGCCTCCAGCGCGCGCCGGGCGTCGGCCCTTTTTGCGTCGGCCTGTTGCCGCGCCGTTTCCGCCGATTCGGCATCCTTCCGCGCGATCGTCAACGCCTCCTCGGCATCGGAGACCGCTTTCTCGCTTGTGCCGGCATCATCACTATCGGCCAGTTCCGCCAACAACCCATCGTGATCTGCCTGGACGCTTTGCTGGCGAACGGTTAGCGCTTCGAGCTTGCCAGCGAGATCGCTGACCTGCCGGCCCAGCGACTGGCGTTCAGCCTCGATCGTGGCGACGTGGTCGGTTTTGGCGGCCAAGGTCTGATCTAGCCCGTCGACGACAACTTTCTGGGCATCAAGCGCCTCTTGGGCGGCAGACGATGTGTCCGCCTCGCCCTTCTGCGCGCCCGCGATCTCCGCGGCCTCGGCGCCCAGGCGCTTCAGCGCATCGTCCGCATCGCCCGCCAAGGACCGCTCGCGATCCTTGTCGCGTTCGATCTGGGCCAGGCGGCGCTCGGTCTCTTCGGTGGCCTGTTGCAGCCGCTGTTCTTCCTCGGCCAGCCCCTCGCGGGCCAATGTCAGGCGCTGCAACCGCGCGGCGGCTTCAGCCTCAGCCTGCCTCAAAGGCGGCAGATCAACGGCCGCCGTGGCCTGAGTCTCGCTGCACCGTGCGACAACAACGGTGCGCTCGCGAACAGCTTCATCGGCCGTTTGGAAGCTGCCATGCGCCGCCGCCAGTGCCGCCTTCGCCGCAACCCAGCGGAGATGCAGAACCGCCGCCTCGGCCTTACGGATGCGATCGGACAGATTGCGATAGCGGGCCGCCTGGCGCGCCTGCTTCTTCAAGCCGGCGAGCTGGCCCTCCATCGCCGTGATGACATCGTCCAGGCGGGTGAGATTTTCCTCAGCCGCCCGCAGCCGCAACTCCGCCTCGTGTCGCCGGCTGTGCAATCCGGTGATGCCGGCGGCCTCCTCCAGCAACAGGCGCCGTTCGGTCGGCTTGGCGTTGACCAGCGCACCCACGCGCCCCTGGCTGACCAGGGCCGGCGAGTGGGCGCCGGAGGAGTTATCCTGGAACAACAGTTGGACGTCGCGGGCGCGCACCGACTTGCCGTTGATGCGGTAATCCGACCCGTTGCCCCGTTCGATCCTGCGCGAAATCTCCAGACGGTCGTGCTGATTGAATGCGGCCGGCGCGGTGCGATCACCATTGTCCAACTCCAACACCACCTCGGCGATGTTGCGGGATGGACGACCCGTGGTGCCGCCGAAGATGACGTCGTCCATCTCCGACCCGCGCATGCGCTTGGCAGAGTTCTCCCCCATGGCCCAGCGCAACGCCTCGACCAGGTTGGACTTGCCGCAGCCATTCGGCCCAACGATGCCGGTCAGCCCAGGGACGATCGCCAACTCCGTCGCGTCGACAAAGGATTTGAAGCCGGTCAGACGAAGCTTGGCGAACTGCAAGGCGGGTGTTCCGTTGTCCTGAGGTTAGGAACCGACCAACGGGTCCAGCGTGTCGGCCCAGAAGTCATAGGGCCGGTTGCCCGCCAATACCTCGCCGTTGACAACGAAGGTGGGTGTCGACTGGACGCCATAGGTGTCGATCGCCTGCTGGCGGGCGGCCACGATCCTCTCCGCCAACTCCTGATCGTTGACGCACTGGTTGAACGCCTCTTCCGAAAGCCCAGCCTGCCGGGCGATGCGCGACAAGGCGCCAAGCTGATCGTTCGACTGAACCCAGTCCTGCTGGGTTGAGAACAGTACGTCGGCGATCCTGAGGTATAGGTCCTCGCCCAGGCAGGTCGCCATCATGCCGGCCTGAAGGTCGAGCCCGTTCAGGGGGAAATGGCGAAACACCATGCGCACCTGGCCGGTGTCGATGTAGTTGGTCTTAAGTTGCGGCAGCGTATCCGCATGGAACGCCGCGCAGTGCGGGCATGTGAAGGACGCGTATTCGATCATCGTGACGGGCGCGTCGTCGGCGCCCAGCATGTAGTCGAATTCGGTCGGGCTGTCGTCCTGCGCCCAGGCATACGGGCTGGTCGAACCGACAAGCGCGGTTCCCGCTGCTGCCACACCAGCCCCAATAAGTAGTGTTCTACGCCGCACTTTCAGGCTCCCACACACTAGATGTTGATCGTTATACGCGCTCAACCGTCGCCATCGCAAGCGGCAGCTGAGCGTGCACGAAACTTGATAGCCTCATGAACCCAGGTCCCGAGTCCAGAGCGCGATGCCGATTCGCCGCAGCCGTTCACGAAGTTCTGAACTCTCGACGTTTGAAAGCGCCGCATCGACCTCCTTCGCGGCGGCCGGCGGCGCCCGCTTCGGCGATGTCGGCACCCGCGATTTGGCGGCCCGTTGAACGAACTTCAGGCGTGTGACCGCCTCCTGACCCAGATGCTGGTTCACCCGCGCGATGATACGGCCGCCATCATGTTGCAGGATCAACGCATCGGCTGGGTCGACGCGTAGCGTCAGCGTGCCGCCCCCGCCCTTCCCCCGCGGAAAGCTAAGCGCCTCGGGCCAGGCATGCTGGGCCGGTCCATCGGGGAAAAGGGCCGGCCAGTCGGCCATGAGTTGGCCAATACCTGCGGCCTGCTTGCCGATCGCGCGACGGGCCACCGGGCGTACCAGCGAGGCCAGGCTGCGCGGCCGGCTCATAAGGCACCCTGCCGGGGCTGGGCGAATCGATCCGCCGGCCTATGCTGATGGGTGTCGCCTGCCAGTGATGATCGCCAATGTCGCAAGCCGCTGTTCCTCAATCCGATGCCTACGCTGACGCGGTTAGCCGAATGCTGCTCGACTGGTACGATCGCCATCGACGAACCCTGCCCTGGCGCGCCAGGCCGGATGAACGCGCGGAACCTTACCATGTCTGGCTGAGCGAGATCATGCTTCAACAGACGACGGTGGCGACGGTCGGCAGCTACTTTCGGACGTTCGTTGAGCGTTGGCCCAACATCGACGCGCTCGCCGACGCGGATCGCGAGGATGTGCTGCGGGCGTGGGCCGGGCTGGGCTATTACGCCAGGGCGCGTAATCTGCATGCCTGTGCTCAGTCGATCGTGGCCGACCATGGCGGTCGCTTTCCGGAGACTGAGCAGGAATTGCGGCGGCTTCCAGGCATTGGCGACTACACCGCGGCGGCAATCGCGGCGATCGCGTTCGATCGCAGGGCGGTCGTCATGGATGGCAACATTGAACGCGTCGTTGCGCGCCTGTTCGCCGAGGACCAGCCGCTGCCAAAGGCAAAGCCGCTGCTGAAACGGCTGACCGGGTCGATCACGCCGGACCGACGGCCCGGCGATTTCGCCCAGGCCATGATGGATCTCGGCGCCACGGTCTGCACGCCGCGCCAGCCCAAATGCCTGCCATGCCCGCTCACCGGCATCTGCCGGGGACGCCAGCTCGGGATCGCCGAGTCCCTGCCAGTGAAGACCAAGAAAGCGCCGAAACCGACGCGCCGCGGTGTCGCCTTCTGGCTGACGCGGGCCGACGGAGCGGTCCTGTTGCGCCAGCGTCCCGATAAGGGGCTTTTGGGCGGCATGCAGGAGGTGCCGAGCAGCGCTTGGCAAACGGGCACGATGCCCCGGCCGGCGGACGTCGCAAATGAGATGCCGGTCGCCGCGACCATGAAGCCCCTGCCGGGCCTTGTCCGCCACACCTTCACCCATTTTCATTTGGAGTTGGTGGTCGCGGCCGGGCGCGTGGACCAACAGAAGATCGGCGCCAATTGTCGCTGGGTGCCCATCGAGCAGCTGGGTGACGAGGCTTTGCCGACGGTAATGCGCAAGGTTGCGCAGCACGCGCTGCGCCACGTTTGAAAAGCGGGTCGACCGGCCAGGCCGACCCGCCATTCACAGCACCTGACCTAGAGCTTAGACAGCACGTTCTCGGCGCTGGAAACGTCGAGGCCACCGCCCTCCTCAACCAACAGTTCGGTCACCACGCCATTGTCGGCCACCAAGGCGAAACGCTTTGAGCGAGGGCCGAGGCCGAAACCGCTGCCATCCATCTCCAGGCCCAGGGCCTTTGTGAGATCACCGTTGCCGTCGGGCAGGACCTCCACGATGCCGTTGGAGTTCTGGTCTTTCTCCCACGCCTGCATCACAAAGGGGTCGTTGACCGACATGCAGGCCAGCTTGTCGATGCCCTTGGCGGCAAACTCTTCAGCGTGATTGACAAAACCCGGCATGTGCTTGGCGGAGCAGGTCGGCGTAAAGGCGCCGGGAACCGCGAACATCACCACCTTCTTGCCGGCGAACAGCTCGCCGGTCGAAACCTCTTCCATTCCATCCGCGCCGAGACGCTTCAGCGTCACGTCTGGAATCTTGTCGCCAACCTGAATAGTCATGTTCTCTGGTCCCGCCTTCTTTGAGTTGAGAGATGCTTTGGCGCCGCCTGAACGAAGGCGCCGAGACAGACCAGAGGTAGGGGCGTGGCGTCTAGCTTTCCAGGCCGGCTTGTCGCAGGGCGTCCATGACGCTGCCCTCGGTCAGCAGTTCCGGCAGCGGAATGCCGCCAGGTGCCTCGGGCCCGTAGACGATGTTGAACGGAATGCCGTAGCGGCCATAGCTGGCCAGGAAGTCGGCAATCGCATCGTCCGGCAAGGTCCAATCGGCCTGCATGGCGATGACACCATCGCCGGCCAAGGTCTCGGCCACGTCACCGCGATCGATGACCAGCAGCTTGTTGGTCAGGCAGGTCAGGCACCAGTCGGCCGTCACGTCGACGAACACGATCTGCCCCTCGCCCACCCGTTCGGCGACGGCCGAGCGGCTGAAGGCGGCCCAATCGGTCGACGACTCCGTCGTGCTGGCCGCCCGTGGCAATTGCGCGGGCAGCAACATGGCGACGATTGCCAGCACCGCAACGGTGCCCACACTGGCGCGGCCCAAGGCTGCCGGCCTCCGATGGCGCAGCCACAGCGCCAAGCCAATCGCCACCATAATGCCAGCGATGATGATCGCCGTGAGGGACGAGGTCTGGACCGCCAGCACGGTCAGCAGCCATATGGCGGTCGCGATCAGAGCCAGGCTCAGGATCCGCTTCAGCACAACCATCCAGCGTCCGGGTTTGGGCAACTTCGCGGCAAAACGCGGATATGCGGCCACCGCCAAATAGGGCAGCGCCAGGCCGATTCCCAGCGCGACGAAGACAGCGACAAGTTCCGCCGGCCCTCGCGTCATGGCAAATCCAACCGCCGTGCCCAGGAATGGGGCCGAACACGGGGTGGCCAACAGCGTCGCGAAGGCGCCGGTGCCGAAATGGCCGAGCAGGCTGTTGCCGCCGACCTTGCCGGCGGCATCGTTGACCCGGCCAGGGAGAACGATTTCGAAGAAGCCGAGCAGGTTGCCGGCAAACAAGGTCAGCAGGACGATCATGAAGACCAGGAACACCGGCTGTTGGAACTGCATTCCCCAGCCAACCGCACCGCCTGCGGCCTGAATACCGATCAGCACCCCGGCTAAGGCCAGGAACGAGAACAGAATGCCTGCGGCCGACGCCAGGAAGCCACGCCGTATCCGGCCGGGCGTTTCGCCACCGTGGGAAACAACCGACAGCAGTTTTAGCGACAGCACCGGCAGAACGCACGGCATCAGGTTCAACACCAGGCCGCCCAAAATGGCCAGGCCCAGGATCGACAGGAAGACAGGCCAATCGGATGCCGCATCGCGCTGGATCGGCAGATCGACGGTCAAGGCCTGTTCGGCCGCCAAGCCGCCATCGACCAGCGTGACCATCACGGTTTGGCCGGTAAGCGGCGCGGCATCGGACGGTTCCTGCAAGATCGGCACCGTTGCGATGATGCGGGTTCCGCCGTCGCTGAACTCGACGTCCGGGGCGCCGAAAGACCAATAATCCGCGACCTCGATGAACAGATCCGGGTCGCTCAGCGGCAGCGGGCTCGTCGCGTCGATGCGCAAGGTCGGGCGCTCAGCGTCCGCCACGGGCGCCAGGCGTTCGATGACGACACCATTGGCGCCGTCCTGATCGGGAACAAGCGCCTGGAAGCGGCTGATTAGATTGGCGACGGGGCCGTCGGTCTCCGCCTCCCCTGACGGCAGGTCCAGGGCCAAGTCGGCTGATGCCGGTACACAGAGATCGGAACAAATCAGTAGGTCGGCCCGGCCGCGCAACTGCATCGGCTCACCCGGGT
>JBCBSH010000101.1:0-15140 GCA_039819285.1 Pseudomonadota bacterium
GCCGATGGCGTCTTTGCTGACGGTCGCCTTTATCGTTCACCTTGCCCTGGCGCTGCGCTCGCTCTATCGGCGCCGGACCTTGCGCATGACGGGGTGGGAGCTGTGGCAGATCGCGCTCGGCATGGCGATGCCGTTCTTACTGATCGAACATATGATCGGCACGATCGGCGCGCAGATGGGCGAGGGTGTGCTGCTCAGCTACGCGCTGGTTCTCGCCGCCTATTGGGTCTTCACGCCGTGGCTCATCGTCGTTCAGCTCGCCCTGGTCGTCACCGCCTGGGTGCACGGGATCATCGGTGTGCATTTCTGGCTGAGGCTGAAGCCTTGGTACCCGCCCCTGGTCAGGCCGCTCTCCATTGCTGCCATTCTGCTTCCGGCGCTGGCCATCGCCGGCTTCGTTTCTGCCGGTGTCGAGGTTCAGCGTTTGGCCGCAGAGCAGGGTTGGTTGACAGGGGTCTTGAGCGACGCTCGCGTTACATCGGAGGTTGCCGAGCGGCTGAACCGCATGATCAATGTGGGCTATCTCGCGCTGATCGCCCTGTACGTTCTGGTTTTCGCGGCCCGCGCAATCCGTATCTTTATCGAAAAGCGCAGCCGGCGGCCCCGGTTGACCTATGCCAGCGGCCAGCGGGTCGAAATTGAGCCCGGCGCCACCGTTTTGGAGACCAGCCGTCAATACGGCATCCCGCACGCCTCGGTCTGCGGCGGACGCGGGCGCTGTTCGACCTGCCGCATACGCGTCGGTGCCGGCGGCGATGCCTTGCCGGCACCCGATGAGGCAGAACAGCGCGTTCTGACCCGCATCGGCGCGCCGCCGGGCGTGCGCCTGGCCTGTCAGGTCCGACCCACGGCCGATCTTCAGGTCGCGCCGCTGCTGCCGCCCAACGCCAGCACGGAGGTTGCCTATCGGCCCCAGGCGGTGCTGCAGGGTCAGGAGCGCACCATCGCGATCCTGTTCGCCGACATGCGCGGCTTTACCAGCCTGTCGGAAGGCCGGCTGCCTTACGACACGGTCTTCGTCCTGAACCGGTACTTCGAGATGATGGGGCAGGCGGTGGAGGGCACGGGCGGCGTCCTAGACAAGTTCATCGGCGACGGTGTCATGGCGCTGTTCGGTGTCAGCCAAGGCGGCCAGCAGGGCAGCCGCCAAGCGCTGGATGCTGTGCGCGCGATGAATGACGGCCTGATCCGGCTGAATGAATCCCTGGCCGCCGATCTGCCGGCGCCGATGCGCATCGCCGTCGGCATCCATGTCGGGCCGGTCATCGTCGGCGAGCTCGGCTACGGCAAGGCCAAGTCCTTCACCGCCATCGGCGATGCCGTGAACACGGCCAGCCGGCTGGAGGGGCTGGCGAAGGCGAACGATGTTCAGCTTGTCGTCTCCGAGGCGATTGCCGCTGCGGCCTCGATTGATCTCGGCGCGTTTCCGTTGGAGCAGGCCGAGGTGAAGGGCAAGTCCGATCGGGTGTCGGTCCGGCTGATCGCGTCGGCCGGCGACTTGCCGGCGCAGCAATTGGCGGCAGAGTAGCCAGGCCATGTCGCGGGTTGCCAATCCTGTTTCCGACCGCTTGTCCCGGCTGCGCGCCGCGTTGCGTTTCTGGGCACTGCTGGCCTGTCTAGCCGTCCTTCCGCTCGGGTCCGTCCTCGGCCAGTTGACCATAGCGGTGGAGGAGACCGCTTCGTCCGAGCCGCCCCCGGAAGTGGAGGCGGCCGAGATCAACGACATGATTGCTGTCCTGGAGGACGAGGCGGCGCGACAACAGCTGATCGATCAGCTGCAGTTGATGCGAGAGGCGTTGGGGCCGCAGGAGGAGAGCTTCGAGGCCGGGCGCGGCTTTCTCAATTTCGTGTCGGAACGCATGTCGCATGTCGGCGATCGCCTGTCGGAGATCGGGCATGCCGTGCGGGGCCTTCCGGACATCCTGGTCTGGATCGAGGCCATGCTGGGCAGCAGCATCATATTGATGCGATGGCTCGACCTGACGCTAAGCATCTTGCTGGTCCTGGGCATCGGCACCATCGTACGGCTCGTCATCGCCCGCCTTGCCGTTCGTTACCGAGACGAAATCGGTGCCCGACCTCCACGACGCTCGCGCGTCGCCCGCATTCCCCTGGGATTGGCGCGTCTGGCCATCGACTTGGCGCCGTTGATCGGCTTCGTGCTCGGCGCGACCGTCACCATCGTTCTGCTCAACCAGCCGCCCCGGGTTGAAGGCGTCTCGATCACCTTCGTCTCCGCCGTCTGGGCCGTCGGCGTTTTCACCGCGCTGCTGCGCTTCGTTCTAGCGCCGCGATCGCCCAACGTCCGGCTGGTGCGGATGCAAGATGATGTCGCCAAACAGTTGTTCAGATCGGTCCGGTTCATCGCCGGCGTCATAATCTGGGGCATTGCGATTGCCGAGTTCATGCTGGCGGTCGGCGCCACGCTGCCTGCCGCCCAAGGTCTGCGCAGCCTGGCAGGCGTCATCGCCGGCATTCTGATGGTCGTCCTGGTCCTGCGGATGCGGGTTCCGGTCCGCCAGGCCTTCCGCCGCATGTCCGTCCGGTCGCGATGGCTGGGCGTTTTCTGGCATCGGCTGTCCTATTCCTGGCACGTGCTGGCGATCATCTACATCGTGCTGATCTTCGGGGTTTGGGTCCTGCGGGTTCCGGCCGGCTTTTTGTTCATGGTGCGCGGCACGGTCCTGGCCATCCTGCTGCTCGTCGTGGCGCGATTGGCGATGGTCGCGATCGAGCGCCTGTTGGACCGGTTTGAGCGCCGGCGGCAGGAACAGGCCGAGGCCACGGGTGTTGAACGTCAGCCGGCGGCCTATCTTCCGGCGTTGAAGCGCACCGTCCAGGGCGTGCTCGCCGTGATCGTGATCGTTCTGCTGCTTGAGGTCTGGGGGCTGGGCATTCTTGCCTGGTTCGACACGGACCTTGGCCGCCGCGCCCTGGGCAATCTGTCGGCCATCGTCATCGTTGTTCTGGTCTCGGTCGCGGTTTGGGAGATCGTGACCGCCCTGGTCGAACGGCATTTCAAGGCCACCGACGAGGAAGGCAATCTGATTGAGCGCAGCGCGCGCGAGCGCACCTTGCTGCCGCTTTTGCGCAATTTCATCCTGGTCGTGCTGCTGCTGATCGTGGTCATGATCGTGATGTCGCAAGTCGGCATCAATATTGGGCCGCTGCTGGCCGGTGCGGGCGTCGTGGGGCTGGCGGTCGGCTTCGGAGCCCAAACCCTGGTCAAAGACATCATCACCGGGCTGTTCATCCTGTTTGAGGATCAGATCCAGGTCGGTGACGTGATCGAGGTCGCGGGACACTCCGGACTGGTCGAGGCCATGACGATCCGCACCCTTCGCCTGCGGGATCTCGAAGGCGTCGTCCACATCCTGCCGTTCAGCCAGGTCGACACGGTCATGAACAAGACCAAGGAGTTCTCGTATTACGTCATGGACATCGGTGTGGCCTATCGCGAGAACACCGATCAGGTGGTCGAGGTCATCAACCAGCTAAGCGTTGACCTGCGGGCGGACCCTGAGATCGGGCCCTTAATGCTGGACGATATCGAGGTCTTGGGCGTGGACGCCTTCGCGGACAGTGCCGTGATCATCAAGGCGCGCATCAAGACCCTACCGATCAAGCAATGGCAGGTGGGGCGCGAGTTCAACCGCCGCATGAAGCTTCGCTTCGACGAACTGGGCATCGAGATACCGTTCCCCCACCGAACCCTTTACTTCGGGGTCGACAAGCAGGGCAAGGCGCCGGCCGCGCCAATCAGGGTCGAATCCGACCCAACAAAACCGGGCGCCGCAAAGCGAAAGCCAAAACGAAAGTCGCCGCGCAAGCAACCGGCCGACCCCGACAGCCCCGAAACCGGGCCGTTGGCAGAGGACTAATCCTCGTCGGCGGACTGCGCGACCAAGACCTGCAGGTCCTCGGTATGCTCCGCGTCGACAATGGCGCGCGCAATGGCCAGGCCAAAGCCGGCGCGGGCCAGGGCCGCGAGGTCGCGGTCTCGATGCTGGTCTCGGTCGCGCAGTCGATAGGGCCCCAGCCGGCGCCGTTCGGCCAGGCGGACCGCACTGGTCAGGGCCAGGTCCGTCTCGCTTTCGGCCCGAAGCTTCGCCAGCGCCGACTGCGCGGTGTCGCCGTCGATGCCCTTTTGCGCCAACTTGGCCAGGATGGCTCGAGGGCTGTCGCCGCGGCGCGCCAGGCTGGCGGCGCGGACCTCGGCGAACCGCTGATCGTCGACGAGGCCCAGGCGCTGACATTTTGCCACGACCCTCGCGATCACGGCCTCTGCCTCGTCCTGATCGACGGGGCCGCTTCGCCGGGCCTTCAGCACGCGCCGCTCCAGGACGCGGCGCAGCGTCCCGGTCGACGCCATATAGCGCCCCAGATAATCGAACGCGGCCTTTTCCAGGCGTGAAGCGCTGATCGGGCCGGTTGTGCCGCTGGGGTTCGGGTCATTCATGCCGGGCCGATATATATCAACCGCCGTCGGCATTGTCGCCCATCGCCAACGGCGCTATGGTCCCCGCCCCCCCGAGCGACCGGGCCCGAAACCGATCCGACAGCATGACCGTACTCTTGCCGACCTCCCCCCAACCGCGCGCCATGGGCTCGATGAACTGGATCGGGCTGAAGACCCTTTATGTGAAGGAAGTCAGCCGCTTCCTTAAGGTTTTCACCCAAACGGTTGCCGCACCCGTCGTCACGACCCTGCTGTTCTACACCATCTTCGCGCTGGCGCTGGGCGGTCTGGTGCGCGATGCGGACGGGGTGCCGTTCCTGGAGTTCCTGGCCCCGGGCCTGGTGATGATGGCGCTGATTCAGAACTCCTTTGCCAATACCTCGTCCTCGATGGTGATCGCCAAGATCCAGGGCAACATCGTCGATGTCCTGATGCCGCCGCTCAGCCCGGTGGAACTGCTGTGCGGTTATGTCGGCGGGGGCATTACGCGCGGTATTCTGGTCGGCGCGGTCACGTTCGCCGCGATCCGGGTGTTCGTGCCTGTCGGTCTGCACGACGCCTTTTTCATCGCCTATCACGCGGTTGCCGCCTCGATGATGCTGTCCCTGCTGGGCATCATTGGCGGCATCTGGGCCGACAAGTTCGACCAGATGGCGGCGGTGACCAACTTCGTGATCGTGCCATTGTCGTTTCTGTCCGGCACGTTCTACACCATCAGTCGGCTGCCCGAGGTCTGGCAGGTGATCGCCCATTTCAATCCGTTCTTCTACATGATCGACGGGTTCCGCTACGGCTTCATCGGTCAGTCCGACGGCACCCTGGTCTTGGGGCTGTTCGTCATGTTCGGTGTCAACCTGTTCCTGGCAATCGTGGCGTGGCGCATGCTGACCACCGGCTACAAGCTGAAACCATGACCGACATGGCCACCCGCCCCGTTGCCGCGCCGCTGCCGCCGCGCGTGCTCGGCCTGGTAAACTGGCTTGGCATTGCCACGGTCATGCGGGCGGAATTCCAGGTCTATCGGCGGTTCTGGCTTATGACCGTCGGCGGCCCCGTGCTGTCAATGGGCCTTTATCTGCTGGTCTTTGTGCTCGCCATTGGCCCCTCGCGCATCGACGGGGCGGGCGATGCCATATTGCGGTTCATGGCCCCCGGCATGGTCATGATGACCTTGCTGCAATGGGCCTCGCAGAACGTCGCCTTTTCAGTGGTGTACAAGAAGCTGGAAGGCATATTCGCCGACTATCTCTCGGTGCCCGTCATGCCGTGGGAACTGGTGTTCGGCTTCGTCGTCTCGTCGATGATCACCGGCATGATCACGACCCTGCCGGTCTTGGTCATGGTCATGATCGTCACCGGCGTCGGGTTCACCGAACCCTTGATCGCCGTTGCCGTCATCCTCTCCGGCGGTGCCATGATGGCGGTGTTTGGCTTCCTCATGGGGCTGTGGGCAAGGAAGTGGGACGGTCTGTCGGCGGTTATCGGCTTCGTGATTGTGCCCCTGACCTTTCTGTCCGGCACCTTTGTTGCGATCGATCGCTTTCCGGACTGGGTGGGGGACATCATGATCGTCAACCCGATTTACTACGCGGTCGACGCCTTCCGGGGCGCGATGGGCGGGCCGCAGGAAGTTTCGACCTGGGTGTCGCTGACCGTACTGGTAGGAACCTTTGTCTCGTCGCTTGCCATCACCGGCCTTTTGGTCGGGCGTGGCTGGCGGATCAAAAGCTGATTGAAACGGCCGCGCCCGCATTGACATTTTCCGACGACGGCGGTGTAGTCTGACCGCAGGGCCTCGGGCGGCGCGGATTTTCCGCGCCGCTTGTCGTTTTGAAGAACCGCGAGCGCCACTTTGGGCTCGTGGTCAGTGAGATGGAGCTTAAGGCGATGATTTCGGCGGTGATGCCAACCTATGCGCGGATCGACGTAACGTTCGAGCGGGGCGAGGGGGCCTACCTCTTCGATACCGACGGCCGACGTTATCTCGACTTCGCCAGCGGCATCGCGGTGACATCACTGGGCCACGGCCATCCGCATCTGGTGGCCGCGCTTCAGGAGCAGATCGCCAAGCTGTGGCACACCTCCAATATCGTGCGCATCGCGGGGCAGGAGAGGCTGGCCGAACGGCTGGTCGCCAATACGTTCGCCGATACCGTCTTCTTCTCAAATTCCGGCGCCGAGGCCTGGGAAGGCGGCGTCAAGCTGGTGCGCAAGCATTTCAGCCATAACGGCCAGCCGGAGAAATGGCGCCTGATCACCGTGGGCGGCAGCTTCCATGGGCGCACGCTGGCCGCCATCGCGGCCGCCAAGACTGAGAAGCTGGTCAAGGGTTTTGGCCCGATGGTCGACGGTTTCGACCAGGTTGCGTTCGGCAATCTGAACGAGCTGCGGGCGGCGATCACGCCGGAAACCGCCGGCATCTGTGTGGAGCCTGTGCAGGGCGAGGGCGGCATCCGGCCCGCCAACCTCGACTATCTGCGCGCGCTGCGCGAGGTCGCGGACGAGTTCGGCCTGCTGCTCTTCTTCGATGAAATCCAGTGCGGCATGGGCCGGACCGGCAAGCTGTTTGCCCACGAGTGGGCCGGTATCACGCCGGATGTAATGTGTGCGGCAAAGGGTATCGGCGGCGGCTTCCCGATGGGCGCCATTCTGGCCACCGAAAGCGCGGCCGACGGCATGCAGGCCGGGACCCACGGCACGACATTTGGCGGCAATCCGCTGGCCATGGCGGCGGGCAATGCCGTGCTCGACGTGCTGTTGGAACCCGGATTTCTCGACGAGGTCGACCGGGTCGGCCGCATCCTCTGGCGCAAGCTGGTCACGCTCGTCGCCGACCATCCCAAGGTCTTCAAGGAGGTGCGGGGCGCCGGGCTCATGCTGGGCCTGGTCGCGGTGCCGCCGGCAGCCGAGTTGATGGACGACCTCAGGAACGCCGGCCTGTTGACTGTCGGCGCCAGCGAGAACGTTATCCGGCTGTTGCCGCCCCTGATCGTGACGGAGAAGGAAGTTGACGAGGCAATCGGCATTCTGACCAACGTTGCCGAGGCCAGAATGGCCGATGCCTAAGCACTTCCTGCATCTGCATCAGGTCGGGCGCGAGGGGCTGCGGGCGATCCTGGACACGGCGTCGGCGGTCAAGCGCGATGACCCGAATGGGGATCGCGAGCAGCCGTTGGCGGGCAAGACCGTTGCGCTGATCTTCGAAAAGCCGTCGACCCGCACGCGCGTCTCGTTCGAGGTCGGCGTCCGCCAGCTTGGCGGCCAGCCGCTCATGCTGTTCGGCGAGGAAATCCAGCTCGGCCGCGGCGAGACGATCGGCGATACGGCCCGCGTGCTGTCGCGCTATGTCGACGCCATCATGCTGCGCACCCATGGCGAGGATCGGCTGATGGAGATGGCCGACGCCGCCACGGTTCCGGTCATCAATGGCCTGACGGACGACAGCCATCCCTGCCAGCTCATGGCCGACGTGATGACCTATGAGGAAAAGAAGGGGCCGATCGCGGGCGCCCGCGTGGTCTGGTCCGGCGACGGCAACAATGTCGCAAAATCCTGGATTCGCGCCGCGGCCATGTTCGGTTTCGAACTGCACATGGCCTGTCCGGACCCGCTGGCCCCGCCCAGGGCGATGATCGAATGGGCGCACCGCCAGGGTGCCACGGTCACGGTCGGCGAGGACCCCGAAACCACTGTGCGCGATGCCGACTGCGTCGTGACGGACACCTGGGTTTCGATGGGCGACCGCGACGCGCCCTCGCGCCACAATCTGCTGCGCGGCTATCAGGTGAACGAGCGCATGATGTCTCTGGCCAGGCCCGATGCCGTTTTCATGCATTGCCTGCCCGCCCATCGCGGCGAGGAGGTGACGGACGCCGTGCTCGACGGGCCACAGTCCGTGGTCTGGGACGAGGCGGAAAACCGGCTGCACGCCCAGAAGGGGATCCTTCTGTGGTGCCTGAGTTAGGCGATAGATCCGGCGGCGCGGCCGCCTTCGACGATCAGGCGCTGCCCTTCCAAATCGAAAGCTCGCGCCTGCGCGGCCGGCTGGTCCGGCTCGGCCCCGCGCTGCACGAGGTGCTGGATCGGCACAACTACCCGCCCCCAGTCGCCACCCTGCTGGGCGAGACGTTGACATTGGCGGTGCTGATGGCGACCGCCTTGAAGTTCGACGGCTTTTTCACACTGCAGGCGCGCGGCAATGGCCCGGTTTCCCTGCTGGTTGCCGACATCACGTCGGACGGCGCGTTGCGCGGCTATGCCGGGTTCGACCCGGACAAGGCCGCGACTGTCGCGGCGGCGGCGAACGAGGGGCCGGTGGCTCAGTGGCTGGGGCAGGGCCATCTCGCCTTCACGGTCGATCAGGGCGAACATACCCAGCGTTATCAGGGCATTGTCGAACTGGTTGGCGACACGCTGTCCGGTTGTCTGCAGCATTACTTCCGCCAGTCGGAACAGATCGATGCCGGCATCCAGGTGGCCGTGGCCAAGAACGCGGACGGTAATTGGCGTTCCGGCGGCCTCATGATCCAACGTTTGCCCGGCCCGCAGACCGAACTGACCCCCAGCGATCATGAAGATGACTGGCGGCGCGCCATGGTCCTGATGGCCAGCGTTACCGACGCGGAACTGCTGTCACCCTCATTGGCGTCGACCGATCTGCTCTACCGCCTGTTCCATGAGGACGGGGTGCGGGTTTTCGATCCGAAGCCCCTCGCGGCCCGGTGCCGCTGTTCGGCAGAAAAGGTGTCGAAGGTGCTGGCCGCCCTGCCCGAGGCTGAGGTCGCAAGCCTGACCGAGGATGACGGCCTGGTTCATGTCGCGTGCGAGTTCTGCACCACCGACTACACGTTCGGGCCGGAGGATCTGGCCCGGCTCTACGCCAACACCTGATCGCTGGCCGCCCGGTCGGCGAGCTTAAGCAGAAAATCGGCCCCGGCGGCCAGTTGGCGGCGCGTCAGATACTCGTCCGGCTGGTGGGCCTGGGCGATGTCGCCCGGCCCGATGACGACGGCCGAGATGCCCGCCTGCTGAAAGACGCCGGCCTCGGTGCCGAACGGCACAGTGCCGGACTCGTTGGCGCCGGTCAGCGAACGCGCGAGTGTCTCGGCAATGCCGTCCGGGTCGGGCGCCAGGCAGGGAACGTTGCACAGCCTTTCGGTTTCGATCGTGGCGTCGGCATGCCGCGCCCGCAGTCTCGGCACGATGTCATGATCGATCTCGTCCCAGATCGACGCCAGGGTCGCGGCCGTATCCTCGCCCGGCATTGGCCGGTAATCCCACGACACCTCGCATCGGTTCGGGATGATGTTGAGGGCCGTGCCGCCTTCGATGACGCCCACATTCAAGGTCGACCAGGGCGGGTCGAAGCCGTTTTTGCGGTCGGTGTCCCGCTCCAGCCTTTGGGCGGCCCGGTCGAGCACGGAGACGATCTCTGCCGCCGCGACGATGGCGTTGGTGCCCAGATGGCTAAGGCTGGAATGGGCCTCCTTGCCGGTCACCACGGTGCGGAACATCTGCACGCCCTTATGGGCGTTAACCGGCCGCATCGATGTCGGTTCGCCGATGATCGCCAGCTTCGGTCTCGGCAGGGTGGCCAGAATGTGGTCGACCAGATGCGGCACACCCAGGCACCCGACCTCCTCGTCATAGGAAAAGGCCAGATGGACCGGCGTGGTCAGCGTCCGCCCTTTCAAGATGGGCACCAGGGCCAGGCAAAGGGCGACAAAGCCCTTCATGTCCGCCGTGCCCCGGCCGTAAAGGCGGCCATCGCGCTCACTCAGTGTGAACGGGTCGGTCTGCCAAACCTGATCGTCGACCGGAACGACGTCCGTGTGCCCGGACAGCACGATGCCGCCTTCCTGATCCGGCCCGATGGTGGCGAACAGATTGGCCTTGGTGCCGTCTGCGTTCGGCTGCACGAAGGCGTCGACGCCGTGGCTGGCAAGATAGTCGGCGACCCAATCGATCAGGGGCCGGTTCGGGCGGGTCGAGACGCTGTCGAACGCGATCAGACTTGCCAGGATGCCGATCGCGTCGGTTTCCAGCGCTTCGACCATGCCTAACCTCGCCAGAAGCTTGGGGCGAACAGGATCAGAACCGTGAACAGCTCCAGCCGGCCCAGCAGCATGCCGAACGACATCAGCCAAAGGGCGGCATCGGGCAACGGCATGAAATTGCCGGCCGGCCCGATGATTGGCCCCAGGCCCGGCCCGACATTGGAAATAGAGGTCGCCGCGGCCGACACGGCGGTGACGAAGTCGAGCCCCAAGAGGGCAAGACCAACCGCCAGGGCGGCAAAGCAGATGACATAGAGAAAGAAGAACGCCATGACGGAGGAGCTGACGCTCTCCGACACCGGCTTTTTGTTGTAGTAGATCAGAAAAACGCCATTCGGATGGTTCAGCTTGCGCATCTGGCTGCGCATGGTGGCGTAGAGCACCTGGATGCGAAAGATCTTGACCCCGCAGGTCGTCGACCCGGCGCAACCGCCGAAGAACATCAAGAAGAACAGACAGGCGGCCGGGAACGTGCCCCACAGCCAGTAATCCGACGTGGCGTAGCCGGTTCCGGTCATCACCGAAACTGTGTTGAAGGCGGCCAAGCGGAAGGCGAGCAACAGGCCAAGCTGATTCTCGCTGGCCCACAGATAGATCGTCAGCATGACGATGAAGCCCGCCAGGATCGACAGGAACCATTGCACCTGGCTGTCGCGCAGCAACGGCATGATGTCGCCGCGCACGGCCCTTAGATAAAGCACGAAGGGCAGGCCGCCTAGGATCATAAATACTGTCGCGACGTAATCCGTGCCGGCGCTGCCGAAACCGCCGATCGACAGGTCTGAGGTCGAAAACCCGCCTGTGGCGATGGTCGTCATCGCATGGGCCACCGAATCAAACAGCGGCATGCCCGAAAGCGCGTAAAAGCCCGCGCAGATCAGCGTCATGGCGACATAGATGAAGCCGATCGAACTGGCGATCTGCGCCGCGCGCGGCAGCACCTTTTCCGACGTGTCGGAGCTTTCCATGCGAAACAGCTGCATACCGCCGACCCGCATCAGGGGCAGCACGGACAAGGCCATGACGATGATGCCAATGCCGCCGAGCCATTGCAAAAGCGCCCGCCAGAGCAGAATGCCGGGCGGCGCGGAGTCCAGCCCCGTGATCACCGTCGAGCCCGTGGTCGTAATGCCCGACATCGCTTCGAAGAAAGCGTCGGTGTAGCTCAGCCCCAGTTCGGAGAACACAAAAGGCAGCGCACCGAACGTCGGCAGGATGACCCAGGCGGCGGTGGTCAGGATAAAGGCCTGGCGCAGCTTCAACGTAAAGCCGCTGGACCGGCTGCCGAGAATCAGGATCAAGCCGAAAAACAGCGTCACCGCCGAGGAGGCCAGGAACACCGCCCAATCGTCGTGCCCATAGGCGATGTCGACAAGGGCGGGCAAAATCATCGCCGCGGCCAGGATCGACAACAGAATGCCGATAACGAATGTAATGGGGCGGTAGTCAAACACGGGAAGCTTGCGTCACCCGGCTCAGCCGATGGGAGTGCTGGGCCGGTCGGCGGCCGGCGGCAAATGATGGCCTTCCCGATGGCGCCTGTCCAGCGCGCAGGTGAGGTCGCTCAACTGAACAGAACGGCTCCCAGCGGGCATCGGCCCCGATACAGGTCAGCCGATCCCGGCTAAGGCCTGGAATTCGCGCCGCAGCGCCGGGTCGTCCTTGAAGGCCCCCAGCATACGCGAGGTGGCCATGGTCGCGTCGGGCTTGCTGACCCCTCGCGTGGTCATGCATTGATGCTCCGACACCAGGACGATCGCGACGCCGCGCGGCTGCAATACCTCCTGGATTGTGTTCGCGACTTGCGCCGTCAGCCGCTCCTGTATCTGCAAGCGCCGGGCGAAGGCGTCGACCACGCGGGCCAACTTGGAAATGCCGACAACCCGGCTCTTCGGCAGATAGGCGACATAGGCCTTGCCGATGATGGGCACCATGTGGTGCTCGCAATGGCTTTGAAAATCGATGCCGCGCAGCACGACCATCTCGTCATAGCCGTCGACCTCTTCAAACGTGCGCGACAAAATCTCGGCGGGGTCTAGGGCATAACCGCCGAAATACTCGTCATAGCTGTCGACGACACGTTTGGGGGTCTCCGCCAAGCCCTCGCGACCCGGGTCCTCGCCGATCCAGCGCAAGAGAACACGGACGGCGTTCTCCGCCTCCGTCCGCGAAGGCTTGATGATAGATCCCTCGTCATGGGTCCGCGCAACGGCGGACACGACTTTGGCTGAAAACGAGCTGTCAGCAGGGCACATGAAACAGTTTCCTTGGCTTAGATCCGCTGGCGCGTGGACTCAATCGACCATCGGGCGACCACCGGGCAATCCTACGTCCGCCCCGATGGCTTAGATCATAGCTTAGTTCAGTCGAACGGCCTGGTAAGGGCTGTCCAGTGAAAAAGCCGGAATCGCGACGTCGAACCGATCGCCGTTGGGCGATTCCATCTCATAGGATCCCACCATGATGCCAGATGGCGTCTTCAGCGGCGCGCCGCTGGTATAGTCGTAGGCCTCGCCTGGCTCCAGCACGGGTTCCTTGCCGACGACGCCGGGTCCGCGGACCTCGTGGACCAGGCCGGCGGCATCGGTGATCCGCCAGTAACGGTTTCGTAGTTGCACGGTCCGGGCGCTGTTGTTTTCGATGTGCACGCGATAGGCCCAGACATAATGGCCCTCGTCCGGCGTACTCTGATCGTCCAGAAAGGTCGGCTCGACGCTAACCCGTATGCCGTTCGTTTCGGATGTGTACATGGTCAAATCACCGCCGCGTTTGCGCTTCGTGCCCCAAATGTGGTCCCAAAGCCGCCCTCCGTCCAGCCGCTTGGGCCCTCCTGGCAGGTGTCGGACCCGTCGGCCAAGCGCTTGATTGCCTGCATTGCCGTGCCTATAACGCAATTGTGTTCGGGAAGTCAGCCGATTTCCCGGGCATCCGGCGGGCGTAGCTCAATGGCAGAGCAGAAGCTTCCCAAGCTTACGACGGGGGTTCGATTCCCCTCGCCCGCTCCAGTTTCCGCGCTTCCGCACGGGCGCTGTGGCAGAGGGGCTGACATCGCGTCGCATCTGCCATGCGCGGCCGCAATTGCCATTGACTTTCAGTCGGTCAAGGATCACCTAGACGACGTCAAGAAGCTTCAAAAGCGCGCGACGCGCTGCCGCCGGTCCGTCTTCTCGCGAGGCGCGGACGGCTGAGATTGACAACAGACGGCTAGAGGGGCCCACGGTTTGGGCTCGATCGTTCTTCGCGGTAACACGGGGGAGCGGCAGTCCTCGTCGTCGCCCAAACGGTCTGCCGGCCACGGGGTCTGGCGCAAGTGACCAACAAACGCTGATGTAAGGAGAAGAGCCGAATGACCGAGTCCCTCGCTGGCAAGACGATTGCGCTGTTGGTTGCGAATGGTTTTGAAGAGATCGAGATGACCGAGCCGCAGAAGGCTCTGTTGGGTGCGGGCGCAAGCGTCAAGCTGGTCTCGTCGGAGACCGCGCTGGTCAATGGCTGGCATGGTGCCGCCTGGGGGCACTATTTTCCGATCGATGGCGCGCTGTCGACCCAGATGGCGGCCGATTTCGACGCGCTACTTGTGCCCGGTGGTCATCGCAGTATCATCGCCTTGGCGAAGAGCGCACACACAAACCGCTTCCTGAAGGGTTTTCTAGATGGCGACAAGCCCGTGGTCCTAGTCGGCGATGCCGCGAGCCTGCTGGTCGGTGCTGAGCGTGCCGCCGGCCGTAGCGTCGTTGCCGAGGGTGAGAGCGCCGAGGCGCTGGGTGCCGCAGGTGCGAACGTTGACGGCGAGGCGACCAGCCAGGTCGATGGGTCGCTGCTGACGGTTCGCGCCGGGCTTGAGGGGCCGGAGGTTACAAGCATCGTGATGAGCCATCTCGGGGGTGATGGCTCTGTCGCCGAGGCGGCCTGAGCCGTCTCGACACGATTAACCCCCTGATAGAGAGAAAACTCGGGGCGCCAAACGGGTCGGCGCCCCGTTTTTTGTGCGCTGCTCGCTTGCCGTTGTATCGGCGGCCGTGCGTCAGCCGTCAGCCACGTGCTCCGACGTTTCCGTGGAACTGGTCAGCGGTTCGCTGTCCCAATAGTGGCACGCGGCCCGGTGCCCGTCCTCGACATCGACCAGCGGCGGTTCCTGCTGGGCGCACAGGTCGGTCGCGCGCGGGCAGCGGGTGCGGAAATAACATCCGCTGGGCGGGTTCAGTGGCGACGGCAGATCGCCGGTCAGCACCACGCGGGACTTGCTGCGCTCGGCATCCGGGTCGGGCAGCGGCACCGCCGAAATCAACGCCTGGGTATAGGGATGCCTGGGGTTGTCATAGATGCTGTCTCGGTCGGCCACTTCAACCAGCTTGCCCAGATAAAGCACCATGATCCGGTGGCTGATGTGCCGGACGACGCTGAGATCGTGGCTGATGAAGATCAGCGACAGGTTCATCTCTCGCTGCAGCTCCATCAACAGGTTGACGATCTGGCTCTGGATCGAGACGTCCAGCGCCGACACCGGCTCGTCGCAGATCACCAGCTTGGGTCGCAAGATCATCGCCCGGGCAATGCCGATGCGCTGGCACTGTCCGCCAGAGAACTCGGGCTGATGCCGGAAATGATCAACCGTTATCCGCACG
>JBCBSH010000102.1:0-15134 GCA_039819285.1 Pseudomonadota bacterium
AGGCCCTGCACCAACTGGCGCGCGCCGCCTCGATCCCTTTGACCGAGGCTGTCTGGCGACTGGTCCAGACCGACGAGATCAAGCCGAAGGCGCGGGGTGCCCTGAACGCTCTCATGCTCGACTTCGAACGCTGGCGCGAGATGGCCACGCGGGTGCCGCACACGGAGCTGGCCCAGACAGTGCTGGATGAGTCCGGCTATACCGGCATGTGGCAGCAGGACAAGTCGCCCGAGGCGCCCGGCCGCTTGGAGAACTTGAAGGAACTGGTCGCCGGCATGGAGGAGTTCGAGAGCCTGGCCGGCTTCCTGGAACATGTCAGCCTGGTGATGGAGACGACCGACAACTCAGTCGGCGCGCAGGTCAGCCTGATGACCCTGCACGCGGCCAAGGGCCTGGAGTTCGCCCATGTCTTCCTGCCTGGCTGGGAGGAGGGGGTCTTTCCCAACCAGCGGGCGATGGACGAGACCGGCCTTGCGGGCTTGGAGGAGGAACGGCGGTTGGCCTATGTCGGCCTGACGCGCGCTAAGGAACGCGCCTATGTCTCGACCGCCGCCAACCGCCGCATTCACGGGCAGTGGACCTCGACCCTGCCGTCGCGCTTTGTTGAGGAACTGCCCGAGCCGCATATCGTGCCGGACAGCGAGCCAGGGCTCGGCCGGGGGTTCGAGGCCCCGACCACGTTATGGCGGGCGCCCCGGCAGACCGGCTTCATGCGCCGCGACGCGGTGACCCTGGAGGGTGTGGCCTATGAGACCACGCCGCGCGAACGGCCGTCCCAACCCTTCGGTCGCGGTGACCGGGTGTTTCACCAGAAATTCGGCTACGGCACGGTCCAGGCCACCGACAATGACAAGCTGACCATCAATTTCGACCACAGCGGCGACAAGAAGGTCATGGACAGCTTCGTGGTGCCCGCCGATCAGGCCGGATGATCAGCGATAGACGCTAAACCAGGGCGTCCAGCGGACGCACCCCGGCGCTGTCCGGGAACACGAACTGCTCAAGGTCGCTCATTGGCAATCCGTAGTGGTTGGCAAGCACGCCCTTGAACAGCGCGCGGATGTCCGCGGTCGGCGCCAGATCGCGATCCTCATAGAGCCGGTTCGTACCCAGCCCGGGCCAGTCGGCAATCACCCGGCCGCCTGCAACCGCACCGCCGGCCAGGAATGCCGCCGTCGCCGTGCCGTGATCCGTGCCGCCGCTGCCGTTCGGCCGCACCGTGCGGCCAAACTCAGTGACGATCACGATCGCCGTTTCCGGCCAGACGGGCGTCAATCCGGCCTTCAATCGCGCCAGCACAGCGTCCAGCCCACCCAGCGCCCGGGACAAGGCGCCGTTGACCGTGCCCTGCGCGATGTGGGTGTCCCAACCGGGCGCGTCCATCACGGCGATGCGCGGTCCGTCCTCGGCCGTCAGCATGCCGGCTGCCGTGTCGGCGAGCTGCAAATAGGCCTCTTGCCGTCCGCCGGCCGGCTCCGTGTCGCCCATGGCGGCGCCGGCCAGCATGTTGGCGCGGCGACCCTCCGCCAGAGCATCGCGGAACAGCGGATCACTGGCATAGACGTCAGCCAGCCGGTCGAGCAGGCTGAGGTCAGCCGATGGCAGAGCCGACGGTGCCCAGGACATGACGGGGGTCTCGCCGCGCAGCACTAGGGGCACGGATTGGCCGACCGCCAGCCCCAGCCGCTGCTCGCCGCCGATCACCGACAGGGCGCGGTTCAGCCAGCCGTCCGGGCTGGACCCCAGACGGCTGTCGCCGGCCTCAAGCAGGTCTTGGCCGTCGAAATGGGACCGCTCGCGATACGGCGAGGCGACCGCGTGCAGGGCCAGCGCGTCGCCCCGCCGATACCAGTCGTGCAGCGTGACCAGTGAGGGGTGCAGGCCGAAAAACCCGTCGAGTTCGAGCACGCCGTCGTTGCCGCCGGGCGGCGCCAGGGCCAGATCCTCGCGCAGAGACCCATAGTCCGGGTCTGCGTACGGCACGACCGTCGACAGCCCGTCCATGCCGCCACGCAGGATGATCAGCACCAGGCGCTTTTCCGTCGGCGCGTTGGCCAGGACCAGCCGCGTGGGCAGGGCGCCGACCGCCAGCCCGCAGGCGGCGCCAGCCAAGAGATGCCGTCGGGTCAGGTCGACCATGTCTATCTCCTTTGGAATTCCGGGCTACTGAGCACCAGGGCAATGCCCTCAAGCGCGCTTGGCGCCCCGTCGATGTGAAACTGGGTGGTGGCCGAGACCAGAGGGCCGACCGCTGTGTCCAACAGCCGCCTGGGGTCCATGGCACGTTCCGCCAGGCCCGCGACCGCTACGGACCAGTCGATGCGCCGCATTAGCGCCTCCGGCCCCAGCCAGCCGGCCGCATCGTCGGGCCAGCCGGCGGGCGACGGCGCGGTCCAGGGCACCTGGCCCAGCAGGCGCAAGGTCGCGGCGGTCCGGTCGTCCGCCTCGCGAACATCGAAGGCGCGCAGGGCCGCGATCAGCAGATCGTTCGGCGTCCGCACCTTGGTCAGATGAGGCTGCCAGGCCTCCGGCAAGTCGATCAGGGCGCGATAGATGGCGGCCAAATCGCCGTCGCTGTCCAAGAAGGTTTGGCTCAGCGTGTCGATCGCCGAGGCAGGCGGATCGTCGGCGATGAAATGGCGAGCGAGCTTCGTCGCGATATGGCGCGCGGTCGACGGATGGGTGGCCAGCATGGCCAGCGCCGCCTCACCCTCGGCCTGGCCGCCTTGAGAAAACATACGGCCCAACAGCACCTTATTGCCTGGCTCGTGGGCCAGATCGTGATAGCGGAAGGTGCCGGGGTCCGGATCGCGCAGCCGGCTGACGCTCCAGCCCGTCAGGATCTGAGCCAGCGCGATGACATCGTCTTGGCCGTACCCGCCATCGACACCGAGCGTGTGGAGTTCCAAGAGCTCCCTTGCCAGGTTCTCGTTCAAGCCGCGGCCTGTTCGCCGTCCGGCCGGGGAGTTCGGCCCGAACGAGATCACGTTGTCGAGATAGAGCAGCATGGCGGGGTGGCGCACCACCGCGCTCAGCATGTCGGCGAACCGGCCGGTGACGTGCGGGCGTACCGCTTCATCCTCGAACGGCTTGGCCAGGCTGGTAACCTGGGGCCGGTTGACCGCCACGGTAAAATGGTTGGCCCAGAAATGCACCAGTCGCTCGGCGAACGGCGTTTCGGTTCGCGTGGCGGTGTCGATGCGTTGGTGGACGTCGGCGCGGACCTGCCGGCGCACCTGTTCGCGAAAACTGGTTTGCGCCGTGCCCGCCTCGCGCGCCTCCAGAAATGCCACCATCCGGTCCTGATGACCGACGCTTGATGAGCGGTCGGCGCCGTTGGTGATGTTCTCGATCAGCCAGCCGGTGGGATAGGCCGACAAGGCGTCGATCTCCCCGGCCCGTGGCCCGAGGCCGAATCGAACCAGCGCGTGGGCGGCATCGATGCGTGACATGGTCTTGCACTCCCGCAATCGGCCTGGGATGGTCGCGGCCGTTTTGAGTTCGAACGGGACAACAGGCAAAACCCGTCGCGGTTTTTTTAAGGAGAGCGGGACTATGCGGTTTGGGCGAACGGTGCCGAGTGCACCGGAAGAGAGGGCGGTCTGGGCCGTGCGCTTGATCGTGCCAGCCGCCCTGACCCCGGCGATTGGGCGCCTATTCGAGGACGGCTTTGTCTCGCTGTCTGTCTTTGAGGCGGACGAGGCGGGTAGCGTCGCGGCGGAGGCCTGCGCGACCGAACCACCCGATCGGGCGATGCTGGAGGCGGCGCTGGCGGTGGCCGCCAAATCGGCTGGTCTGGCGCCGCCACCGCTGCAAATCGAAAGACTGCCGGCCACCGATTGGCTGGCGGCCAGCTACGCCGCCTTCCCGCCGCTGACTGTCGGACGTTTCTACATTCACGGCTCGCACGATCCGGGGCCAGCGTCTGCTGGCAAGATCGGACTGTGCATTGATGCGGCGACCGCGTTCGGCTCCGGCGAGCACCCGACGACGGCGGGCTGCCTGATGGCGATCGATCGGCTGGCGAAGCGGCTTCGGCCCGGGCGCCTGCTGGATATGGGCTGCGGAACTGGCATCCTTGCGTTCGCCATGGCGCGACGCTTCGGGCGCCCGGTTGTGGCGGCCGATATCGATGCGGAATCGGTGCGCGTCGCCCGCGTCAACACGCAGGTGAACCGACTACAGGGGCGGGTCCGGACGATCCTCAGCGCCGGTTATGACAACCCGGCGATCGCGGCGGGCGGGCCCTATGATCTTATCGTGTCCAACATTCTGGCGCGGCCGCTGTGCCAGATGGCGGGCGATTTGAGGCGCCATTTGGCGCCGGGTGGTACGGCTGTCTTGGCCGGTTTGCTCGATCGCCAAGAGGTGCAGGTGCTATCGGCCCACCGCGCGCATGGCCTTCATCTCACCGCGCGGATCAGGGTCGGTGTTTGGCCGACCCTGATCCTGCGGGCCGGGCGGCATTAAGCGGCGCCGGAAATTTGGCTACGGTTGCGATTGGCCGCCTCGGCGAGGCTGCGCCGGATCGCGCCATCGGGCAGGATTTCCTCAAGCTTTTCGGGACCCTGCCAGATCACGGTTTCGACAAGGCCGCGGGTCAGGCCGATATCTTCGAGCTGACGGTCGGTCATGCTCATCAGTTCCAGATAGGCGTCACCGCGTGCACGGGCCTGCCGGCCGATGCCAAAGGCACGGGCCAGCGGGTTCAATAGGGCTGCAAGCAGCATGGTTCGTTGTCTCCTTTCCAAAGGATGAGACGGTGTCTGTCCCGGTCTTGCCGGAACTGCGGTTTTTGATGCCTGGTGGGTGCCGACGCTCGTTCGTCGATCACGGCGTTACAATGGGCTATTCAGCGCCCTTGAGAATCCTCAAACTGCGCAATGCTGCACTGCAGCATAGTCATACGGGTTGGCACGGCGTTGCCGCCAACGTCATGGACTCTCACGCAAAAATGGATACGCGAGCCGTCCCCTGCGGGGCGGCTCGCGTTCCAATCACCGGCACCGTCCAGGGAGGAGGAAGACGGATGCCGGCGCTAACTTGTGGCCTTATGGCCTTGCTGTTCTTCGGCGTCAGGCGGCGTCAGCCGGACGCGCGTTTGAGTTGGCGCTTTGAATCGCGCCGTCGGGGCACACGGTCCGGACGGCGTCCGGCCCGCCCAGAACCACGGCGCGCACCGTGCCCTCGGTCAAGCCGATATCCTCAAGCTGACGCTCGGTCAGCCGGTTCAGCAGGTCGTAGGTCCGGCGTTGGCTCTTGGTGAACGCGTCCATGCCGAAAAAGACACCGACGCGATTGAGGAGGGTCGAGATATTCGTCTGCATTATCCAGGTCCCTTTCCAAAAAGGGGGTTGCGGCCAGTTGGGGTCCTCACCAACCACCTAGGGGATATTCCCAGTAGGCTTCGGCTGCGACATTACCCGGTCGATCATTGGGTTTATGTGTCGTACGGGGGTGCTTCGTTCGTTCCGTCGACGCGCCTGAGATAGTCGCAATCGCCAAAAACACATCGCTCTTTGTTGCGGTGCAGCATTGACCTTTCCGCATGGCAATGGGCATTGCTTGTGCCTCGGCTGTGCCATGCGCCGGGCCAGCTTGCATGCGCCCGCCGCTGCCCGTAGCTTGGCCGCCGCCCCTTGACGACAAGAGACAGGCCGCACCCATGCCGGACGCTTCAGACGCGATGAAGACCGACCATGCCGACCGTTTGAACAGGCTGCGCGCCGCGCTGGCGGGCCAGGGTCTCGACGGCTTCGTCGTGCCCATGTCGGACGTCAACCTCAGCGAGGCGATCCCGGACGGCGCCCGCCGGATCGAATGGCTCAGCGGCTTTGGCGGGTCCGCCGGTGTGATCGTCGTGCTTGCCGACAAGGCGGCCATCTTTGTCGACGGCCGCTACACGGTACAGGTTGCCGAACAGGTGGATAGCGGCCTTTTCGAGATCCACCATTTGATTGAGGAGCCGCACCTGGAATGGGTGGTCCAGCAACTGCCGAAGGGTGGCAAGCTGGGTTACGACCCGCATCTGCACACGACGCGTTGGGTCAAAAGGGCCGAAGCGGCATTGGAGCGGGCGGGTAGCACCCTGGTCGCGGTGGCGTCGAACCCCATCGACGATCTTTGGGCGGATCAGCCGCCGCCGCCCTTGGCGCCGATCGTGCCGCATCCGGAAACCTACGCCGGCAAATCCTCGGCCGACAAGCGGCGGGAGGTGAGCGCGCAGTTGGCCAAGGACGGCGTCGACGCGGCGGTGCTGGGCGCGCCGGACTCGATCGCCTGGCTGTTGAACATTCGCGGTGCCGACACGCCGAATACGCCCTTGGCCCTGTCCTTCGCGATCCTGGGCAAGGACGGCCTCGTCGACTGGTTCGTCGCGCCGGAGAAGCTGACCGACGCGCTGCCGTCCCATCTCGGCAACCAGGTCGGCATCGAGGCGCCGGACGCCTTGGGCACGGCCTTGGACAGGCTGGGCCAGGATGGCAAGCGGGTCGCCATCGATCCCTCTTCCGTCAATGCCTGGATCGCGCAACGGCTGAAGCAGGCCGGCGCCAAGGTCGTCCGCTCGGCCGATCCCTGCGAACTGCCGAAGGCCCGTAAGAACGCGGTCGAACTGCAAGGCGCGCGCGCGGCGCACCTGCGCGACGGCGCGGTTATGGCCAGGTTTCTGGCCTGGCTCGCGGATGTGGGACCGACCGGAACCGTCACGGAACTCGACGCCTCAAAGCACCTGCATGACCTGAGGGCGGCCGATCCAATGTGCAAGGACGACAGCTTCGAGGCGATTTCGGCCTTTGGCGCCCATGCCGCGCTCGCCCACTATCGGGTCTCGCCGGAAAGCAATGCGACGTTGCAGGCCGGCAACGTCTATCTGGTCGATAGCGGCGGCCAGTATCTCGACGGCACCACCGACATCACGCGCACGATTGGCCTCGGCGCGGTCGGCGACGAGATCAAGCGCGCCTTCACGCTGGTGCTGAAGGGTCATATCGCGATTGCCACGGCCAAATTTCCGAACGGCACCGCCGGCCCGCAGATTGACGTTTTGGCGCGCCAGGCGCTGTGGCAGGCGGGCCTCGACTACGACCATGGCACGGGCCACGGCGTCGGCAGCTATCTCGACGTCCATGAAGGACCGGCCCGCATCTCCAAGGCGCCGAACACGGTGGCAATGGAGCCGGGCATGATCCTGTCGAACGAGCCCGGCTACTACAAAGCTGGCAGCTACGGCATCCGGACCGAGAACTTGGTCGTCGTCACTGCCTGCGCCGAACTGGCGGATGCGGAAAAGCCGTTCCTGGCCTTCGAGACGCTGACCCTGGCGCCCATCGACCGCGCGCTGGTCCTGCCGGACCTGCTGACCGCGGACGAACGCGCCTGGTTCGACGCCTATCACGCCCGTGTGCGGGACGAGATCGGGCCGCTGGTCGAGGGTGAGGTCCGGGCCTGGCTGGACGCGGCGACCGAACCGCTGGCATGAGTTTTGCGCCGCTGGCCGATGGCGACCGCATCGCCATCGTCTCCCCGGCGGACTGGCTGGAGCCGGACCTGTTGGAGGCAGGCTGCGCGGCCTTGCGTCAGGCGAGGTTCGAGCCTGTGGTCGATCCGCAGAACGCGTTGCGCTGGGGCCGGCTGGCCGGATCAGACGATGACAGGCTGGCGGCGCTGCACCGCGCCTACGGCGATCCCTCGATCAAGGCTATTCTCTGCGCGCGCGGTGGTTACGGATCGGGCCGGATCGCCGATCGGCTGGATCTGGATCTGATCCGCGCCAATCCCAAGCCGCTGATCGGTTACAGCGACCTGACCGCGCTGTTGCTGGCGGTTCACACCGGCACCGGCCAGAACCCCTGGCATGGGCCGATCCTGCGGGATTTTGCGCGTGCGCTGCCGTATGGCTGCGACCAGCTTATCAGGCGACTGCGCGGCCTGCTCGATCCGGATGGCATGAAGGGCCTTCTTGCCCAGGCCACGGTCCTGCGTCCGGGAGAGGCGAGGGGACAGATCGTTGGCGGGAATCTGTCGCTTTTGTCGGTCTCCGTCGGAACCCGTCGCGACATCGACACGGACGGCAAGATCCTGTTCGTCGAAGATGTCGACGAGGCGATGTATTCGGTCGACCGCATGCTGACCCATCTGGACCAGGCCGGAAAGCTGAGTGGCATCGCGGGCCTGATTGTCGGCGAGCCGGTCGCGATCAGCCAAGAGGGCGAGGACTTTCCGTTCGACTTTGCCGGCCTGATCGAACGACGCTTCGCGGGCGCGCCTTACCCGGTCGTGACCAACTTCCCCTGCGCCCATGGCGGCGACCGCATGGTCCTGCCTGTCGGCGGACAAGCAGAGTTGAGCGCCGACGCGGACGGAGTCCGGCTCTCGCTGGCCTTTTAGCGCGGCGCCGTCAGGCGATCCGTGTTCACAACTCGGTCAACTTGACTTTCAATTCTGGCCGATCAGTTCCCATATTAAGTATCGATCCCGACAGTCAGGAGACCCGGTATGACCCAGCGCTATGCCAAAACGCCGGAGGCGGTGGCCGCGTTGACGCGCGAGCAGCACGACATCACTCAGAACAACGGCACCGAGCGCCCGTTCCGCAACGAGTTCTGGGACCATAAGGAAGACGGCCTCTATGTGGATGTCGTAAGTGGCGAGCCGCTGTTCGCCTCGACCCACAAATATGACAGCCACAGCGGCTGGCCCAGCTTCGTGCGGCCGATCGAGGACAGCCACGTCGTCGAGATCGAAGACCGTAGCCACGGCATGGTCCGCACCGAGGTCCGTTCGAAGCATGGCGACAGTCACTTGGGCCATGTGTTCCCCGATGGGCCGGGGGAGACGGGCCAGCGCTACTGCATCAACTCCGCTGCGCTGCGTTTCATCCCGGTCGCGGACTTGGAGAAGGAAGGCTACGGCGATTACAAAGACCTGTTTGAGGAGGACTGACATGCGCGAGACGGCCATACTTGCCGGCGGTTGCTTTTGGGGCATGGAGGATCTGGTCCGCAAGCTGCCGGGCGTGATCAGCACCCGCGTCGGCTATGCCGGCGGCACGACCGAAAACCCGACCTATCGCGAGGTCTGCACCGGCCGCACCGGCCACGCCGAGGCGCTGGAGGTCGTGTTTGATCCGGCGCAAGTGTCCTATCGGGAAATCCTGGAGCTGTTTTTCCAGATCCATGACCCGACGACCAAGGACCGCCAAGGCAATGATGTCGGCTCTCAATACCGCTCGGCCATCCTGGTCGCCGACGAGACGCAGGAGAAGGTCGCGCGCGAGACCATCGCCGACGTCGAGGCATCAGGGCTCTGGCCCGGACGGGTGGTAACCGAAATCGCCAAGGCCGGGCCGTTCTGGCAGGCGGAACCGGAACACCAGGACTATCTGCAGCGCTATCCGCACGGTTACACTTGCCACTTTCCCCGGCCCAACTGGCGTTTGCCGCGGCGCGACGTGGCGTAGACCCGCATCCCGATTTCTTGGAACCGGCGGCCGGCGTTCCTCGCGGCCGCCGGTTCTTTTTTGAGGAGACGGCTCATGGAAGCAGCCATCAGCAGTTGGATCGTTCCCTTCACCTTCATCCCCGGCGTCGGCATGCTGGTCTTGTCGACGGCCAACCGGTTCCACAATGTGAATGAGCTGATCCGGTCCTTGGCGCGCGAGGGCGATCCACCCGGCCATCTGCCCGCCATGTATGGCCGCACGAAGCGGCTGAACCGAGCGCTGGTGGCGTTCTATCTGGCCCTGGCCGCCTTTGCCTTGGCGGCCTTGTCGTCAAACATGGCTCTGTGGGCCGAGGTTCTGGCCCTTCGGGTCATCGCCGACATCTTGATAACCTTGGGCGTAACGACCGTGGTCTTTGGCGCCAGCCAACTTATCGTGGAATCGATGCTGGCCTTTCGGACCGCCGAGGTGGTGTGCAAGGAGGCCACGTCACCGGGCGACGCGTGACGCGTCCGTCAAGCGTGTCAGCGCCTCGGCGTGGATCTGCGCGCAGTCGATGGCGTCGAAGCCGCAATCGCGGCCATCGAAGGCCAGAAACAGGTCCGATCCACCGAGAATGACGGCCTCGGCGCCCTGATCGTCGCAAAGGCGCTGGCCGATTTCGAAGAATAGCGACCGCTGGCTGTCGGTCGCGTGGCAGGCAAACGCCATAGCGAGATAGGCGTCGTGGCAGGCCTCGAAATCCTCGCCCTCAGGCACGACGATTTCTGCGGCGTCGATGGCGCCGTAAAGGCGGGTTCCCATCACCAGCTTGGTGCCCAGGATGCCGACCCGCGTCAGCCCCTTTGCCGCGACCGCCGCGTTTACCGCGGGCAGCGCGCTGATCACCGGCAGGGGCGACAACGCCGTCAGCTCGTTCACGCAGAAATGTCCCGTCATCGAGGTGATCGCGGCGGCCTCGGCCCCGGCACCTTCCAACCGCCCGACAAGCGGCAGGAAGATCTCCGCCTGACGCCGCGGATTGTTGTCGCCCATATTGCGGACCAGGTCCCTGGTTTCGGCATGCACGATGGTGAGGTCGAGCTTCTTGCCAGCCGCCTCGTGCGCCGCGATCAAGCAGCGGTAGTAGTGTTCGGTCGCCGCCGGACCGATCCCGCCGATCAAGCCAATATGCATGTCGTTGCTCCAAAAGCTATTGCCTGCATGGGCCGGCTTAGCATGGACGGGCCGCTGTTTGGTTTGTCGACACTTGTGCCCTGCCTTGCGCGGCCACCTACTGGAGTCCTCGCGCGAGCTTCACAAAAATCGGCGATAACCTTCAGGTCTTCCCTTGCGAGGGTCCCTATCTAGCCGCTCATTCGGGCGTTTCGCGGCGGAGTTTTCCGGTGCGGGGCGCCTGCTTTTTTTGAGGAGATGAGCATGGCTACGATGATCAAGACGGTCGGACCGGCGCTGGAACGTGCCGACGGCAATCATGAGCACGCACCCGAACGGCCGATCGGCTTGCCAGGTGCGACGCTTCACCTGGTGCAGCGTCTTTGGCGCATGGCGCGTTTGCGCCGCGAGCGGCGACGAGCCGAATTGCAGCTGAAGTCCCTAAGCGATGGCCAGTTGAAGGATCTCGGCTTCCATCGCTCGGAAATCAGCTCGGTCCTGTATGGCGCGGGGTACGACACGACCCGCCGCCTCTATGGCGCGGACGCCGCCGGCTGGCCGACGGGTTCCAAGTCAGGCTGAGTGGCGATCCTCGGCGAAGCTAGGACCAACAGATCATGAGCGCATTGACCTCGCCCGACATGCGCATGTCGTTGCAGAACGCCCTGGATCAGGCGCTTGTCTTCGATGGGGCGGTGCATGGCGGCGTCTTGACCGTGGCCACCGCCGAGGATCGGGTACCACTGGCAACCGGGCTGGCCGATCCTCGGCATAACCGACGCATGTTGCCGGACGACCAGTTCCATGCCGCCAGTATCACCAAGATGATCACGGCTACGACGGCGATGCTGCTGGTCGAGGATGGCCTGCTCGATCTTGATCGCGGCCTCGGGGCGTATCTACCCGCCGCCACGATCGCTGGTCTCCACCGCCATGGCGGTCAGGTCTATGAAGACCTGCTGACGATGCGTCAGTTGCTCAGCCACACAAGCGGCGTGGCCGACTGCTTCGGCGACGGCCCGCCCGACGTCGGTGGCAATTCGCCCTTCATGGCGGCGCTCTTGGCCGAGCCGGACCGGCTATGGCAGCCGCATGAGGTTCTGGACTGGACCCGGCGGAACCTGTCCGCCCGCTTTGCACCTGGCAGCGGCTGGCACTATTCGGATACCGGCTATGTGCTCGCCGGGCTCGTCATCGAATGCGTTGCCGGGGACAAACTTCATGATGTCATGCGGTCACGGCTGTTTGCGCGGCTGGGCATGCACAACACCTACATGCTCTATCGCGAAGCCAGGAGGCCGGCGAACGCCGCCCGTCCCGTCTCGATGCCCGCCGTTGGCGACATCGAGTATGGGGCCATGCGGGCGACCTCGGCGGATTGGGCCAGCGGCGGGCTGGTCACCAACGCGGCCGATCTGACGCTGTTCATACGCGCGTTTGCTGAGAAGCGGATTTTTAAGAACGACGCCAGCCGGCGGCAAATGCTGCCTTGGACCGAGACGGGCGAACGTGGGGTCTTCTATGGTCTCGGCCTGCGGCGCTTCGATCTCGCCGCACTGGGTCTGCCTGGATATGGCGGGCTTTGGGGCCACACCGGGTTCTTGAAGGCCTTCGCGCTCTATTGGCCGGCCATGGATGTGACGATCTGCGGAACGTTGAACCAATCGCGCGCCCGTGGTGTGTTCTCACAGTTGCGGCCGGTCACCGAACTGGTGCCGACCGTTCTGCGGCTTCTCGATGCGGACCAGTCGGTCGGGGGTGGGCTGCTCCACAAAGGCTAGGAAGGACTCGGCCATGGCGGACGATGCGGCAATCGGCAACGCGGACAAGGACCTGTTGCAATCGGCCGCCGAGGCCGCGATCGAGTTTCGGCAAGGCGTCGCGGATCGCCTGCAGCGGCCGGAACTGACTTACCGTGAGATGCTGGACCTGTTTGACGGGCCGACACCGGAGAAGGGCGAGCCCGCGCTGCAGGTCGTTGAGACACTGGCGCGGAACGCCGATCGCGGCCTGATGATGTCCACGGGCGCGCGTTTTTTCGGTTGGGTGATCGGCTCGTCGCATCCCGTTGGCGTGGCCGCGGATTGGCTGACCAGCGCCTGGGGCCAGAATGTCGGCAATCACCAGGCATCGCCCGCGGCGTCGGCGGCCGAAGCGGCCGCCGCAGGCTGGCTGCTCGACCTTCTGGACTTGCCGCGCGAAAGCTCAGTCGGGTTCGTCACGGGCGCCACCGTCGCCAACTTCGTCTGCCTGGCCGCAGCACGCACGGCCGTGCTGGCGCGCGAAGGCTGGGACGTCGAACGGCAAGGCCTCTTTGGGGCGCCGAAGGTGTCGGTGCTCATCGGCGACGACGCGCACGCCACGGTGTTCTCGGCGCTTCAACTGCTCGGCTTCGGCCATGACCCTGTCATACGGGTCGCGACCGACGAGGCCGGCCGGATCGACGCCGACGCTTTCGATGCCGCGTTGGCGAATACCGATGGCCCGGTGATCGCGATCGCCCAGGCGGGGCAGTTGAACACGGGCGCCTTTGATCCATTCCCGCGCCTGGCCGAGGCCACCCATCGCCGCGGCGGCTGGCTGCATGTCGACGGCGCGTTCGGCCTCTGGGCGCGGGCCAACAAGGACTATGCCGGTCTGGCCGCTGGCGTGGATGGCGCCGACTCCTGGGCGACCGACGGCCATAAATGGCTGCAGACGCCCTACGACAGCGGTTATGCCATCGTCAGGGATGCCGATGCCCATCGCAAGGCGATGACGATCGCCGCCAGCTACCTGCCCACCTCGGCTGAGGATGAGCGGGACCCGACCCATCTGGTGCCGGAACTGTCGCGCCGGGCGCGCGGATTTCCCACCTGGGCGATCCTGCGCCATTTGGGCCGTGACGGTATCGCCCAGATGGTGGCCCGCCATTGTCGCATCGCGGCGCAGATGGCTGATCGGTTGTCGGCTGAGCAAGGGGTCGAGATCGTCAATCAGGTCGAGTTGAACCAGGCCATCGTGCGGTTCGGGGCCGATCGGCCGGGTGCCGAGAGCGATGCGCTGACCCAGGCGGTGATCGATCGCGTGCAACAAGACGGTGTTTGCTTCGCGGGCGGCGCGCGATGGCGGGACCGGTGGGTCATGCGCATCTCGGTCATCGGCTGGCCGACGACGGAGCCGATGGCGCCCGGTCCGTCGATGCAATCCTGGCTGCCTGGCGCGCCGTCTGCTAGATCGGTCCCCGATTTGACAGTACGCATCAACGGAACCCGTCGCGATGGATTTAGGCTTGAAGGGCAAGGGCGTCATCGTTACCGGCGCCAGCAGGGGTATCGGCCGCGCCATGGCCGACTGCTTTGCCAGAGAGGGTGCCAACGTCTCGATCTGCGCGCGCGGCGCCGAGGCGCTTGAAACGGCCCGGCAAGACCTCGCCACGCATGGCACGTCGATCCATGCAGCCACTTGCGATGTCTCAGATCCGAACGCGCTCGCCCGTTACATCGCACATGCGCACGAAGCCCTCGGCACGATCCAGGTCCTGGTCAACAACCCCACCGGTGCGGGCGACAGCGAGAGCGACGAGGGCTGGCGGCGGAACTTTGACGTCGACCTTATGGGCGTTGTCCGCGTGTCGCGGCTGGTGACGCCAATGATGATCGCGGCAGGCGGTGGCTGCATCATCAACATCTCATCCGTGTCCGGCGAGATGCCGTCAACGCGCTCTCCGGGCTACGCGGCGATCAAGGCGGCCGTCATCCATTACACCACGTCACAGGCCAAATCCTTGGCCCCGCACAACATTCGGGTCAATTGCATCGCCCCGGGGTCGACGTTTTTCGATGGCGGCTTTTGGGACATCATGAAGGCCGAACACCAAGCCATACATGACGCGACAGTGGCCAGCGTGCCGTTTGGCCGGCTCGGAACGGTCGACGAGATCGCCGATGCGGCCGTCTATTTGGCATCGGAACGTGCGCGATGGATCACCGGCCAGACCCTGACGGTCGATGGCGGGCAAAGCCTGCGTTAAGCCCGTCCACTCGCTGTCGGCCAGCATGCCCGCGAGCGTCGCGGCGATGACCTTAGAATTGGTGTAACCGCCGGCGGGTGTTGATTCGGCTTGAATCCTAACCGGTCCAGGGCGACCATTTGGCGGCCGGCGTCCGCACGGTTCAGGTTTTCAGTCCGAGGCAAGCCTCGCATGCCCGATGTCAACAGAAGGGCCATCGCCGCCGGCGCGGTCGGCAATGCCCTGGAATGGTACGACTTCGCCGTATTCGGCTTTTTCGCGCCTGTGATCAGTACCCAGTTTTTTCCGGCCGATGATCATCTCGCAGGCCTGATCAATACGTTCGGCGTCTTTGCCGCAGGCTATCTCATGCGCCCGATCGGCGGGTTTCTGTTCGGCCATCTCGGCGATCGTCTGGGTCGCCGTCGCGCGCTCTTGGTCTCCATTATCGCGATGGCTGTCCCGACCAGCTTGATGGCGGAACAGAAACCCGCCGATCGGGCGCATGAGATAGCCTGCGGCAAAGACGCCGAACGTATTGATCAG
>JBCBSH010000103.1:0-15096 GCA_039819285.1 Pseudomonadota bacterium
GCAACATAGTCGCCATCAACCGTCAGGACGTTGTCCGTGCCCATGTCGTTGCTCGACAGGTCGATCAGACCCTCGTTGGTCAGGTTGCCCACGATCGTCGTGTTGTCGCCGGTCACCGGCTCGTCATTGTTCAGCAACAAGGCCGAACCAAGCTCGATGAACACGTCAACGTCGCCGCTGGGGAGGGCGTCGACCTGCAATGTGCCGCCGTTGAACGTGACGTTGGAACCGTTAATGATGTCGACATCATTCCACTCCGTCAGTTGGTCGGCATTCAAATCGCCGGTCCAATTGTCGAAGTCCAGTTCGTCGAAATCAGTGTCACCCAACCCCTTGTCGCCAGCGAACACGCCCGTGCCGCCGCCCAGATTGGCGAAATCGAAGTTGCCGGTGACCTTGCCGTCATCGTCACCCTGGTCGCCAAACACGTTTAAGGCGGAGCCATCGGACAGTTCGATGTAATCGTTGCCCTTGCCGGCCAGGATGTTGTCCACGACATCCGCACCGTTCTGGATGATGGTGTCATCACCGCCTTGGCCCCAGACCTGGAAGCCAATGCTGCCGCCATTCAGCGTGATGGTGTCGTTCGATCCGTCCGCGTCAGCACCGAGGAGGGCGCCGAACCTGTCGCCCGTGACCGCCAACATCGACCCGTTGTTCACCGTGATCGTATCTTCATCGTCGCCGCCGATGACCACACCGTCGATTGTGCCGCCGGTGATCGTCATCGTGTCTTGGCCGGACTCCATATCGACACCGTCGCCATAGACGTTGCCCTGAACCAGACCGTTGCTCATCCGGATGATATCGTCGCCGCCTTCACCCCAAACGCTGAGGCCAATGTCGCCGCCGGTGATGTTGATGGTGTCGTTTTGGTCGTCGTTGTCAATCGGCGAACCGCTGTCGCCGAAGACATTGCCGCCGATCACGCCGCCATTGATGTTGATGACGTCCTCGCCGTCGGGGTCTCCCGGTGCCTGGTCGCCAAGCACGTCGTTACCGATTGAGGCGGCACCGGAGATGGTGATGGTGTCGTTTCCGGCATTGCCTTCAACATTCTCACTAACCTGAGCGTCTTCACCGACGGTGATAATGTCGTCGCCGTCATTGCCTTCGACGTCTTCGTTGCCGTCATTGCCAATGACCGCATCGCCGGCGACTCTGATGGTGTCGTTGCCGCCGTTGCCTTCGATCTCGTTCTCGATGAAGCCGCCGGTGACTTCGATGCTATCATTATCGCTGCCGCCGAAAATGGAACCGCCAACGGATCCATCGGTCATCGTAATGGTGTCATCATTGCTTCCACCGCCGACAGAGCCACCGATCTCAGCGCCATTCTGAACGGTAATGACGTCCTCGCCCGACGATGAAAAGACAACATCGCCAATGCTAGAGTTGTCGATTGTAATGATGTCGTCGCCATCTTCGCCCAAGACGTCGTCGGAAACCATGGCATCCATGATCAGGATCGAGTCGTCGCCTGAGCCGCCATTGACATCGTCATCGCCGCCGTCGCCGACTTCGCCACCGGTAATCTTGATGGTATCGTTGCCGCCATTACCCTCGACATCGCCATCCACAAAGCCGCTCGACATTAAGATGGTGTCGTCGCCCTCATTGCCCTGGATGTCTTCTCCGACGCTACCACCGGTCATGGTGATGGTGTCGTTGTCGTCGCCGCCGAAGACAAAGTCCTCAATATCGGCGCCGTTTTGGATCGTGATTTTATCGTTGCCGCCGCTGCCAGATACGTTGTCGCCGATATCGCTGTTGTCGATGGTGATGATGTCGTCGCCGACGTCACCTATGACGTCGTCGTCGACCTCGGCATCCATAACCAGGATGCTATCGTTGCCTTCGCCGCCATTGACGTCGATGCCGACGTTGCCGCCAGTCACCTCGATCCGATCATCGCCGGCGTCGCCCAGCACATTATCGTCGACGGTGCCGTCGGACATCAAGATCGTGTCATTACCCCCATTGCCTTCAAGATTGGTGAATACGAAGCCGCCGGTCATCTTGATCGTGTCGTCGCCGACGTTGCCCTGAACGAGATCCGCCGTTCCGTCGAGAATCTTGATCGTGTCATTGCCCGAGCCGCCATCGATTTCACCGAATGTCGTCTCGCCAACGAATGCGCCATCAAGCGTAATCTTATCGTTGCCCGAGCCGCCGAAGACATCATCGACGTCACTGGCGCTGTTTATCAGCAGGATGCTGTCATTGCCTGCGTTGCCGTTGATGTCGCCGTCAACATTGGCGCCATCAAGCAGGATCGAGTCGTCGCCGCCATCGCCACTGACAGAATCGACGGAGTCGGAGTCGTTCGTTCCAAAGATGAGGATCGTGTCGTCGCCGCCGTTGCCGTTGATGTCGCCAAGATCGGCATTTGTCAACGTGATCGTGTCGCCGGCACCCAACGCTGGGTTGGCGCCCCCGAAGCCGTCACCGTTAACGTCGCTACCGTCGTTGGCAAGCGAGTCACAAGTGATGGTCGACGCAGCATTACTGCCAGTCCAGCCATCTCCGTTAGGGCCGCCATCAAGGGCGGTACATTGCGCGTAGGCCGTACTCGACCCCATGCCGGCAAAGGCAAACACCGTCAGCGCTGCCGCACTGGTCGTGGCGAGAAGAAGAGACGTCTTGCGGGTGGTCATGATCCTTTTCCCCTAAAAGGCTGCATCCGGAACGGCTGTCAGCGCACGTTGCAAGTTCGGTTCGATCGTGGCGCAAATGCCACGCTTTAGACGCACGAAGGCCCCGACGCCAAGCGCCGCGCCCGTGCGCGTGCTGCTGTCATCGATGCCCATTCGTTCAGTGTCCTCAGTTTCGCGAAAGAAGAAACATTCTGTGTCCGAATCCTAACGAACGTGGCCAAGGTATCGACTTTCTCATGATGATCAAAGCGCAAAATCGGCTTTCTCAACCTTGGGTTCGGAGGCGTTTTTTCCCAGGAATAATCTTATTTTTCAGAGCGTTAATGAGATGCTGGCGGCTGAACTTCCCACCAGCGAACGGCAGAACCATGAATTTGGCCGTCGGGTGTCACCCATTTGCCACACCTTGGCCTCGATCTGGCATAGTCGCCTGGCTGGATGACGTGCGCGTCTTTCGTGTTTGAGAGAGTGAACGGCCGGAGCGGCTGTAGATCTCATCATCACTGCACAGCCCCCGATTGCCGCCGCGCCACCGGAGAAATGATAAATTTTCCAGTGCCTTGGACTTGAGACGCCCAATGCTGCAGCCTGCGTGAACGGTGTCACCAAGGATCGACCGCCGGGCTTCGAACCATGCGCTTTCGCGTTGTTATTCCGCAAAAACAGCGCGGCGGCACGCTCGCCAGAAAGTTGCACGTCGGGCGTCCCTGCGCGAGGTATTCATCCAATAGAAGAACTGAACCTCTCACCCTCTTGTCTTGGATGCACTTCGCGCGCGCCGCGTCGGCAATGTACCGGCCGAACCCCGGCGCGCTGGTCGATGCTGATGCGCTTGGTAGACGCCTTGCGTCCGCCTTGATCTGGCCAAACAGTTTTCGTGTCGTTGCCGTGTTCGTCAGCGTTCATGATTGAGCAATTGCCGGGCAGCGACGACAGGGGACCGGCACGGCGCCAGAGAGCTTTGGTCGGGCGCCAACCGCATACTGCTGAGCCGCGATCTCCGCTTTGTGATCGAACGTGCGCCAGCGACGTTTGCGGAGCCTGCTAAAACGCTTAGGTTAAGGGTTCCCCAACGGTCCGGTGTGATGACAGCGACGCCTTATCGCCGGTCAAGGATCTGAAAGACGTTGAGACTGACGCTGTTCGTAACGACGAGGAGTGCATGGACCGAGTGCGAACGCGTTCCGGGATCGGAGATCGGCGGGTGACCCACACGCCCGGCCCCTCGATCCGCCCAAACCCGATGGCGCAGACCCCGATGACGCCGACCCTGATGGCCCCCACCCAGATCGCCGAGGGCCGCCGCCACGTCCGCCTGGCGGATTTCCGGCGCCGTTGTCTTACCGGCCGCAGGGTGGCCATCCTGGCCCTGGTCGCGGCCACCGTCGCCGGCCTGCTGTGGGGTCTCGCCGATGTCATCTTCGCCGACCGGGCCAGCGCACTGGGCATCGCGATCATGATTGCGGTCGCAATACCGTTGTCCATGATCGCGCTCTCGTTTTGGAGCGCGCTTGCCGGCATGGTCCTGATCCTGATGGGAAGGCGGGGCGACCGCGTGGTGCTGCCCGTGCCGGAGGGGCGGACGCGCCTGGCCCCGGCCGGCCGCACGGCCATCGCCATGCCGATCTATCACGAGGACCCGCGCCGCGTGATCCGTGGCCTGGAAGCCACCTTGCGCTCGCTGGACGAGACCGGCGAGGGCGACCGGTTCGACCTGTTCGTGCTGAGCGATACGCGCGACGGGCCGGAGGCGGAGCGCGAGCAGGCCGCGATCCAACGCTGGCGCCAGGCGCAGGACCGGCCCGGCCGCATCGTCTATCGGCGGCGGCGCACGAACACCGGGCGCAAGGCCGGCAACATCGCCGATTTCTGCCGCCGCTGGGGCGACCGGTACGACTATCTCCTGATCCTGGACGCCGACAGCATCATGGACGGCGCCACCATCCTGCGTCTGGCGCGCCTGATGGACGCCAACCCGCAGGCCGGGCTGATCCAGGCCACCCCGCTGATCGCGCGCCAGACCACCCTGTTCGGCCGGCTGATGCAGTTCGGCGCCCGCATCGCCATGCACCCCTTGTCCATGGGCATGGCCTTCTGGTTCGGCAGCGAATCCAACTATTACGGCCACAACGCCATCATCCGCATGGCGCCGTTCAAGCGCTACTGCCACCTGCCCGAGGTGCGCGGTCTGGGGCCGCTGAACGGCGAAATCCTGAGCCATGATTTCGTTGAGGCGGCGTTCATGCGCCGCGCGGGTTACGAGGTCTGGCTGCTGCCGGTGAGCGAGGGCAGCTACGAGGAAATGCCGCCGGATCTGCCCGGCTATCTGAAGCGCGACCGGCGCTGGTGCAACGGCAACCTGCAGCATATCGCCATCCTGTTTCAGCCGGGGCTGCACAGTGTCAGCCGGCTGCACCTGTTGATCGGCATCGTGAATTACCTCGCGGCACCCCTGTGGCTGCTCTTGATCGGCGCGGCCTGCTGGTCGCTGTTCGCCGCGCCGGAAATCGTCGCCCCGGCGCTGAACGATCCGGACGTGCCGACGGTCGTCGACAAGCTGGCGGCCCTGGCGCCGAAGATCTGGATGCTGGCCGTGATCGCGGTGTTGCTGATCGCGCCGCGCCTGTTGGGTGCGGCCGCCATTCTGGCCCGGCAGGCAACCCGTCGGCGCTATGGTGGCGCCGCCAGGTTCAGCCTGGGCGTGGCCGCCGAAATCGGCTTCATGGCCCTGTTGGCGCCGGTGTTGATGATCGCGCGGACAAGCGCGATCGTGGGCATCCTGGCCGGCAAATCGTCGGGGTGGGAGCCGCAGAACCGGGCCGGCGGCGGCATCTCCTGGGCCCACGGCCTGCGCAGCCAGGCCGTGCCCTTGGCGCTTGGCGTGGCGATGACCGCCTTTGTCGTCTGGATTGAACCGGCCGCCCTGGTTTGGTTCCTGCCGGTGGTCGTCGGCCTATTGCTGGCCGTGCCCGCCACCGTGCTCAGCGCGCGGGAAGACATCGGGTTGGCGACGGTGCGCTGGGGCCTGTTTCAGATGCCCGAGGAACAGCAGCCCACCGATGTGACCGCGTTGGAGGCGGCGCAGACCAATCAGACCAATCGCGCCGACAAGCAGGCCGCCTCCATCGCAGCATAGGACTAACGTAAACCGCGCCGACCCTTAGTTGGCGACCGGCGCGTTGCTGATATCGAACTCAGGCACGGCGGTCGTATTGGCCGGGCTGGCCTCGACATTCTGCCAGACGATCTCGGACTGATCGATAAAGCCCGGGATGTCGTCCTCCCACCACGACGCCACGCGCGGCGTGATGTTCAGATACAGCCGATCATCGACGATGCGCCACAGAAGCGGGCTGCCCGGCACCTTGCCGCCCTGGGCGACGCCATAGGCGCAATGGCCGTCATAGGCCGGCGCGAAGGCCGCCGGGTCGGCCAGGAAGCGCGCCCGGTTCTCCTCGGTCGCGAAAGCCCAGGTGGCGCCGTTGTAGTCCGCCGTGATGTCCGACCGACCCGGCAGCGGTGCCGGCTGCGCCTCGCCGACGGCGTTCTGGGTGAGGTCCCAATAGGAGACGACGTCGTAGCCGCTGACGGCAAAGCCGGTCTGGTCGACATATTGCTCGCCGGCAACCGCCGTGCCGGCAATCAGGGCGGAGAGAGAGGCGCCGACGACGGCGCCCAAAAGGGAACGCTTCATGAGAAAAATGCTCCTAAACCACGCTAATGTTGAACGGAGGGAAGACCGGCCGCATAGGGCCCGTCCTTCAGAAACCGGCGCACATGGGTGCCCAGGATCGACCCGGCGAAGCCGCAGACCAGCCACAGCCAACCGTGCAGGCTGCCCGAGGCGACGCCGCTGAAATAGGCACCAATGTTGCAACCGAAGGCCAGACGGGCGCCATAGCCCATCAACAGCCCGCCCAGAATGGCCGTGGCAACGCCACGCCAGGGCAGGCGCCACCCCGGGGCGAAGCGGCCGGCCAAGCCGGCGGCCGCCATCGCACCCAGAATGATCCCGAAATTCATGAGAGACGTCGTATCGGCGAAGACCGACCGGTCCAGCAGCCCTTGCCGCGCCGCCCAATAGGCGCTGGTCGACAGGTCCATGCCGGCGCCATCGGCGATCTTGCCGCCCCACAGGGCGAAGCCGGACGTGATACCCCAGGGCCGGCCGGCGAGGATCAGGGTCGCGGCGTTCAGGACCGCGAGACCCAGCGCCCCCCAGATCAGCGGCCATGGGCCACGCACCAGGCTGCGCCGTCCCTCCGTCGCAAACAGGCGCCGGGCGCCGTCCCGCGACAGCCGGCCGACGGCCCAGAAGATCAGCGCGAACACGGCCAGATTGGCCACCAGGGCCGGGAACCAGCCCATCATCCGCACCAGTGAGAAGCTGCCCAGCGAGGGCTGGTCCAGCCACCAGGGTAGATGAAAGGTCGCGATCAGCGAGCCGGCGATGAACGCCGCCAAGGTGACGACCATGCGGGTGTTGCCGCCGCCGACAGTGTAGAGCGTGCCGCTGGCGCAGCCGCCGCCCATCTGCATGCCGATGCCGAACAGGAACGAACCGACCGCCACCGATATGCCGACCGGAAAGACGAAACCGCCGACCGACCGGCCGAAGATCTCGCCCGCACCCAGGATCGGGAAGAACAGCAGGACTGCGACGGCCAGCATCACCATCTGGGCCTGCAGCCCGGCGCCACGCCGCTCAAACACGAAGGCGCGCCAGGCCGACGTGAAGCCGAAGGCGGCGTGGTAGAGCACCAGTCCCAGCAGGCCGCCGACAAGCGCCAGCGCCGCCAACCGCCAGCCATAATCGGCACCGACCATCAGCGCCATGATACCGAGCATCGCGGCGGCGATGAGGGCCGCGCCCGCATTGCGCATTCTGTCCAAACCGGCCTTGGGGGACATGGTCTCGGTCATGGGGGCAATCGCCGGGGCTTCCGTCTGGCAAAGCGGCACTAACCTACCGCACAGCTTGACAAATAATCCCCCGCCGGCGCGATCGCGATCAAGTCAGGGTCAACAGTTGGTGAGGGTTGGGGACAGGGCCGGCCGCGACCTCTATCTATGTTCCGGGGGCAGCGACCGAGTGGACCCGAGTGAGCTCGGCAACAGTTTCTGGGTGAAAGGAAGCTCATGATCAGCGCCGATGCCACCGGCAGCACAGACAGGATGCGATTGGCCGATTGTCGGGGCCTCGCGGTCACCGCCGCGAACGCCGAGGCGGTCGAGAATTTCGACAATGCCGTGCGCGCCTTTCTGCGCCATGGACGGGATTCGATCGACCATCTGACGGCCGCGCTCGGCCACGATCCCGAGATGGCAATGGCCCACGCGGCGAAGGGCTTGTGGACCGTCCTGCTGGGGCGCCGCCAGGTTCTGCCGGTCGCCCACCAGGCGCTAAAGGACGCGCGATCGAGCCTGGCCGAACGGGGCGGCACGGCGCGCGAACAGAACTTTGTGAAAGCGTTGGAACGGGCGGTCGTCGACGATTTCGACGGTGCCGTCGTCGTCCTGGAGGCCAGCCTCGCCGACCAGCCGCACGACGCGCTGGGCCTGAAGCTGGGCCATCAGCTGCGCTTCATGACCGGCGATGCGCCCGGCATGCACCAATCCACGGCGCGCCATCTGGCCCACTGGTCGCCCGAGATGCCGGATTACGGCTATATGTTGGGTTGCCACGCCTTCGGGCTGGAGGAAACCGGAGCGGTTACGGAGGCCGAGAAGGCCGGCCGCGCGGCGGTGGAGCTGGAGCCCGAGGATGCCTGGGGCTTTCACGCCGTCGCCCATGTGCTGGAGGTCACGGGTCGGCCGCGCGAAGGCGTCGCCTGGCTGGCCCACCACACACCGGCGCTGAAACGCAGCAACAACTTCGCCTACCACGTCTTTTGGCACCGGGCCTTGTTTCACCTGACCATGGGCGAGATCGGCACGGTCCTGTCCCTCTACGATCAGTCGGTTCGTGCCGACAAGACCGACGATTTTCGCGACGTCGCCAACGCCGTCTCGCTTTTGTGGCGACTGCAGGCGTTGGGCGTGGATGTCGGCGACCGCTGGCGCGAACTGGCGGAGCTGGCCGAAACCCATATCGGCGACCACGCCTATGGCTTTGCCGATGGCCATTATCTGATGGCCCTCGTCGGTGCCGGCCGGCAGGACGTAGCCGCCCGCTTCGTGCGGTCCGCCGCGGAGGCCAACACGGTCGCCGTGTCCGGCGCGGCCGGCCATCAGCCCTGGGTCTGGCGATCCATCGGCTGCAATCTGGCGGACGCGATCCTCGCCTTCGGGCAGGGCGATGATGCCGGCGTGATCAAGGCGCTGGTCGGCGTGCGCGACCGCATCCACCTGTTGGGTGGCAGCCACGTACAGCGCGACGTGTTCGAGATCCTGATCCTGGAGGCGGCCGTGCGGGGCGGCAACGGCACGCTTGCGGCCTCGCTGATGGCCGACCGCTGCCGCCGGCGCGGCGACGATGCGTTTACCTATCGCTGGGGCGCGCCGGAGGATCTGACGACCGAACCGCTTCTGGTTGCCGGCGCCGGTATCTAGCTTTCTCCTGGACTACTCCGCCGCGCGCGCCGATGGCTGGTTGGCCGGGGCTTGCACGCCCGCTTCGGCAGCCGCCGGCGTGCGCGGTTTCTTCGACCGCCACGGCTCCGACTTCAGCCATCCCAACAGATAGGCCATCCCGATCAGCGTGGCGATGGCGCCGGCATTGACCAGCAGCACCCAGACCAGTTCGCGGCCCGTCTGGTCCAGCACGATGCCGGCATAGCGCGACAGGGCCATGGCGAACAGGAACACCGGCAGCGACTGCTGGCCACACTTCATGATCGGCCGACCAACCGCACTGGCCAGCCATTGCTCATGCCCCTTCAGCGCCACGACCACCAGATAGGCGGCGGCCAGGAAGTGGATGTAGCGCAGAATCCCCAGATTGGTCTTGTTCAGCCAGGGCGAGATGGCCTCGCGCACGGCCGTTAGGGATTCATAGCTGCGCCACAGGGGCCAGTGCCCAACCAGGACGCCGAAGACGATCATCGCAATCGCGGCGCCGATCAGCCATTTCGACACGGGCGGCGGCTTCAGCCAGCCCATCGACAGGGCGACGCCGGTGAAAAAGATCAACTGCCAGCCGAACGGGTTGAAGAACCAGGATCGGTCGCTGTTCGGCCGCACCTCCGCCGGCAGGTCGAAGCCGATGAACCAGTTCGCCCAATAAAGCGCGAACGAGGCGGCGAGCGCCAGCCACGGATGGACCCGCGCCAGCGCAAACATGAACGGCATCAACACCAGAACGACGATGTACATCGGCAGGATGTCGAAATAGTTCGGCACGTAGTGCAGAGTGAACAGGCCGACGATCGCCGTGGCGGTCTCGTTGAAGAAGTAGGTCAGGTTCAACTGGTTGATGTAGTTGCGGGTATCGAACAGCTCGTTCGCCGCCGCCATCGACATGGCGACGAAGAAGAACAAGAGCAGATGTCCGAGATAGACCTGCCAGACGCGATAGCCCGTGCGCGCGGTGCCCAGCCAGAAGCCGCGTTTCAGAAAGCTGCCGCCGAACGCGATGCCGGCCGCGAACCCGGACATGAAGACGAACATCTCGGTCGCGTCGGAAAAGCCAAAGCGGGCCGGAATCCAGCGCGCCACCCAGTTCGCCGGGATGTGCGCGATCAGAATGATGATGAAGGCGAGGCCGCGGAAGAAATCGACGCGCGGGTCCCGGCCGATCAGGTTGGAAACCGGCGCATTGGCCGCCCTGGACTCAAAAGGCATCGTCATAGGCCTTTCGATCGAACATGCAGGCGATCACCGAAAAACGGTCTGCGGCAAGGGCGTTCGTGAGCGCTGCTTCAAAGCTGTCGACGTCGTCGGCCGTCATCCCGTTCCCGCCCAAAGCCTCGGCAACCGCGGCGAAATCGGTGGCGTCGAAATCGACGCCGACGCCTTGCAGGCCGCGCTGGCGCTGCTTCAGCTCAATCAGCGCCAGCGAGCGGTCGGCGAACACGACGATCACGACCGGCAGGCCGAGATCGCGCAAGGTGGCCAGTTCACCCAACCCCATCTCCAAGCCCGCATCGCCGATGAACGCGACCACCGGCCGTTCCGGGCTCGCCAGCTTGGCGCCGGCGGCCAAAGGCACGGCACAGCCCATGGTGCACAAGGCCGAAGACTGCATCAGCCCGCGCGGCTCTCGGCAGGCCCAGATCTGGCTGAACAGAATGCGATGGGCGCCGCTGTCGGCCGTCGTCAGGGTATCGGCCGGCGCCAGTTCCCGCGCCTTGTGGACCATCGTGGCCGGCGACCAGTCGCCCGTGGGTTTGAACGTGTCCGCCAGACCGCGTCGGGCGGCGGCAGTTTCGCCGCCTTGCCAAGTCGGGCGGATGGGTGCGTCCTTGGTCAGGGCGCCGAGCCCGGCCGCAACGTCGCCGACGAAGACATGGCGCGCCGAATGCATGGAATGGCTGTGCGTGACGGCGGAAAACTCGATGACCGGTGCGCCCGCCGGCCAAGGCGCGCGCCAGCCGATGCGCATTTCGATCGGGTCATAGCCGGCCAGCACGATGCAGTCGCTGTGCTGAACCAGAGGCAGCAGGACCGCGTCCGCCTTGGGCGACAGGCCGGCACCGCCCAACGCCAGCGGACTGTCTTCCGGGATCAGCCCCTTGGCCTTGTAGGTGGTGATCAGCGGGATCGAGTAACGCTCGATCATATCCGCCACCGCCGCCGCCGCGCCCGGTTCCAGCGCGTCCACGCCGGCGATGATCAACGGCCGCTCGGCCTTGGCAAACAATTCGCGGGCCCCGTCGAGGTCCGGTCCCTCGGCCGGTCCGCTGGCGGCCGGCACAGGCGCGGCGGCCATGCCGGACGGGGTCTCGATGCCCTCGGCGACGCCAATCGGTACATCGATATGCACCGGGCCCGGCTGGCCCGACTGCGCGATCGCCAGCGCCTTTTCGATGACCACATCGACGGCGCCGCTGGTGGCGCGCATGCTGGCCTTCACCACCGGCCGCAGCAGCGCCTGATGGTCGAACACCTGATGGGTATATGTCAGCGCCTCTGTGTCGTCGACGCAGCCGGTCAGGAAGATCAGCGGCACGCGGTCCTGATAGGCATTGGCCACCACGTTCACGGCGTTGGCCACGCCCGGCCCGATGGTCGCCAGCAGGATGCCGGGCTTACCGTCGCGGTGATAGGCGCCCTCGGCCATGAAGCCGGCATTGTTCTCATGCTTGGTCAAGACGAAGCGAATGCCGGCCCGGGTCAGAGCGTCCATCAGGGCCAACACCTCGCCGCCCGGGATGCCGAAGGCGAAGCGGCAGCCCTCGTCGGCCAGCCTTTGGGCGATGATGTCCGCGCCCGTCAGCTCCGTCATCGCGCGTCCCCCAGCGCGATCGTGCCGTCGGCGGCCAGCGCCGCAAGCCGGTCCTCGTCGAGGCCCAACGCCTCCCGCAGCACCTCTTCGGTATCGGCGCCCAGCACGGGCGGCGCGCGCGAGGTGTCAACGGGCGTTTCGCTCAGCTTCAGCGGGTTGCCGATCAGATCGACCGTCCCCGACAACGGATGGTCGAGCCGGACGCGCATGCCGCGATGGTACGTCTCCGGGTCCTCGAACACCTGCGACACCGTACGTACGGGCCCGCACGGCACGCCGAGCGCGTCCAGGGCGTCGATCCAGGCCTGCGTGCCGCGCGCGACCGTCAACGCTTCCAACAGCGGGATCAGCGTGGCGCGATTGCGCACCCGGTCGGCGTTGGTGGCAAAACGCGTATCGGTCGCCAGATCCGGCGCGCCCGCCTCGTCGCAAAACCGGGCGAACTGATCGTCATTGCCGACCGCCAGGATGATATGGCCATCGGCGGACGGGAACACCTGATAGGGCACGATATTGGGATGACCGTTGCCAAGACGCGGCGATTCCTCGCCCGAGGTCAGGTAATAGGTTCCGCCATTGATCAGCCAGGCGATCTGACTGTCCAAAAGGGCGAGATCGATATGCTGGCCCTGGCCGGTTAGGTCCCGATGCCTGAGTGCTGCCAGGATACCGGTGGCCGCATACATGCCGCACATCACGTCGGCGATGCCGACACCGACCTTGTGGGGCGCGCCGTCTTCCGGGCCTGTCAGGCTCATGATGCCGCCCATGCCTTGGGCCAGATAGTCGTAGCCGGCCTTCTTCGCCCGCGCACCCGTACGTCCGAAGCCGGAGATCGAGCAGTAGACCAGGCGCGGAAACGCGTCCTTGAGCTGGTCATAACCCAGGCCCCGCCGGTCCAGATCGCCAGTCTTGAAGTTCTCGATCAAGACATCGGACCGGGCGGCCAAAGCCTTGATCAGCTCGACGCCTTCCGGCCGCGCGATGTCGATGGCGACCGACCGTTTCGAGCGGTTGGCGGCTAGGTAATAGGCACTTTCGCGTGTCTCGTTGCCGTCCGTGTCCTTCAGGAAGGGCGGCCCCCAGCCGCGCGTATCGTCGCCCCGGCCGGGCCGTTCGATCTTGATGATCTCCGCCCCCAGATCGCCCAAAAGCTGGGTACAGGTCGGGCCGGCCAAAATCCGGCTGAGATCAAGGACACGTACACCGGCCAACGGCCCGCTCATCGCTCACATTCCATGCTACGGATCTTCCAGCCCCGGTCGTATCACCCAAGTGGTGCGCGACCTAGCATCCTTTGCCCAAAATCCCACTCACAAGCTGGTTACCAAACGGCGTCAGACATGCACACCAAAGGGGGCCGGCAAATAGAAGGTGGATCAGCGCAGTTGAATGTTCGATAGTTGTTTGATTCGCGTCAGCGTTACTCTGCCGGAGCAATAGAGCAAAAGAGCAAAAAGGATCCGGCGGTTTGCCAAGGGTCGAGACACAAAGGCGAGGTTTCGGTCGATGTTAGGTCCGCTCAGGGCGGGTGCCCTGCTTTCTGTGGCGGTCGTGCTGTTGTCGGCGTGCGACAACGACCAGCCCGAGCCTCAGCCACGCGTGCGCGCCATCGCGCCCTTCACGGTCGGCGACTTGGCGGGCGAAGTCAGCCGCACGCTTCCGGGCCAGTATCAGGCGGTGGACAGCGCCACGCTCAGCTTTTCCGTGTCCGGCACAATCAACGAGCTGCCGGTGGTCGTCGGCCAGCTCGTATTGGAAGGTGAGGTGCTGTCGCGTCTCGACCCGACTTCTTACCAATTGGACGTCGCCGCGGCCCAGGCGGACGTCCAGCGCGCCCGGGCCCGCCAGGAGGAGGCAGACACCGAATTCGCCCGTCAGCGCGAACTGTTTCAGGGCGGCTGGATCAGCCAGGCGGCCCTGGACGGCTATCAGACCAGGGCCGAAACCGCGACCAGCGATGTCGAGGCCGCGCTCGCCCAACTGGCGCTGGCCCAGCGCAACCTCGAGGAAACGGTGCTGACGGCCCCCTATGACGGGTCGATCGCCGACGTGATCGCGGACAATTTCACCGTCGTCAGCGCCGGCCAGTCGGTGGTCCAGATGGACGCCGCCGGTGCCATCCAACTCAACATGGCGGTGCCGGACCGTCTGGCGTCGCGCATGGCCCTGAACATGGAGGTGTCGCTTGACGCCGCGACGATCGACGATTGCGGCTGCGTCGGCCGCATCGCCGAGATCGGCCAGACCCTCAATGTCGCGGACACGGTAACGGTGAACGTCGCAGTCATAGATCCGCCGGTCGACCTGCTGCCCGGCATGTCGGGCTCGGCGACCTTCCGGTTCCATGACGGGCCCGACGGCTACTACGTTCCGTTTGGTGCTGTGGCTGCCGGCGACCGGCCCGGCACGTCCTTCGTCTTCCGCTACGATGCCCAGGCTGGCGTCGTGCGGCAGGTGCAAGTCACCACGGCCGGAGGACAGGGCGAAAACGTGCTGGTGACCGAGGGCATCAGCCAAGGCGACGTCATCGCCGCAGCCGGGACGGGCCTGCTGCGCGACGGCCAATCCGTAAGACTGCCGCCGGACGCCTCTTCGTCCGACGACGCGTCCTGACCGGCCGGGGCGTTCGCCGATGCAATTGACGCGGCTGGCGATTTCCAACTCACGCGTCATGGTGCTGTTGGTTCTGTTCATCACCGTCTACGGGATGATCGTCTACCTGAACTATCCCAGTTCGGAAGACCCGACGATCCAGATCCGGATCGTCAAGGTCTACGCCGAGGCCCCGGCGCTCAGCCCAACCCAAATGGAGAACCTCGTCTCGCGCCCGTTGGAGGAGGCGCTGCGCAATGTCGATCAGGTGACTGACGTTACGGCCGCGGTGCGGCGCGGATCGACCATCATCACAGCCACGATCGGCGACTACGTCACGGACGTCACGCTGGCGATACAGGCGATCAGAAACCGGGTCGAAAACACTGCGCCGACCTTGCCCCAGGCGGTCACCAGCGTGACCGTGCAGGAGGATATCGGCCTGGTCGCCATCGCCTC
>JBCBSH010000104.1:0-14925 GCA_039819285.1 Pseudomonadota bacterium
AGCGCCACGAGTGCGGATGAGCAGGACCGCCTCTACGCCGACGTGCAGGAATGGATCATGGACCGGGCGCTTTTCTGGGCGATTCATGACCAAACCCAGATGATCGCCTATGACGCCGACATCACCGGTGTGCAGTTCGCGCCGGGACGGTGGCAGGTGCGCTTCTACGACATCCGTCCGGCGGGTTGACAGCGACGGGGCCGGCGCCAAGCCGGCCCCGTTCCGTCCGGCCATTTTGAGGCCGGAGACGACGCTCCAACGGCTGGGAACTGATCCATGAAAGTCGACGCTCCGACGGCCGTGTCTGTCGGAAAGGCCGAGGCCGCGCCGGGTCCCCGGGCATGACAATTGCGGGCCGATCACCGACCGGCGACCCGCGCCTGCCGGACCACCTCGATCGAGACTTCGTCGGCTACGGACCCGAACCGCCGCATGCCAACTGGCCCGGCGGCGCGCGCCTGGCGCTGAACTTTGTTCTCAACATCGAGGAAGGTGCCGAATACTCGGTAAGCGATGGCGACGGCCGATCGGAAAAAGCGCTGACAGAGGTCGGCGCACCGCGCGTTCCCGAGGGTGACAGGGACCTCGCCGCCGAAAGCATGTACGAGTATGGCAGCCGGGCAGGCCTGTGGCGGATCGCCCGCCTCTTCGCCGAACGCGGCCTGCCCCTGACCGCCTTCGTATCAGCCCGAGCGCTGGAGCGGAACCCGGCCGCCGCTACGCTCGTCCGAGAGTCCGGGTGGGACGTGTGCGGCCACGGCAACCGGTGGGAGGAACACTACCGCTTGTCACCGGCCGACGAACGGGCGGCGATCCGCGATGGCGTCGCCTCCATCACCAAAAGTGTCGGTTCGCGGCCCCTGGGCTGGTATTGCCGCTACGCCCCGAGCGTCTCAACCCGGCGGATCCTGGTCGAAGAGGGCGGGTTTCTCTACGACAGCGACAGCTATGCCGATGACCTACCCTATTGGGTTGGCGTCGGCGGCCGAAGCCATCTCGTCGTTCCCTATACGATGGTCCACAACGACGCCAAGATCCTGGCCGGCGGGCTACTCGATCCCGCTGCATTCACAGCGATGCTGTGCGACGCCTTCGACATCCTCTATGAAGAGGGCGCGACCCGGCCACGGATGATGTCGGTGGGCATGCATGCGCGCATCCTGGGCCATCCCGCCCGGATCGGCGCCATGGCCCGGTTTCTGGACCATGTCGACGCGCATGAAGATGTCTGGATCTGCCGACGTGACGACATCGCGCGCCACTGGACCGACCACCACGCACCGTCCTGACTTGGGCTCAGTCGAATTGGCGCCGCCGTGGCGCATCGTCCCTTGCATTGGCGACCAGCGCAGACACATGCCCGGGTGGAGCCAAGAATTGCTGTCTCAGGGCGCCTGACCCCTTTTCGCGCGCGAGACCTGCAACAGATGATCGTGCAATCCATGCTCGATCTCGGTGTCGCTGATCTTCTCCGCGATCGCGGTTTCGATGAACGCCAAGAACGCCTCGTGCTGCTGCACGATGGCCGACAGATCGTCGTCCCGATATTCCGGCCTGTTGAAGATGATCATCACATGGCGCGCAATCGCTTCCCATAACTTGGCCGCGACATCGTTGCCGGCCGCCCCGCCGATGGCCCGGTGAAAGTCCAGGTCGGCGGCCAGGGACGCGGTGCGGTTCTCGACCTTGGCGGCCACCCGCATGGCATCGATCGCGGCATGAAGACCGCTGAGATCGCCGCGCCCGTCGCGCCAGTTGCGCACGGCATCGCGCAGGAGGATGGATTCGAGCATGAGCCGAAGCTCGACCACGTTGTGCGCCGTCTCGTTGTCGAATCCGGTCACGCGGTAGCCGCGATGGCCGCCTCCAGTGATGATCCCCTGCGCTTGCAACACTTTCAGGGCCTCGCGCACGGGAACCCGGCTGACGCCCATCTGGTCGGCCAGGGTGAGTTCGACGATGCGCTCGCCGGGGGTCAGGTGCCCGGTGGCGATGGCCTCGGCAACGGTGTCGGCGATGGTTTCGGCGAGGGTCGGCCGCTTCGGCTGTCGTGGCCAGGTGGCAGGGATCGTCGGTGCCGTAACCGTGGACATCTGAACCGTATGCGCCTCGTTTTGATGCAGACCCTCAAAAACTGCCCGGAAATGGGCAGAGGACGGGCCGCGCACTCTGATGCATGTTGTTTGTCATACAGTATGCTTTAAGTACAGGCCAGAATGTTTCGCCGAGACGCGTGAGACTGAGGCTGCGGCATTCCGGCGCCCAGCGCGCTGGCATGACGCGTCGTTCGGCAAGATCCCTTAAGAACGAACTCGATACGGACGCCTCCGCGCTGATACGCAGCCGAAGCAAAGCTTCACTCAAACGCTCCCATCGTCCACGACTTTCAAGATCAATCTCCCGTCGCACCCTGATGCCAGAGCCAGACGGACACGTCCACCAATACGCGGCTCTTGGCCGAAAACGGCACCCATCGACTCAAAGCGAAGCAAACTTGCCGGTCAGTGTGGATGTCCAGACGCTCGACCCGGTAACGCTGCCACAGGCTCGCAAGAGCCAGCACTCGGCGCGCGGCCCGGCGGCTTTTGGCGCGTCTCGGCCGGCCGCAACCGCCGCCGCCCACTGTCTCGCGGCGTACCGGGCAGCTGGAAAGTTCAGGGCGAATACGACGCCGATCTTCTACCGTTCTTGCTCGCCCAGGCGGATGTCGTAACAGAAGTGGAACCCAGCCGACTCTTCGAAGACGCGGACCTGCTGCCCGCGCCCTACGGCAGCCTAGTATCAGCGGTTCAAATCAGCGCGTCGGCACCATTTCTTTGAGGGCTCGGCCTTGACCGTATGGGCTGGCTTTCATCAGTGGCGTGACTGGCCGGTCGGGCAGCACTTCACCATCCAGCCCGTCACGACGTCGACCAGGCCACCATCGTCGACGCAGGCTTCGAACGAGTGTCCGCTGCGCGGCAGCGTCTGGAAGTCGATGCTCGGCTCGATGCCGCACCGCCGCGCCGCCTCGCGCATGGCCATCGTCCAGCGCGCGGCACGCTCGACCCGCGTTCGACCCTGCCGCTCGTCGACCCAGGTGCGCTTGCGCAACGCAGAGTCCCGCAGGACGTCGCGCTCGCCGACGAGAACCAGAATCGGTATCGACAGGCAGTCGGCGAGCCTTGCCCTGAACGCGCCCGCCCAACCTTCCCCGGGGCTGAGGCCGTAAGGGAACGCGACGGCTCGATCGGGAAACGTGTACCAGCCGGCCGAGGCCAGCGCGAGGCGTCCGATACGGTCCGGATACATGAGCGCCAAGCGATGGCCGAACTGCGCGCCGCCGGAGAAGCCGAAGAAATCGAAGCGGTCGATCGTCCGACGCGTCGCCGCCCCCACGTCTTTCAGAATGGCGAACAGGGCGTGATCGGCGCGGCGGCGATCAACCAGCATACGCTGATAACGCCGACACTGCTTTTCGGCAAACAGGGGTGCGATCAGAATCCTGCCGGTGCGTTCGGCCCACGGGGCGAACGCACCGAAATGGGCTCCGGCCCGTCGCGATATCCCGTGCACGGCGATCAGCGGGCGCGCCGTCGGATCGATCAGTCGCGGCACATGCAGATAGTAGGGCACGCCTTGGCCGAACCTGGGTAAATGCAGCACGGGCCGCGTAGCTGGTTCCCTGATATCGGGTCGCGGTCCGGGACTTATCGGCGGCTCTTGCAACAGAATCTGTGCGGGCATCGTCATCACCTTTGGATGCGCATCGACGGGCGGAGGCGGCTCGGCGAGCGACCCCGTCAGGCCACCCGTTCCTCGCCGTACACCTCGGCGACGCGGTGGCGCGGCAACATGTCGAAGATGATGTGGATGCGTTCGGCTTCGCCGTCGTTGTGGGCCTCGTGCATCTGGTTGTTGTCGAACCACCACAGCTCACCCTCAGCCATGCGCACCTCTTCATCACCGGCCTTGAGATAACTACCCGCCGCGCTTTGCAGGATCAGGTGATAGCGGTCGCGAACGCGGTAGTACGCGCCGCGGTCGATGTGTGGATAGACGCGGCGACCCGGCATGAGACGCACGATCTTGCCTCGGCCCAGTTCGGCGTCCTGTTCCGCAGCGAAGCTTTCCAGAAACGCCCTTGCCACCAGGAATTTCTTGGAGCCGCTGGTGTAGCGGCTTTCATGGACGTCGCGGCGCTTGCGATCACCGATCTTGGATTTCACCAGACCGCGCAGCGGGATGGCCTCGGCCTCGCGCTGGACGGCGATCTTGTCCTGGCGCCCCGTGCTCAGCGCCCAGGCGTCGGGGATCGAGGCGATTTCGTTCAAGAATGGCTGAACGTCAACGTTGTTCTTCATCAGGCGGAAGTACTTCACGAAACTAGCTCCTTCATGATTAGGGGTCAAAGGTCAGCGGTTGTCTTCGTGTTCACCGCTGCCCGTGGTCACCAACCGCACCGCGGGTGGCCTGGCTTCGGCGACTGTCGGGTCGCCAACGGCCTCGTGCAGGCGCCCCTGCTCAAGGCAGAGGATGCGATCGGCCTTCGCGGCGCGGGTCGGATCGTGGGTGATGAACAGCACCGTGCCGGGGAACGCGCCGATCACCCGTTCCAGCGTATTGCGCGAGACCTCATCAAGGTTGGCGTCGGCCTCGTCGAGCAACAGGACGCGTGGCTTCGCCAACAGGGCGCGCGCCAGCGCAATGCGGGCGCGTTCTCCGGTGGACAGGCCGCCGCCGTTTTCCGAAATCCGGCTGTCCAGTCCAGCCGGGAGGCGATCGACGAGCGGATCAAGACCAAGATCCGTCAGCGTGTGCTCGATATCCTCGGCCGAGACGCCGGTAGCACCGTACGCCACGTTCAACCGCAAGGATCCACGCAATAGGGGCAGATCGGGCGAGACGATGGCAAACGCGGCGCGCAGATCTTCCCAGCGGCAACGCGCGATGTCCTGACCGTCGAGCAGAACTCGGCCCTTGTCGGGGTCAACAATGCCAGCGATCAGGCGCATGAGGCTGGATTTTCCGGCGCCGTTGGGGCCGACGAGCGCTACCCGTTGACCGGCCTCGATGACTGTCTGCAGGTCTTCAAAGACGCCTTGCAAATGCACGCCGGTCACTTCGATTCGGCCAGACCCGGGTTTCAGCGGTCGCCGGGCCCGCCGGGTCTCACGGCGCCGGCCGGGCGCCAGCGCCAACATCTGCTCCAGCTTTTCGCGCGCGATCAGCGCGCCGTTCCAAAACTCGTAGACCCGGCCGAGGTCCTGCAGCCGCGGCGCCAAGAGGCCGGCAACAACCATGGCCGCGACGACAGCACCGGGGCTTGCGAGGCCGAGCCCGACCTGGAAGGCGCCGACGAACAGGGCACAGGCGCTGGCGAAGCTGGCGCTTGCCTCGGATAGGGCGCGCAAGAGACCGACCACCTTGGCGCGCGCGATCAAGGCATGGCGCAGCCGATTGCTCAGCCGGCCGAAGCGTTTCTTTTCCCTGGTTTCCTGGCCAAATGCTTCGACCACACCGATGTTCGCGACGCGGTCGTTCAACTGGGCGGCCAGACGGCCGCGACGGCGGCGCGATTCACGCGTCGTCGCGCGCAGGTTCGGTCCAATTGCGAGGGCCAGGGCGGCCGCAACGGCGACGGCGATGCCAACAGAGATGGCCACAACGGGCTCGATGAAGGCCAGAACGGCAATAGCCAGGATGGCGGCCAGCCCACTGACCGTCAGTCTGGCCAGCCCAAGGCTGATCCACTGACGCAGGGCGCTCAAATCACCGACGAAGCGCAAGACGATCGCCCCACGGCTCATCTGGCGAGAGCCCTCCGCACCGATCTTGGCGACGTGGCGGAACAGCCTTTGACGCACGGCGTGGACATATCCTTGGCCAAGATGTTCCGCGTCCAAATGACCGCGCCACCTCAGCCACGCGCCGACAACAATCGCCGTACACAGGCCGGCTGCAAAGACCGCACCTTCGCTGAGCGGCGATGGTGTCTGCGGTGTGATCAGCCTGTCAAAACCGTGCCTGACTAGCATGGCGGTGGCGACCGCCACGCCCGCCTGCGCAATGCCATTGGCGACAAGCGAGGCAAAGCGCAAGCGGCGACGGCCGGCAAGGACCTTTGGAAGGGGCATCGGGCAGATCCCTATTCGGCGGCTTGCGCCGAGACTTCATCCGGCTCGGCCAAGGCCGCGGGGACCCAGCCGCCGTCCATCAGATCGTCCAGCAGGACGATGGGGGCGTCGGTCAGCGCCTTGGCCTCGCGCACGGCCAGCGGGCTCGACGTCATACGCCCAGCAACGGCCACAGGCGTGATCGCGTGGGCGGCCAACCGTCGGATGCCAGCCTCGGCGCCCATGGCGTCACCGGCGGCGATGACGACATCGTCAACCAGGTCGGCAAATGTCTGGCTCTGGACCAGGTCTGCCGTCTCGGGAAAGAACAGCCCGTCGGCGAGTTCCAAGACCACGACATCGGGTTGTCGTTCGGCCAGGTCGCGCACGATCGCGGGCAACAGGGCGGTCAACTCGTCATTCGGCAACAGGTAGGTCGAGGGATGACCGAAATCGGTGAAATCCAGCACGGCATGTGCACCGGCATCGACATAGGCCCAACGATCGCCGCCAGCGCCCGTTCCGGTGACCTTGCCCACGGCAACCTTCTTGCCCATGCGGGTCAGCCCGCGGACGATGCCCGCGATCGTCGTGGTCTTACCAGCGTTCATCGACGTGCCAACGACGCAGAGCGTGTAAGGCCGCGCCGCGGCGCGTCGACCGGTCGGCTGGGCATAGCGCCTCAGGTTCAAGACCTGACCGGCCGCGTCGGCGACCAAACCGAGAGGCGTGATGCGGGTTGCCGGCCTTGTCGCGTCATGACGGTTGACGCATCGGGCCGCAATGCCGCCGGCCGCGACCATATGGCAGGGACCCATGGTCTCGGGCACCAGGGCCTCGAACTGATCGCTGGCATAGCGCGCGCCGTAACACAGCAGGACCTCGTCGCCGACATAGAGCTGACGCCGACGCCCATCGGGGCTTTCGATCCGCCGATGGTGGCCAATCCGGTCGATCCGGGCCAGGACCAAGTCGCCGCTGGCCGGATGCGCGCCGGAGGTGATCAGCCGTGCGGCGTCGCCAAGCTCGATCCGGCGCGTGGCATAGGACCGCTTGGCCGCGCTCAGCCTGGTTTGGGGAAGCGGTGCGGTCGTCGCGACGTCTTCTTCGGACCAGTCCGGCTGATCGCCACCGGCCAGATCGGCGAGAATGCCCCGTTCACCACTAGCGCTGTAATTTTCCAGTTGCGTGAGCACGTTTCGTCTCCTCGGATGTCGTTTTCACGAGGGGACAACAGGTGCCCTGGCCGTCTATTCCGAGACGCTAGCGATTATTTTCGGAATCCGCTGATGGATCGCCGCACTACGCGATTGACATGTAAGGGAAACGTTGTGGTCACGAGCGAACGATCCAGCCGCCCAACCCTTAAGGCCAGGCAGCCGGATCGCGACCGTCAAGCGCCCGGTCTCTGTGAGGTGAGCGCGGCCTTGTCAGGCGCCGTATTCGTCGTGGCGGCGGATCCAGGCCATGGGGAATGGCAGGCTGTCCTCATCGCGGCCATTGGGCACCAAATCGAGGAATTGATAGGTGCCCAGCAACGCGTCCAGGCCCCGCCCATAGGTCGAATAGGTGTGGAAGATCTGGCCGTCATCGTCCTTGCAAAACACGCTGAGGCCGGGAGCTTCGTCGGCCGGAAAACTGCCCATTCGGTAGTTATAGTAGGCTTGGCCGTTCTCACGCTCCTCATCGCTAAAGGTAACGTGGAAGTCTTGATTGAAGTCGCTGTCTTCCGACGACAGCCATTTGAAATGCCAGCCCATCCGGTCCTCGTAGGCCTTCAGTTTGGCGTAAGGCGCGCGCGAAACCACCACCATGCTGACATTCCGCTGATTGAGATGGATGATGGCGTCGTCGAACGTGTCGGCCATCATCGAGCAACTGGGGCAGCCCTCTTGCCAGTCCGGGCCGAACATGAAGTGGTAGACGACCAGCTGGTCCCGGCCGTCAAACAGGTCGGACAGGCGTTCCGAACCGTTCGGGCCTTCAAACCGGTAGTCCTTGTCGATCTTCACCCAGGGTAGCTGCCTGCGCTGCGCGCTTAGCTCATCGCGCTTTTTGGTGAACGCCTTTTCCTTGGCCAACAGCGCCTTGCGCGCATCGATCCACTCCTGCTGGCTGACGACTTCGTGCTGCTGCATGGTTCTGCTCCTTAATCGCATTAGGTCTTGACCATTGAATCCGGACCAGGGTCGCCGCCGGCCGCCGCAACGGCCAGCCGGCTGAAATAGTGCGTCCAGCCCTGGCCATGGGGCGCGACCGCCGGTTCGGGCAAGCCGGAATGGACCAGCTTCACGTTGGTGCCGGGCGGTCGCGGGGTGAGCGTGATGGTGACGACGGAACTGCCGGGCTCGACCGATGTTTCCGGCCCTTCCCAGCCCCAGCTGTAAACCAGCCGGTCGTTCGGGGAGACCTCTTTGAACTCGCCCCTGGCGATGTTGCCATTTGTGACGTCGACCCGAAAGATGCCGCCCGGTTTTGGGTCCAGCTCGTGGGTCACGCCCATCCAGCGAACCATTTTTTCCGGGTCGGTAAGAAAGGCGAAGATGGTCGCCGGTGGTGCCTCGATGAAGACTTCGTGTTCGAAGCTTCCGGTGCTGGTCATGGCGGGTCTCCTTGGCTGACGATTGTTAGGGGACAGGTCGATCAGGCAGGGCCGGCGTCCGGTCCCGGATCCTTGCCGGCCGCGGCTTGGGACAGACGGCTGCAATAGTGCAGCCAGCCCTTCTTGTGGCCCGCCAGGGCCGCGACGGGCAGGCCGGAATGGACGAGCGTTACGCTGGTCCCCTGGTCCTTGGGTGTCAGCACAATGGTGACGACCGTGCTGCCGGGCGGCACCGATGTGTCTTCGCCCTCCCATCCGAACGTGTAGACGAGGCGGTCGTTGGGTGAGACCTCGCGAAACTCGCCACGTGTGACATGGCCGTTCATCACATCGACCCGGTACATGCCGCCGGGTTTGGGGTCCAACTCGTGGCTGACGCCCATCCAGCGGATCATCTTTTCCGGATCGGTCAGAAAGGCGAAAATGGTCGCCGGCGGTGCCTCGATGAACACTTCGTGTTGAAAACTGCCGGTTTCGGTCATCAGGTCTCTCCTTCGGGTTCGTGGGCATCGGCCGCCTTCTCCGCGGCGCGAGCCTCCGCTTCCGCCTCCTGCTTCAAAAGATCCAGGCGCCCCCGCCAAAGCGTCTCCATCTCGCGGCGCAGAGCATCCAGGCCGAGGGCATCGGCGCGATAGAACCGTTTGGTGCCGTCGCCGCGCACCGAGACCAGGCCGGCATCCAGCAGCACGCGGAGATGCTGCGAGATGGCCGGCCGGCTGACCGTGAAGTGCCTGGCAATGTCGCCCGCTGTGCGCTCTTCCTGCGATACCAGGGCCAGGATCCGCCGCCGAGTTCCATCCGCCAGCGCCTTTAACGCTTCGTCCATGCAGCAATATGTAAGAATTCACTTACGTAGCTGTCAACTTACATTTTCGCATTTTGCCGACCGAGGAAATATCTTGCCCCCATGAACAGGCCAGCGACCAATGCGTCAATCGACCCGACGGCCCTGCATGACTGGCTGGCGACCGAAGCCGCCCGCTCGCCCTCCGTTCCCGCCCTGCTGGCGGGCGTGTGCAACAGGGCGGTCGAAGGCGGCCTGATGCTGTCGTCCGCCAGCCTCGAGGTCGCAGCGCTCAACCCCCTGCTCGCCCGCATCACCGTGGATTGGAGTGCAGAGACTGGCCGGGCGGCGGAACGGTTCGTCTTTCACACCGGACTGGGCGCCAGCCTGCCCGGTCTCACGGAAGGCGGCGGAATGGCCGAGCCGGGGCTGGTCACACCGCTGACCTTCAGCGACGGCAGCCGGCATGTTCTGCAATGGTCCGGCGCCGAGCCGGCCGAGCGGCCCTTGTTCGAAGACCTGGCCGCCCGACTGGCGACACCGCTGGAGGTGCTGGTGCAGCGCGAGACCTTGTCGGTCGTGGCCGAAACCTATCTCGGCCGACGCAGCGCCGGGCGCGTCTTGGAAGGTGCAATGACGCGGGGTGCGGGCGAAACCATCGACGCCGTCCTTTGGGCGTCGGACATTCGCGGCTTCACCGAGTTGTCGGGCCGGCTGCCCGGCGGTCAGGTCATCGCGCTGTTGAACGCCTATTTCGAACGCCAGGCGGGGCCCATCAAGGCGTTCGGCGGCGAGGTCTTGAAGTTCATCGGCGACGGGTTGCTGGCGATCTTCCCGACGCTGGATGACCCGCGCGCCGCCGCGGACAGGGCGCTAAAGGCCGTGCGATCGGCACGCGGCGCGATCGATACCGACCGCGAACGGCGCCGTGCCGCCGGCGAGCCCGACCCGGAGTTCGGCATCGCGCTTCATGTTGGGCCGGTTATCTACGGCAATATCGGCGCGCCGGACCGGCTGGATTTCACCGTGATCGGCCCGACGGTCAATCATGCCAGCCGATTGGAGGGCCAGTGCAAGCGATTGCGGGTACCGGTGTTGCTGTCGCGGCAGCTTGCCGATTTGGCGAGCGAACCGATGCACGCCCTGCCATCCGTCAGACTTGACGGCATTGACCGGCCGGTCGAGATCGCCACGTTGCCCGAATATGCACCGGCGCCCTAAGCTTCCGAAAACCCCGAATCGATAGCCGGCTTACTATGCCAATCCACTTCTCCACCGAAGAACTTGCCAACCGAAGAACCCGCGCCTGCCGTTCGATGGCGGACCGGGGTTACGACGCGCTGCTGCTGTTTCGCCAGGAGAGCCTCTATTACCTGACCGGCTTCGACACGTTCGGGTATGTCTATTTCCAGTGCCTGGTGCTGACCGCTGACGGCGGCATGACGTTGTTGACAAGGGCGCCGGATCAGCGACAAGCGCACTTCACCTCGGTGATCGAGGATGTCCGGGTATGGACCGACAGGGCCGGCGCGAACCCGGTCGACGACCTTAGGGGCATTCTTATAGAGAAGGGTCTGCGCGATGCCCGAATGGGCGTTGAATGGGATGCCTATGGCCTGACCGCCGCGCTGGGCTTTCGGCTGTTGGAAGGCTTGGCAGACCTGGCCACCACCGAGGACGCCTCGTCCCTGGTCAGCCGGCTGCGGCTGGTGAAGAGCGACGCCGAACTGACCTATGTTCGTCGCGCGGCCGAGCTGGTCGACCAAGCCTACGATAAGGCCGTCGACGCTACACACGCCGGCGCCTTCGAAGGCGACATCCTGGCCGAACTGCAGGGCGCGATCTGGCGCGGAGGCGGCGACGATCCGGCCAATGAGCACATCATCGGCTCGGGCCCCGGCGCCTTGATGTGCCGCTATTACACCGGCAGGCGCCACCTCGATCCGGACGACCAGCTTATGCTGGAAATCGCCGGAACGTACAGGCACTACCATGCCTGTTTAATGCGCACGGTACGGGTCGGTGCGCCGCCTGCACGGCAGGTTGCAATGCACCAAGCCGCGGTGGGTGCCCTCTACGCCGCGATGGACGCGCTGAAACCGGGCCAGCCGATCGGGACCGTGTTCGACGCCCATGCCGACACGCTCGACCGGGCCGGGTTCGGCGCGCATCGCATGAACGCCTGCGGCTATTCGCTGGGCACCACCTTCGCGCCGAACTGGATGGACTGGCCCATGCTCTACCACGGCAATCCGGTCGAGGCGGCGCCCGGCATGGTGTTCTTCATCCACATCATCCTGTTCGACAGCGACGCGGGCCTAGCGGCCACGAGCGGCCACACGGTTCTGGTGACCAATAGCGGCTGCGAGCCCCTGACCAAATCCACCGTCGATCTGATCGTCAAATAGCCCTCAGCTCAACCGCCCAGGCAGCCACAGCGCGATCTCCGGCAGCAGCAGAATGAAGGCGATCGCAGCGAGGAAGGCGATCAGGAACGGCAGCACGCCGGCATAGATCCGCCCGATTGGAATGTCGGGCGCAACGCCTCGCACGATGAAGACGTTCATGCCGACCGGCGGCGTGATCAGCCCCATCTCAACGGTCATCACCAACAGGATGCCGAACCAGATGCCGGTTTCGACGGCGCCTAGGCCGAAATCCAGGGTCATCAGCACCGGGAAGAAGACCGGAACGGTCAAAAGGACAATCCCGAGGCTGTCCATGAAACAGCCCAGCACCATCAATACGACCAGCATCAGCAGCAGAATGGTGATCGGTGCCAGTCCCGATTGGCTGGTCAAGGCGCTGAGCGCCTGGGTGATGCCCGTGACGGTCAAGAAGGTGGAAAACAGGCTGGAGCCGAAGATGATCAGGAAGATCATGGCCGTGGTCACCGCCGCCTCCAACAGGCATTCGATCAGGATTTTGGCGGTGAAGCGCCGGCGCGCGAGACCGATCAGAAACGTCCCGAACGCGCCGATACCTGCCGATTCCGTCGGCGTGAAGAAGCCGGTGTAGATGCCGCCGATGACCAGCAGGACCAGCAGCAGGACCGCCCATATGCCGGCCAGGGCCTGCAAGCGCTGACGCCAAGGCAGCCGGTCCGAGCGTGGCGCAGCGCCGGGTCGGAGACGGGCCCAAAGCCAGATCGTGACCATAAAAAGTGCGGTAAGAAGGATGCCCGGCAGCAGGCCGGCGGCGAACAGGGCGCCGACGGACTGTTCGGTCAGGATCGCATAGATCACCAGTATGACGGAAGGCGGAATCAGGATGCCGATCGTGCCGCCCGCCGCGACGGCGCCCGAGGACAGCCGGTTGTCGTAGCCGTAGCGGGTCATTTCCTTCAGCGACACGCCGCCCATGGTCGCCGCCGTCGCCAGCGACGAGCCGCAGATGGTCGAAAAGCCTGCACAGCCGGCGACCGTGCCCATCGCCAACCCGCCGCGCCGATGCCCCGTCATCGCGTTGGCCGCGTCGTAGAGTTCACGCGCCAGGCCCGTACGCGCGGCGAACGCACCCATCAGCACGAACAGCGGCACCACGGACAGCGCGTACGCGGTTGAGGCGAACGGAACAGCGCCGAGTTGAAACGCGGCGGCCCGCCAGCCCTGGATCACAAGGATGCCGCCGATGGCTGCGACCAACATCGAGACCGCGACCGGCACCCGAAGCCCGATCAACAGGAACAGCAGGATCGTGAACAGGACGCCGATGGCCAGTGGCGTCATGCGGTCCGCCCGGGTTTCGGCAACAGTACGCCTAACGCGATGCCCCCCTGTCGCACGGCCATCAACGCCACGACCGGAACGCAGAGGGCCGCACCGGCCAAGAGCGGGATCCAGAACACGATCTCGGGCATGCCGAGATCGACCGTAATGTCACCGCGCCTGAGCGCATTGGCGGCGCGACCCCAGGAGGCCCAGACAAGCAGCGCCATGACCAGGCCGGCGAGAACCAAGCCAAGGGCGATGATCGCCGCGCGCAGCCGCTCCGGCAGCCGGTCGGTAAACAGCTCCACCGCGACATGCCCGCCGGTCCAAAACGCGTACGGCATGGCGAGCGCCACAAGGACCCGCATACCCAAGGTCACAAGTTCGAAGGCGCCCGGAATGGCCAGGCCAGCCTGGCGCAAGACAACGTCGATGACGGTAACGAGCACCATCAGGAGCGCCAGCGCCACGGCGCCGACGAGCGCCATGGCGCGCGTCGTCCAGGCGGTGGCCCGCTCCGCGGCCGCCAGCATGGCGCGGATGGATTTAGGCTCGCCGCGCGTTACTCGGCGGCGATTTCCTGAATGCGGCTGTAAACCTCGCGCGAGGGATACCCCTCTTCGTGCAAACGATCGAGATAGGCTGCGATGGCGGCATCCACGGGCTGCCGCCAGGCCGGGATCTCCGCCGCCGGAATGACGATAATCTCGTTGCCGAGTTCCTGGACATAGTCGCGGCCGCGCTGGTCTTCCTCGTCCCACGAGCGGCCGACGGCGACCGCTTCGTCCATGCCGGAATTGTCCAGGATCACCTGCTGCAGATCCTCCGGCAGACCGTCGAACACCTGCGGATTCATGATCATGTAGAAGGTCAGCGTATAGAGCGGAAGTTCGGTGTGGTAGCTGACCTGTTCACCCAAACGCAGGCCCTTCATCGCTTCGTAGGGAAACGCCACACCGTCCAGCACGCCGGTTTCCAGATTCTCGTAAACCTGCGGAGCCGGCACGCCGACGGGATCGGCACCCCAGGCCGTCAACATTTCGCGCACGGGCGCCGATGGAAAGCGGATGCGCAGTCCGTCGAGGTCGCCGGGCTCGTTCACCGGCGCCTCGCGGGTGTGCACGCCGGCAGGCGAATGGGTGTGGATGTAGAGCGGCACGACGCCGTCGAACTCGTCGTCCAACACGCCCTCATCAAGCAACGTCATGGCAACGCGGCTGGCCTGTTCCGCGCTTTCAAACTCGAACGGCAGTTCCATCAGCGACAGCATCGGAAAGCGGCCGGGCTGGATCGCCGGCAGCCCCCAACCGATGTCTGCGACCCCCGCCTCGACCCCGTCATAGATGTCGGCGATGCCCAGCAACTGACCGGCGGGGAAGACCTCGATCGCGATCCGCCCATCCGACTGATCCTCAATCCGCTGGACCCAGTCGGGGATCACGTTGATGGCCTGATTGTGGGTCGGCGGCAGATAGTGTGCCAGGCGCAGCGTGTATTCCTGCGCCAAGGCCGTACCGCCAAAGGCCATGAATGTGGCAACGGCCCCTATCAGGCCAGCGCGAACCGAATGCATGACAATCCTCCCACAGTTCCGACTGCTTTCGACGCATGTGTTGCGCCGGCTTCGCGCCAGTGTAGGCCAGCGCAGCGCACCACCCAAGGCGCTTTGCGCGGCCAAGCTCGACACGAGACAAGGTCCGCAAGCGCATGAATCCGCTTGCTACAAAAACGTTT
>JBCBSH010000105.1:0-14904 GCA_039819285.1 Pseudomonadota bacterium
GATTGCGCTGAGGGGCGACCCCAGCAACCCGGCGCTGGATCGGGGCAGCGCGCCCGCCGACCTGCCGCTCGACGCCGAAGGCAATGAGCGCGACGTCGACCTGCCCGGCACGGACAATGGCGGCACGGTCGATGCCGGCGCGGTCGAGACCCAGTTCGAGGCGCCCTCGCTGGTTGTTACCACGACAGCGGATGTGGTGAACAATTTCGACGGCGAGACATCCCTACGCGAGGCGCTGGCTTATGCCGACTTGCTGACGGATGCCGATGGCGGCGGTTTCGCTAATGCCACGATCACCTTTGCCGCGGGCGTCGGCGAGGCGTTCGAGAATGGCGGCACGATCGTTCTTGGCGGCAGTCAGCTCGAGATCGCTTCCGATGTCACCATTTTGGGCGATGTCGACGGCGACGGACGGGGCGATGTGACCCTTGACGCTGACGATCTAAGCCGGGTGCTTCTGGTCAGCGGCGGGACATCGACGCTCGACGGGCTGACCATCACCGGCGGCAGCCTGCGGTTCCAGGATGGCGGCGGCGTTCGGATCGATGCCGGGGCGGCGCTGACCCTGTCCAACAGCATGGTGACCGACAACAGCGCCAATCGTGGCGGCGCGATATTCAACAGCGGCACGGCGACCCTGATCAACACCACGGTCGCGTCCGGCAGCGCGGCGGCTGAGGGCGGCGGTATCTTCAACGACGGCACCGCCGAGCTGACCAACACGACGCTGGTCGGCAATTATTCGGCCTACAATGGCGGCGCGCTGCTCAACAACTCGAGCGGCACGGCGGTGCTGACCAACACGACCGTGACGGGCAACACGGCGGTGGACCAATTCGGCGGCGGCGGTGTCTACAATCGCAATAACGCGACATTGACCAACACGCTGGTGCTGGGCAACAGCGGCAGAGAGGTTGAGGGCATCCCCATCATTGATGGCGGCGGCAATCTTATCGGCGGCGCAGACGCGTCGGACGTGTTCGCCAGTACGGTAACCCTCGCCGACGGGGTGACGGTGGGGGGCGAACTGGCCGACAATGGCGGCCCGGTCGAGACGGTCGCACTGAAGGCCGATGCCAGCAACCCGGCGCTGGATCGGGGCAGCGCGCCCGCCGGCCTTGCGACCGACGCCAAAGGCAACACCCGCGATATCGATGCTGCCGACGTCGACAATGGCGGCACGGTCGATGCCGGCGCCGTTGAAGTACAGAGCATATTGGCCCCGGTGGCTTTCGACGACGTTTTTGCATTGGACGAAGACACCCAGATTGTCGGCAATGTTCTGGTCGATAACGGTGCCGGCGCGGATTTTGATCCCGACGGTCAAACGCTGACCGTCGACAGTGAGCAGAAGCAGACGGCGGCTGGCGGTGATTTCATCATCGGCAGCGATGGCAGCTTCACCTATTCGCCCGCGGCCGATTCCACCATCACGGACTCGGTTACCTACACGGTGAGGAACGAGGATGGCGCGGTCGATACCGGCACGATCACTTTCGCGATCAACCCGGTCAACGACGCGCCGGTTTCGGCCGACGGCACAGCAACCGTCGACGAGGATGATACCCTTGCATTCGATACGGATCACTTCGTCTTCAACGATGTCGATTTCGGCGATACCCTCCGTGCGGTGCGGATCGCAACGCTGCCGCTCGCTGGCATCTTAGAGCTGGCTGGCACGGCAGTCGGCGCCGACCAGATCATCGCAGCGGCCGATATCGGGCAGTTAGCCTTCACACCCGATCCCAACGACAACGGTACCGGCTATGCCAGCTTCACCTTTGCGGTCTCCGATGGGCAGCTTGAGAGCGAGGTTCAGACGCTGTCCATCGACGTGACGTCGGTGAATGACGCGCCGATACCTGCCGATGACGCATTCGCGGGCGCTGAAGGGGTGACAATCAGCGGCAATGTTCTGGATGACAATGGCGCGGGCGTGGACAGCGATGTCGAAGACAACGCGTTGATTGTTCAGGCCGATACATTCACCACGATCAACGGCGGGGAGGTCATCATCAACGCCGACGGGACATTTACGTATAGACCAGCAGCGGGTTTCAGCGGCACCGACAGATTTCAATACGTCGTGTCGGATGGCACTGACTCTGCGACCGGCATTGTCGATTTAACCGTCGTTGCCGCCGAGGATGTCATCAATGGTGATTTGGACGGTCTCGTTACGGAAGACGGTGCAACAGACACCGTGAGTGGCGCCGTGTCGATCACAGCCGAACTCGGCGCGTTGACGTCATTTGATCCGGTCAGTTATGCGCCGACTGGTTTTGGACAGTTTTCCTTTGCGGAAGCAGACGGCACTTGGACCTATGATTTGTTCAATAACGAGGCAACCGTCCAAGCCCTGGGCGAGGGTGAGACCGTGGTCGAGTCCTACGCGGTATCCAGCTTCGGCGGGCTCATAACCGAAACAATCGACATCACCATTGTCGGCACCGACGACCCGACGGAGATTGTCGGTGATCTGTTTGGGACCGTGAATGAGGACGGGCAGTCGCGTTTGGGCAACGGTACGACCGTCGCTAATGGTTCCTTAAGCTTTGTCGACATCGATGACGATATCAGCGGTCTCAACTTCAGGGCAAAGACAGAGACCACGGCAGGGATCGGAGACTTCACCATCGATCAGGCCGGCAACTGGCAGTTCACGCTGGACAACGACTCGCCACAAATCCAGGCATTGGGCGACTTTGATTCAATGCAACAGCTTATCGAGGTCGAATCAGAGGACGGCTCCGTTTCGGAGACGATTACCATTGCAATCACCGGCTGGAACGATACGGCAACAATCTCTTTCGAAGACGGTGACGACCTTGGAGGCTTTATCTTTGTAAGCGGCCCTCGCCGTGGCCCACTGTTAGATAACGGTAGGAGCGGCCAGCTTGTCGTTTCCGATGCCGACGACGGCGAGGATATGTTCCAGGTCGTCCCATCTTTGCCCGGTGATGTTGGAACGTTCAGCTACACAGAGGACGGGTCGTGGACCTTCGATCTCGACGAAAACAGCCAGAGCGTCATCGACCTGGCCGATGACGAAGTACTGGCGCAAATGTACACCATGACCTCTGTCGATGGCACGGTGTCCCAGGAGATCGAGATCATCATCTCTCGCATCGTTACAACGACAACACTCGTTGGCAGGGTCAACCAGAGCGACCTGTTCGACGTCTTCGAAGGCGATGTGTCGGTCGATATCTTCAACTTCGAGGTTGGCGGATCAAGTGGCATTCTCGATGCAATCCGGCTCAACTATGACGGTGCCATCGATTTTGGCTATCTCGATTCCAACAATGATGGCCTGGTAACCGGCAGCGACGCCTTTGTCAGCGACACATCCGACGGCCTCGAACTCTTGGTCAGGGATGACGTGATCTTTATCGATGGTGTCAGCACGCTGTACGACAATGACTTCATCTTTGCGTAGGTACCGATGCGTGTGACGAGGCTGCCCATAGAGCGCGGTCATAGGCCGTGGCCCACGGTATTAGGCTCACCGAGTTGGCTGGATTTCAACGCAAGGGCCCCACGAACGCCCGTGGGGATCGTCACTGGCCGCCCGTCCTCCTGACAAGCGCGGCTCCTTCTCGATATCATAGCGCCACAAGAGCTCTCGACGATCGGCAATCAAGGAAGCGCGACAGTGACCAAGACGTTCCACTTCATTTCGGGCCTACCACGCTCAGGATCAACACTTCTCGCGGCAATTTTGCGCCAGAACCCGCGATTTCATGCCGGTATGTCAAGCCCGTTGGCGACCCTGTTTGAGAGCTTCATTGCGCAGGTTTCGGCCGGCAGCGAGCTGTCCAGCATGGTTACCTCAAAGCAGCGCGCGGCCATCCTTAAGGGGCTATTCGACAGCTATTACGACGATCGCGACGAAGCGGTCATATTCGATACCAACCGTGCCTGGACGGCGCAGCTTCCCGCTCTTGTGGAGCTTTATCCCGACGCCAAGCTCATCTGCACCGTGCGCGATGTGGCATGGGTGTTGGACAGCCTTGAGCGCCGATACCGCTCGAACGCCTTTGAAAATACGCGTTTGTTCAACACGCCGGCCGAGCGGGCAACCGTCTATACCCGCGTTGATGCACTTGCGTCGTCAAACCGACTTGTCGGCTTCGCCTTTCAAGCGCTTAGGGAAGCGTGTTGGAGCGAGCATGCAGCACGGCTTGTGATTGTCGACTATGACCTGTTGTCCTCTCAGCCCGAAGAAGTTGTCCGCCTGCTCTACCAGTTTCTCGACGAGCCTGAATTCGAGCACGATTTCGAGACTGTTGAGTATGACGCGCCCGAGTTCGACGACCGGCTGGGTCTATCCGGCCTCCATCGCGTTCGCCCCAAGGTGGAGCCGCAGCGGCGCCGTACCATTCTGCCTCCCGACCTATTCGAGCGCTACTCTAACATGTCTTTCTGGCGCGATTTGAGCAACTCAGAAGCATTCCGAATTGTCCCACAGCCCCAGCCAGCCGCCGATAACGCTACCGACCCAGATGGGGCTGACCCTAACGCCGAAGAAGATGTACTCGCCGAACGCGGAGCATAGTTAGGAAGCGTGGCTGAGCGAGCACAATTCTGAATCGGATTGATACCTATATGATACCTTTGCGACCAGTCGTGCGGCGACGTTTCTCGTAACCCATTGAAAAATATGGTGGGCGCGACTGGGATTGAACCAGTGACCCCTGCCGTGTGAAGGCAGTGCTCTCCCGCTGAGCTACGCGCCCGATCCAGGCGGTGGTGTAGGGGGTGCGGCACGGCCGTGTCAAGCCGTCCGCTTTGGCCTTGGCTGTGGCCGGCGGATCAGCCGGCTGGCGCTCCGGCGCCTTGGCGCACGGTGAAGTCCTGGCCGGCCCAGCCGCCGTCGGCCAATCGGCGCCAGGTGAAGACGATCCCGTCCTGATGGCTCTGCGCGTCGGGTTGGAAATCGACGCCATGCAGCCCCAGGCCGAGTTCCGCCGTGGGCGTTTCGTTCACCGTCTCCCAGTTGTCAGGCGACCAACGCAGGACGGCCGGGCTGGTTAGGGCAATTGTCAGTGGCTGTCCCGGCGCGACGGTCGAGATCGGTGCGTGGGGCAGCCAAAAGGCACGGTCGGCGCGCGGCCGCTTGCCCTTGTAGCGCTGCCACACCGCCTCAAGCCGGTCGCTTGGGCGGCCGAGGCGGTGCGAGACGGCAAGCTTGATGAACTCTGAATGCGTCCAGGCCAGCGGCATGGCGGAGCCGGTGGGGTGGCCGGGAAACAGGCGCGCCGCCTCGATCGGCTCGGCGTCCCAGACCTGTTCCGGCATCAATCCAGCGCGTCCCGTCATGGCCGTCATTGCCTTGAGATAGGGCAGCGGGTCGCGCCCGGCGGCGATTTCGTACATGCCGCGCTCGCCGGTCAACAGCGGCCAGGGCCGCCCCCGGCCCGTGCCGTCATAGGCGCTGCCGTCGTCGTGCTCGCCATAGCCGTCACCATTGTAGCGGCGCCAGGCGGGCCCGCTCGGCGTCTCGGCCTTCAGCAAGGCGTCGACCACGGTCAGGCTGTCGCGGATCAAGGGGTCGTCGGGGCTGCGCAGCCCAAAGCGCACAAGTTGCAGGAAGTCAGTGCTGACCTCTTCGTCGGCCGGCACGGCAGCGCGGTCAGCAGGCCGGTTGCGCAGGATCAGTTGCTGATGCAGCGAGCGTTCGTCGGAGGTGACCGTACCCGGTGCCATGCGCACATAGTATCCGGCGATCCCAAGTCGTCTGGCCAGCGCCGTGTCGCGGACAGTCAGCCAGTCTTCCAGATGGGCGTTCCAGAAATCGGCCAAGGCGCGGGCGATCCCGCTGCTATCGGGATCGAGGAAGCGGGCGCCGGCGACGAGCGCCGCGATGCAAAACGCCATCGTGAAGCCATTGAGGCCGGCATTCTCCTCCCACCGATCCTGATCACTCGACGGCCCGTTGGCGGCGATGAAGCCAAGCGCGCGGCCGATCATGTCGGCGACCTCGATGCCGTCCAGGGCGTTGCGTTCGGCCAGCATGGCGGCCAACAGTACCGGGGCGGCGGTTTCGTCAAGCTGAACGCCGGTCCAGTGCGGCGTGCCGCCCAGCCACTGGTTTTGGTACCAATGGCCGTCTCCGGCTTGCGACGCGATCAGATAGCGCAGCGTATCGCGCGCCTCGTTCATGCAGCCGAGCGCCAACAGGCCGCCCGCGCTTTCCACCAGGTCGCGCGGCCAGACCAGATGATAGCCGGCCCGGTCATCCTTGGTGTTGCCCCAGGGCACGCTGAGGCTGGCAACCATGGTGCCGGGATAGGTCTGGTCCCGGGATGTGCGCAGCACGGTGGCCGAGAGCTTTACTTGGTTCCTGATCGGCTCTGGAGCGGCGAGACCCGCAATCACGTCAGCCGTGGTATCGGTATGCCATTGGCGCCAGTCGGAGATTTGCCGGTCCCACATGGCCTCGAAGGGGGACAGCAGCGTGGCAAGGGCGAGCGTTGCCGCCGATTGCGCAGATTCGCCGAAGCCGAGACCAAGCACGGCCTGTCGCGGCAAGGCGGCCATCAACGCAACGTTGCCCGGGCCCGCCTCGGTATGGTGCCAGGTCATCCGGCCATTGCGGTCGAAGTCCTGCCAGCCATCGCTGGTGCCGACATGGCCCGCGCTGGACGCGCCAAACGCGTCGCGCTGATCTGCATCGACGGCCGCCAGAGCCAGGCCGAACGGGCCTTGCGCGGCGGTCAGCATACGCCGCCCGCCCAGATCCCCGATTGCGGCCCGATTGTGCCAGCCACTGGCGCCCAGCCGCGGCGCCAGGAGGGCATAGGGGTGCAAGTCGGGATCGCCGCTGAGATCCAACTCGATCGCAAGCACGTCGCGCAAGGGATCGGGGGTGACGCGCAGGCGCAGCGTGAACCGCTCGTGCCGGTGCGTGGCCTCGACCGCTGGAATGCCGGGTTCCGGCAATGCGATTTCGTAGTTGTTGAGCCGTTTGACCTCGACCCAGAAGCCGTTGCCGTCGGCGACGATGAAGCCGAGATCGCGTACCTGTGGGATGTCGACACGCGGGTAATAGACCTCGTTAATGATGCCGAAGCCCATTGTGAACCAGATCCGCGACGGCCCGAGCGCACAGCCCACCATGTCCTTCGCGCTGCTTGTCCAGGTCGGCCCCATGCCCGGCCCGCCCGGCGCTGGACGCCGTGGCTCCTGCATCCCTAGCTCACTCATCCCGGCAGGGTCCTTCGGTCAGATGCCTGTCTGCACACTTGTGATAAGACCATAGCGGCGGTTGAGAAGCCACGCGCCCGATTATCCGTCAGGCGGTGGCCGCGAGTCCCACGATCACGCCTGGCAGTGCGTCGAAACGGTCGATCGGGAGGGCGCCAAATGTCTCCTGAGCGGGCGTCGCATAGCCATAAGTCACTAGGATTGCCGGAACATCGGCGGCGTGGGCGGCGCGCACGTCGTTTTCGTGATCCCCGATCATGATGGCTTGGCGTGCCTGGCAGCCATGGTGGTCAAGGATCGCGCGTACGGGTGCCGGGTCCGGTTTCAGCGCCGGTGCCGAACCGCCGCCGACAACGGGGTCGAAGAAGTGTCGGATCCCGGTCATCTCAAGGGCCGTTTCAGCGGCTTCAGCCGGCTTGTTGGTACACACGGCCATTCCGTGCCCGGCATCCGCGAGATGTTTCAGCGTCTTGGTGACCCCCGGATAAAGGTCACCGGCGTCAATCGGCTCGGCCGCGAGTGTCGCGCCATAGCGCTCAACAATAGTCTCGAAAGGTGGCGCCGTCGGCTGCCCGCCGGTGGCGGCAAGGCCGCGTTCGACCAGCTTTGCCGCGCCGTCGCCGACCATGCGCTCAACTGCGTCTTGAGACAGGGTGGGGCGCCCCAGTTCCGTCAGGATGCGGCCCCATGCCCGTGTTATTTGCGGGCCGGTATTCACCAGCGTACCGTCGAGATCGAAGATCAAAAGCGCTGGGGTCGGCGTCGAGGATGGCAATGCTGAAACACTCCGCAACAAAGTTTTATTTCGCCGGTTCGGGCCCGGCATGGCATCAGGCTGCGTCATGACTGCAAGCACGCCTCCCGTCAACACCTCCCGCGACCTTGCCTGTGTTGTCCTCGCCGCCGGCAAGGGTACGCGGATAAAGTCCGCATTGCCGAAGGTTCTGCACGGGCTCGCCGGCAAGCCGATGATCGACCACGTGTTGGATGCGGTCGGCGCCCTTGAGCCTTCGAAGACAATCATCGTCATTGGCCCCGATATGGATGCGGTCGCCGAAGCAGCGGCGCCGGCGACCCCGGTGATACAGCCGGCGCAGAATGGCACCGGCGGTGCCGCCCGGGCCGCGATGCCCGAGCTGGCCGGGTTTGCCGGCGACGTGCTGGTCCTGTTTGGCGACGCACCGTTAGTGACGGGGTCAACGCTGCGCGACATGCTGGCCCGGCGCCGCGCCGCCGACGATCCCGCCGTGGTCGTCATGGGCGTGCGGCTGGACGATCCCGCGGCGTTCGGACGCTTGGTGACCGATGCTGAAGGCCGGCTGACGGCGATCGTCGAGTTCAGGGACGCCGACGAAGAAACACGCGCGATTACGCTCTGCAATGGGGGCCTGATGGCGATCGATGGCAAGCGCCTGCCGACCCTGATCGACGCGCTGCGCAACGACAATGCCAAGCGCGAATTCTACCTGACCGATATTGTCGGCGAGGCCGTTGCCAGAGGTTGGGGCGCAGCGGTTGTCGAGGCTGCCGGTCCTCCAGGTTTGCTCGGCATCAATTCGCGGTCCGAGCTGGCGGCGGCAGAGGCCAGCCTGCAGGATGCGCTGCGTTTGCAGGCGATGGAGGAGGGCGCAACCCTCATCAATCCCGAGACGGTCTACTTCGCCGCCGATACGCGCCTGGGCCGCGACGTGGTGATCGAGCCATCGGTCTTCTTCGGACCCGGTGTGGCTGTCGGGGATGACGTCACGATCAAAGCCTTCAGCCATATCGAGGGGGCGACGATCGCCGCAGGAGCCCAGATCGGCCCCTATGCCAGGCTGCGGCCTGGTGCGGAAATTGGCGAACGCGCGCGGATCGGCAACTTCGTCGAGGTCAAGAACGCCAGTCTCGGGGCTGGCGCGAAGGCGAACCATCTCAGCTATCTGGGCGATGCGGAAATCGGCGCACGAACGAACATCGGCGCCGGCGCCATCACCTGCAACTATGACGGCGTGAACAAGCACCGCACAGTGATCGGCGAGGACGTGTTCATCGGCACCAATTCAGCATTGGTCGCGCCGGTCACGATCGGCGACCGGGCCAATGTCGCGGCGGGCAGCACGATCGGCAAGGATGTCGAGGCCGACGCGCTGGGCATCGCCCGCGGGCACCAGGAGAACCGACCCGGTTGGGCCAAGATTTATCGTGAGCGGCTGGAGAGGCTGAAGGCCGAGCGGAAACGCGGCGGCTGATCGCCCATGTGCGGCATCATCGGTATCGTCGGCGAGGGGCCGGTCGCGGACCGCCTCATGGACGGGCTGAGGCGGCTGGAGTATCGCGGCTACGACTCCGCTGGTGTCGCCACATTGGTCGATGGCCGGATCGAACGGCGCCGGGCCGAGGGCAAGCTGGTCAATCTGGGTCAGCGGCTGTCAGGCGAGCCCCTGGACGGCACGATCGGCATCGGCCACACGCGTTGGGCCACCCATGGCCGGCCGACCGAAACCAACGCCCATCCGCATGCCACGGAGCAGGTCGCGATCGTTCATAACGGCATCATCGAGAACTTCCGTGAGCTGCGCACCGAACTGGAAGTCGCCGGACACGTCTTCCATACCGAGACGGACAGCGAGATCGTCGCGCACCTGATCAGCCACCACCTGGCGACCTCCGAGACGCCCAGCGCGGCGGCGGCCAAGGCCTTGGCCCGTCTGGACGGCGCCTTTGCGCTTGCAATCCTGTTCGCCGACGCGCCCGACTTGATGATTGGCGCCCGGCGTGGCTCCCCATTGGCGGTTGGCTTTGGCCGGGGCGAGATGTTCATCGGTTCCGATGCCATCGCACTGGCGCCGTGGACCGACCGGATCTGCTATTTGGAAGAGGGAGACTGGGTCGAGATCACACGCGACCGTGCGGTCATCCATAACGAGACCGGCCACGTGGTTGAGCGGCCAATCCGTCAGACCGCTGCCTCCGGCGCCCTGATCGGCAAGGGCGAGTTTCGCCACTTCATGCTGAAGGAGATCTACGAGCAGCCCGCCGTGATTGGCGACACGCTCGGTGCCTTCGTAAACCCGCAAACCCGCACGATCAGCTTGCCGGACTTGCCCTTCGAATGGTCGAGCGTGCCCAAGGTCACTGCCGTGGCCTGCGGCACCGCCTACTTCGCCTGCATGGTCGCCAAATACTGGCTGGAGACCGTCGCGCGTCTGCCCGTCGAGATCGATGTGGCGTCGGAGTTTCGTTATCGCGAGGCGCCGTTGCCCGAGGGCGGTCTGGCGCTGTTCGTCTCCCAGTCTGGCGAGACCGCCGACACGCTTGCCGCCCTGCGCTACGCCCGTTCGCAGGGCCAGCACATTGTGTCGGTCGTGAATGTGCCCGAAAGCACGATCGCGCGCGAAAGCGACGTGGTGTTGCCGACCCTGGCGGGGCCGGAAATCGGCGTCGCCTCGACCAAAGCCTTCACCACCCAACTCACCATGTTGGCCTGTCTGGCGATCGTGGCCGCTAGGGCGCGCGGTGCGATCGATCATGACACGGAGGCCGACCTGGTGGAAGCGCTGACCGAGGTGCCGGCCCGCGCCGCGGACGTGCTGAACCACGACGAGGCGCTGAGAGATCTGTCGCACGATTTGGCGGAGGCGCGCGACGTGCTCTATCTCGGCCGAGGCACCGCCTATCCGTTGGCATTGGAAGGCGCGTTGAAGCTGAAGGAGATCAGCTACATCCACGCCGAGGGCTACGCGGCCGGCGAAATGAAGCACGGGCCCATCGCGCTGATCGACGAGGCCGTGCCGGTGATCGTGCTGGCGCCGCGCGACGGCCTGTTCGACAAAACGGCCTCCAATGTGCAGGAGGTGATGGCGAGAGGTGGCCGGGTCCTGTTCTTCTCCGATCCGGACGGGGTGAAGGCACTGGGTGAGGGGCCGGAAGCGACCATCACCCTGCCGACACTGCATCCGTTCGTGACACCGATCCTCTACGCCATCCCGGTTCAACTGCTGGCCTACCACACGGCGGTTCACAAGGGCACCGACGTCGATCAGCCCCGTAATCTCGCCAAGAGCGTCACAGTCGAATAGCGGCAGCGCCGCTCTCGAATTCCTGGCTTGGGCATGGCGGGCCGACTGCCTACATGCTATGCGAAACCACAGCTCGACGCCGGTTCCACCGGTGTCTGCCTTCAGATCACTAATCCTATCGCTAGAGGAAAACCCATGGCCGCGCCGTCTTTGAAAGATGCCACCCTGTTTCGCCAACAATGTTACGTCGACGGCACATGGATCGATGCTGATGACGGCACCACTGTCGACGTCACCAACCCAGCCGACAGCAGCGTCATCGGCACCGTGCCGAAGCTGGGCGCGCGTGAGACGCGCCGCGCAATCGAGGCGGCGAATGCGGCCTGGCCGGCCTGGCGGGCCAAGACCGCCAAGGAACGCGAGGTCATCCTGAAGCGCTGGTCTCAGCTGATGATCGAAAACCAGGACGATCTCGGCCGTCTGATGACGATCGAGCAGGGCAAGCCGTTGGCCGAGGCCAAGGGCGAGGTGGCCTATGCCGCCAGCTTTCTCGATTGGTTCGCGGAGGAGGGGCGGCGGATCTACGGCGATGTCATTCCGACCTATGCCAAGGACCGGCGCATCGTCGTTACCAAGGAACCGATTGGTGTCTGTGCCGCAATCACGCCGTGGAACTTCCCGGCGGCCATGATTACGCGCAAGGCGGGGCCGGCCCTGGCCGCCGGCTGCCCGATGGTCGTCAAGCCGGCAACGTCGACCCCGTACAGTGCCCTGGCCATGTGCGAACTGGCCGAACGCGCTGGGGTCCCGGCCGGCGTGATCAGCGTGGTCACGGGCGGGGCGTCGGCCATCGGTGGCGAGCTGACCGCCAATCCGATCGTGCGCAAACTGACCTTCACCGGCTCGACTGAAATCGGCAAGCTGCTGGCCGAGCAATGCGCCGGCACGATGAAGAAGATCTCGATGGAGTTGGGCGGCAACGCGCCCTTCATCGTGTTTGATGACGCGGACATCGACGCGGCGGTCGAGGGCGCCATGATCTCGAAATTCCGCAACACCGGCCAGACTTGCGTCTGTGCCAACCGCATCTTCGTCCAGGACGGCGTCTACGACGAGTTCGTTGCCAAGCTGACTGAGGCGACCAACGCGCTAAAGGTCGCAAACGGCCTTGAAGATGGTGCCCAGCAAGGCCCGCTGATCGACATGGCCGCGGTCGAGAAGGTGGAGGAGCATATCGCCGACGCGGTCGGACGCGGCGCCAGCGTCGTCGCCGGCGGCGAGCGCCATGCCCATGGTGGAACGTTCTTCCAGCCCACGGTGCTGTCCGACATGACCACCGACATGAAGATCATGAAGGAGGAAACCTTCGGCCCCGTTGCGCCCGTCTTCCGCTTCAAGACCGAGGACGAGGCCATTGCAATGGCCAACGACACGGAGTTCGGCCTTGCGTCCTACTTCTACGCCCGCGACATCGGCCGCATCTGGCGGGTCGGCGAGGGGCTGGAATACGGCATCGTCGGCGTGAACACCGGCCTGATCTCCACCGAGGTCGCCCCCTTTGGCGGCATCAAGGAGAGCGGGATCGGGCGTGAAGGCTCGAAATACGGCATCGAGGACTATGTCGAGATCAAGTATCTCTGCATGGCCGGCCTCGACAGCTGATCCGACGCTTCGGGAACGCCGATATGGCTTTCGATTACGACTATTTCGTCATCGGCGCGGGGTCGGGCGGCGTGCGCTCGGCCCGCATCGCCGCTCAGCATGGCGCGCGTGTCGCCATCGCCGAGGAACGGTATTTCGGCGGCACTTGCGTGAATGTCGGCTGCGTGCCGAAGAAGCTGCTGGCCTACGCCTCGCACTTCGGCGAGGATTTCTCCGATGCTGCCGGTTTCGGCTGGACGGTCGGCGAAACCAGCCATGACTGGTCACGCCTGATCGCCAACAAGGATAGGGAGATCGACCGTCTGAACGGCATCTATCAACGCCTGTTGGAAGGGGCGGGCGTCACGATCTACGAGGCGCGGGCGGTTCTTGAGGACGCCCACACCATCCGGGTCGGCGACCAGACAGTTACGGCGGACAAGATTCTGGTCGCGACCGGCGGCTGGCCCAACTTGCCGGACGAGCCGGGCGTGAAGGAACACGCCATCACGTCCAACGAGATCTTTCACCTGGACAAGATGCCCAAGCGTGTGGTGATCGCCGGTGGCGGTTACATCGCCGTCGAGTTCGCCAGCATCCTGAACGGCCTGGGTGCGGATGTGTGCCTGCTGTATCGCGGAGAGCTGTTCCTGCGCGGCTTTGACTATGATGTCCGCTCCACGGTCGCGGAAGAGATGGCCAAGCACGGTGTGGATTTGCGGTTTCACACCATCATTTCGCGCGTCAGCAAAAGCCATGATTGCCTAATCGTGGAACTCAGCGATGGGTCGATGGTGGAGGTCGATGCCGTGCTGATGGCGATCGGCCGCACGCCGAACACGGCGGGCCTGGGCCTGGAGAAGGCAGGCGTCAAGCTGGCCGACAATGGCGCCATTATCGTGGATGATGACTACCGCACCTCTGCGGACAACATCTACGCGCTAGGCGATGTGATCGACCGTGTCCCCTTGACGCCGGTGGCGATCGCCGAGGGTCACGCGCTGGCCGACACCCTGTTCGGTGGTTTCGACGACCGTATCGTCGATTACCGCAATATCGCGACGGCGGTCTTTTGCCGGCCGGAGATCGGGACCGTCGGCCTGAACGAAGACGAGGCGCGCCGCAAGCATGTCGCGGTGGATATCTACCGCACCAGCTTCCGGCCGATGAAGCACACATTGTCCGGCCGCGACGCCCGCTCGCTGATGAAGCTGGTGGTCGACCGGGAAAGTCAGCGCGTCGTCGGCTGCCATGTGGTCGGCGACGATGCCGCAGAGATGGTCCAATCCGTCGCCGTCGCGATCAATTGCGGCGCGACGAAGCGCGATTTCGACCGCACGATCGGCATCCACCCGACCAGCGCGGAGGAACTGGTCACCATGCGCCAAAAGGCGCCGGAACCGGATCTGGAAGAAGCCGCCGAATAGGTCGGAAAGAGAAAGGGCGGCCCCGGCAAGGGCCGCCCTCAAACGCTTACTTGGCGCTGATCCTCAACGCTCTTTCAGGATCAGCCACCGAATGCCGTAGTCGAGCGATACCCGGCCCGGGCCGATGATGAACAGGGCCAACCCGACGAACATCCAGGGGAACTGCTCGCTGGCGATGGCAATGCCGTTTGCCATGCCCTGCTCGGTCTGGCCGACGATGAAGAAGATGGTCGCCGCCATGATCGCGAGGCCGAGCGCCGCCCAGCGGCCGAAGAAGCCGAAGACCAGCAGGACCGGCAGGGTGATCTCGGCGGCGGTGGTGACAAAGGCGGCTGTTTGAGGGTCGAGGAACGGCACCGGGTGAATGGCTTGGAAGAACATCGGCTGGCGGCTGTAGCTGGCCAGCCGGATTTGGCCGGCATCCCAAAATGGTATGGCAAGCCAGATGCGCGGCGCCAGCAACACCAGGCCCAGAATCCAGGCCGGCATGGCGGACAGCCGGTCGAACGGGCCGCGCCCGAACACGAGTGCCCAAAACGTTCGGGCCTTGCTGGGGGCAGGGGATGCTGCGGTGCTTTCGTACGACATGGGTGCTTTCCTTTGCTATTCAGCCGTCCCGCGATCGG
>JBCBSH010000106.1:0-14887 GCA_039819285.1 Pseudomonadota bacterium
CATGATGCGGAACTGTCGCGTCTGCGCGGCTTGGCGGGAGACGCCTGATGGCCGTCCATCCCAGCTATCTGGACTATCCGTTGCGCAAGCGCGGCATGGACCACGATCACTACGGCTTCCGGCGCCACGGAGAGCACCCGCGCATGGCTTGGCCGGATGGCGCGCGTGTCGCCCTCTGGCTGGTGCCGATCGTCGAGTTCTTCCCGCTGAACATGGAGGACGGTCCGTTTGCCGTGCCGGGCGGCATGGGGCGCCCCTATCCGGATTATTGGAACTACACGTTGCGCGATTACGGAAATCGTGTCGGCCTGGCCCGGATCTTCAGGTTGCTGGATGCGCGCGGGCTGAAGGCGACGATCGCGTTCAACGCACGGGCTGCGGAGCGCTACCCCTACTGGGTCGACCAGACGGTGGCGCGCGGGTGGGAGGTCATGGCCCATGGCTGGGACATGAACCATGTCCACCGGGCCGAATGGGATCACGGATTTGAGGAGTCCGTTATGCAGCGTTCGGTCGAGACGTTGCGCGCTCTCTCCGGCCAGCCGGTTAATGGCTGGCTGTCGCCGGCCAACGCGCTGTCCGACAACACCACCCATCTCGTGGCCGCCGCCGGCTGTCGCTATACCGCCGACTGGGTGAATGACGAGTTGCCCTACGAGATGACGACCAACAGCGGCCCGGTCTGGTCGATGCCGCTGGGCCACGAGCTGTCTGACATCCGCCTGATCACCGGCTACAACCAACGCGCCGAGGCGTGGGCCGAGCAGGTCATCGACGCCTTTGACTTTCTCCATCACGAGGCGGGCGAGGCCGGCAGTCGCGTCCTGGCCTTGCCCTTGCATCCGTGGGTGATTGGCGTGCCGCACCGCATCGGGCGCCTTGCCACCGTGCTCGACCACATCTTGGACCGTCAGGACGTCTGGTGCGCGACCGGGGCAGAGATTTTCGACGCTGCCAGGGGGAGCAATCCGTGACCGAACCTGCGCCGATCACGCGCCTTGCGGGCACTTTTGCCGCCGAGGCCACCTTCGACGAATTGCCGGACGCGGCGGTTGAGACTGTGCGGCTGGGGTTCACCGACGTCATTGCTGTCCTGCTTGCCGGCATTGCCGAGCCGGTAACCGAAGCGGTCAGGCGCTATACGGAGGCATTTGGCGGCAAGCCGGAAGCGCCCGCCTTGTTTGGCCAAGTCCGTCTGCCGGCGGAGTTCGCCGCCATGCTCGATGCCGTCGCCGCCCATGCTCACGACTATGACGACTACGCCTATTCCAACCACCCCAGCGCAGTGCTGGTCCCTGCCATCCTGGCCGCTGCCGCGTTGAAGCCCGCGGACGGTCGGCGGCTGGCCACGGCCTACGCAGTCGGTTACGAGATTTGGGGTGCGCTGATGACACGCGAGCCCGATCATCTGCACACCAAGGGCTGGCACCCGACGGCTGTGTTTGGACCGGTCGGTGCAGCGGCCGCCGCCGCCCACATCCTCGGGCTGGATGCCGGTGACACGACCATGGCGATCGCGCTGGCGGCGTCTCATGCCGGCGGCGTCATGTCGAATTTCGGGTCGATGACCAAGCCCTACCATGCCGGCCGGGCCGCCGAGGCGGGCCTGCGGGCCTGCCGTCTTGTCGCCGCCGGCATGACCGCGCGAGACGATGCGCTGGAGGCCGACACCGGCCTGATGGCCGCCCTGTCGCCCTCGGGCCAGGTCGATCGCACCTCGGACCCCGAACTCGGCCGGCACTGGCTGATCACCAAGGCCGGGTTGAACATCAAGAAGTACCCGACCGTGGGCGCCTCGCAACGCTGCATCGATGGGATCCTGGAGCTGCTGCAGACGACCGACATCCCGCTTGAGCGGATCGTTGCGGTTCGCCCTCGGGTCTCGGTCAAGCATGCCAAGGTGATGCCGTTTGACGACCCCAAACGCCCGGCTGAGGCGAAGTTCTCGCTCAGCTTTGCTTGCGCCGCCGCCCTGCGCTTTGGCCAAGTGACTCTGGCGGAACTGCGCCAGGATCGGCTTGATGACCCGCAGTTGCGCGCGCTGATGGCCCAGGTCGCGGTCGACGCGGTTGAGGATTACGATCCCGACTACCCGGTCGCCACACCCTGGGATGTGGTGCGCATCGACATGGATGATGGCCGCACGCTGGAGACACCGAAGATTCGGCGGGCCAGCGGCCATGCCGACAACCCGCTCAACGTGGACGGGATCTGGCACAAGTTTCAATCCTGTGCCGATGATGCTGGGTTGCCCGAAAGCGACGCGCGGCATGTCTTCGATTGGTGTCAGCAGATCGATCGCCAGACTGATCTGTCGGGCCTGCTGGTGCTCAGCTAACTGATAAAGCCGACCCAGCGGGGGATGGTGAGCGTGACCGCCGGCACGTAGGCGATCAGCAGCAGAACCACAAATTCCGCGGCAAGGAACGGCAGCACGGCCGCCGTCGTCCGGCCAAGCGTCGTTCGTGCGATCGGCGTCACCATGAACAGGCAAATGCCGAGCGGGGGCGTGAGCAGGCCGAGCAGCAGGCCGACGATCAGCATCATGCCGAACTGCAATTCATGCATGCCCAGCCCGCCGACCATCACGGGATAGAGCAACGGCCCCAGAATGATCATGTTGGCCAGCGCGTCCATGAAAGTGCCAACGATGATGAAGAACACCAGCACGATCAGAATGATCAGCCAGCGCTCGTCGGAAATCGACAGCAACAGGTCCAGCAGTTCCTGCGGCACCCGGTGAAAGGTCATGATCCGCGAAAAGACGAACGCGGTCGAAACGATGAACAGCGCCGAGGCGGTGACAACCACGGTCGATCGCAGGGCGGCCCAGATCTTGTCGAACGTCAGGTTGCGGTAAACGACCGCACCGACGACGAGTGTGTAAATCACCGCCGCGGCGCCGCCCTCTGTCGGGGTGAAGATGCCGAGCAGGATGCCGCTAATCAGCCCGACGGGGATCAGCAATGTCGGCGCCGCCTTTGCAAGACTGATGCCGAGCGCGATCGGCCCCTCGAAACGGTGCATCTCGCCATAACCGCGCAGGGACGAGATGACGAAGGCCGTGATCATCAGCGCCAGGCCGATCAGGATGCCCGGCAGCATGCCGGCCGCGAACAGGCCGCCGACCGAGATGTCGAGATGGGCGCCGATGATGATCATCACCGTGGAGGGCGGGATGATGGCACCGATGATCGAGCTCGATGCCGTGACGGCCGCCGAAAACGCCCTGCCGTAACGCTCGCGCACCATTGACGGGATCAGGACCGTGCCGATCGAGGCGATGTCGCCGAAGATCGAGCCCGAAATGCCGGCGAAGAACATGCTGGTCAGGATGTTGACGTGCGCCAGGCCGCCGCGCAGCCAGCCGACCATGGCACGCGCGAGATCGATCAGCTTGTCGGTCAGGTTAAGCCGGTTGAACAGCTCGCCCGTCAGCACGAACATCGGCAGCGCCAGCAGCGCGTATTTGGCGACCGAGTCGTACATCTCTGTCGCCAACAGCGACAGGGGCGGGATCGGCGCCCCAGACAGGGTCAGGAACGATACGCAGCTAAGCCCGATCGACACGGCCACCGGGATACCCAGGACCAGAAAGACGACAAAGGGCAGCAGCAGGAACGGGCCGATGACCTCCATGCCCATGGGTCAGAGACCTCGGCCGCTTGGATCCCGCTCGGGGCTCACCGGGAACGCTCCGGCCCCGTGTCCTCCACCACGGCGTCGGGCAGGTCGCGTACGGTCCTCGGAAACGCATCCCAGCGCCGCAGTGCGATATTGCGGAGATCGCGTACCGCCAGGGCGAGGCTGAACAGCACCATCGCCGCCGCGCTGACCGAGATGATCGCCTTGACCCAGACGGTCGAGATGCCCAGCGCCGGCGCCCGCGCATGGGCGCCCGTCAGCAGATTGTCGAACGAGACGATCAGGACCGCCGCCGCGAACACCGCCATGGCCAGCTTTCCGAGAACGGCCGCGATCGCGCGCAACGGCGCCGGCAACACGTTGACGAAACTGCCGATGGCGACATGATCCCAGCGCGCCGTGATGACCGCGGCACCCAGGAACACCAGCCAGACCAAGGCGTAGACGGACAGCCGCTCCGACCACAACAGCGGCTCGACGAGCACATAGCGCCAGAAGACCTGCGCGCCCATGACGATGGCGATCAGCGCGGCGCAACAGGCGGCCACGAAGAGTGCAACCGCCTCGACCCGGCGAAGGGCGGCGTCGATCGCACTCATGCGGCCATCCTGAATTCCGGTAACCGAAACTGACGCGGTTCGGGCCTTGGCCTAGCCGTCAACCATTTGGCGCAGTTGCGCGATCAGGGCGGGATCGAGTTCAGACTCGTCCCATGTCGCCAGCGCAATTTCGCGCCATTCGGCCATCTCGTCCGGCGTCGGCGTGTAGATCGCCATGCCGGCCTCTTCCAGCCGGGTGATGTATTGCGATTCCAGATCCCTGTCGAGGACGTTGCCCTCGTCGGCGGCGATCTGGGCTGCCTCCATGAACGGGCCCTTGATCTCGTCGGGCATCTCGTTCCAGGTGTTGATGTTCATCATCTGAATCTGGCCGACCCAGTTCGACGGCACCTGCGTGCCCTGGTCCAGCACCTCGGCGAAGTTGGCGAGATAGGTCCAGATCGGCTGGACGAACATGCCGTCGATGATGCCTTGCTGCACACCGGTATACGACTCGCCCCACGGCAAAGGCGTCGGCGACCCGCCCCAGGCGGCCAGCGTGTTGATATCGATGATCGACCCGCCGAACGACGAGCGAACCTTGATGCCCTCGAAGTCCGCAGGCGTGTGCACCGGCCGCACATTGTTGGTCAGCAGCCGATAGCCGCCGGCGCCAACCAGGGGCAGGATCTTCAGCGGCATGTCCTGTTCTGCAATCGCGTTGCGCTCGGCCATCATATCGCTTTGGGCAAAGCCCAGCGCGTCGTTCCAGGTCGGGAACAGGAAGGGCAGGTCCATGAAATGGTAGGCGTCGGTGAAACCGTACACGGCCGCCGTGGCGTTCGACGCGATGTCCATCAGCCCGTTCTGCACGCCCTCGATCTGCCCGATATCCGCCGCCAACTGCGACGACGGGTAGATCTCGATGATGATGTCGATGTCGTATTGCTCGGCCAGGATTTCCGGGATGCGCCGGATCGAGATGTCGGTCGGGTCGCCCTCGCGGCCGTTCAGGCCCGCGATGATGGGCCGGTCCCAGCTAACCCTGCCTTGGGCCCGCACAATGTTGGGAAAACCGAGGCTTGAGGCCGCGACACCGGCGGCCGCCCCCTGCAGTACAAAGCGGCGGGACACCCCGCGCGATGCCACCTCGACGTGCTTCTTGACGGTCATTGATTGCCACTCCCCCGTTCGTTGGGGCGGCGTAGTGCGCACGACGCCCGCTGTTCATTCTGGTCGCCAATCGCATCGGCATTGCGGATCTCTCTTGCCCTACCGCCTCCGCATCCCCTGCCGAACGGAAGGGTGGCCAACCTTGCTTGATTACAGCGCAGGAAGTGGCCTATGTTCAACATGTTTGTACGGCGTTCTAAATAATGGAACAGATGTCGGCTTCGGATTCCACGGCGACGACGCAGTTGACGCAATCGGGCATTGCAACCGACCCAGCAACCGAAAGCAGCCTGGCACGCGGCTTAAGGGTGCTGACTCATCTGGCGCTGGCTGGTAGGCCGCTGGGCGTGACGGAACTGGCGCATCATTTCGGCGTGCCGAAAAGCAACATGCATCGCCACCTGAACACGCTGGTCGGGCAGGGTTTTGCCTCTCGACTGGCGGGCGGCCGCTACCGCGCGAGCCTGAAGCTGTGGCAACTGGGATTGGCGACCTACAACAGCTTGGGCATCGTCAGGCTGGCCAGACCGGCGCTCGAGGACCTGGTCGAGGCCAGCGAAGAGACGGTTCACCTGTCGGTTCTCGACAAGGGCGACGTGCTCTACATCGACAAGATCGACAGCCCTCAGCCGGTTCGGGCCTATTCACGCCTCGGCGGCAGGGCGCCGGCCCATTGTGTGGCCACGGGAAAGGCGTTGCTGGCCCATCTCGATCCTGCCCGGCTCGACGCCCTTATCGGCAATGGCCTGGCTCGGCACTCGTCACAGACGATCACAGATGCGGGCATATTCGACGCCCATTTGGCGCAGATCAGGGCGGCCGGTTTTGCGGTAAACCGTGGCGAGTGGCGCGAGGACGTCTATGGGTTGGCGGCGCCTATCCGGGATGCGGCGGGTTCGGTCGTCGCGGCCGTGGGCATCTCGGGCCCGAAGCAAAGGCTGGGGGAACGTCGGCTGAAGCAGCTCACACCATCCGTAAAGCAGGCAGCCAGGCGCATCGAAGCGGCCCTTGCCGGGCAGGAGTTGGCAGCGTGAACGCCGATGTGGATACTGCGGAACAGCTGCCGCTTGCCGGCATTCGCGTCATCGAGTTCTGCCAGGTCGCGGCCGGTCCTTTCTGCGGCATGCTGCTCGCCGACATGGGTGCGGAGGTCATCAAGGTCGAGCGGCCGGAAGGCGACGGCTTGCGCCAATGGCCGCCGCTGACCGATGGCTTCAGCGAGAATTTCGCCTCGCTGAACCGCAACAAAAAGTCCGTTGTGCTGGATCTGAAGACACCGGACGGGCAGGCCCACGCCAAACAGCTTTGCCTGTCCGCCGACGTGGTCATCGAAAACAACCGGCCAGGCGTGATGCAGCGTCTTGGTCTGGGCTATCTCGCCCTCGTTGAGCAAAGCCCGAGCTTGGTCTATTGCTCGCTCTCCGCGTTCGGCCAGACCGGGCCAAGGGCAGAGGAAGGCGGCTTTGATCTGACGGTTCAGGGCATGGCCGGGGTCATGAGCGTTACTGGCGAGCCTGGCGGGCCCCCGGTCAAATGCGGCGTGCCGATATCGGATTTCTCCACAGGTCTCTACGGCGCCTTCGCGGTCGCGGCCGTCCTGCACCGCGTACGAGCCGGCGGGCTGGGCGAGCACATCGACATATCCCTGCAAGGCGCCTCGCTGGGCATCGCGGCCCTGCAGACGTCGGAGTATTTTGGCACGGGTCGAAGCCCGGCCAAGCTGGGCTCTGCCCATCCGCGCAACGCGCCCTATCAGGCGTTCAGCGCGGCCGACGGCCACTTCGTCATGGCGGCCGGCAATGACGGGCTTTGGCACAAGGTCTGCGCCGTGGTCGCGCGCCCGGACTTGGCGACCGATCAACGCTTTGAGTCGACCGCGTTGAGGGCCGCGAACCAGAGTGTGCTGAAGGAGTGTCTGGAGGCGCAATTCCGCGCCGCCCCAGTCGCGGATTGGGTTCGGCGCTTCGCCGAAGTCGGTGTGCCCTGCGGCCCGATCAACGACTACGAGGCGGCGCTGAACGACCCGCAGGTGCTGGCAAGCGGTTTCATTCAGGACATCACGCTACCATCCGGTGCGCGCACGAAGACCTTCGCGTCGCCGATACGGCTCGGCGACAAGGCGACGAAGGTTCGTTCCAACCCGCCGGCATTGGGCGCCGACACCGACGCGGTTTTGGCCGAACTGGCAGAACGGGCACCGTTATGACCGGAAAGCAGTCCCATGCCGATTGATCGCCTGCGTGCCTTCGTGTCGACCACGACCCAGATCGTCGACAATGCTGGCGATAGGGCCACGCCGGTCGACGCAATTGCCGATGCTCTGGCAGATCTGGTCACCACCGACGATTGGCTGCCGGACGCCTATGCCAGACCGGACCCGGACAGGTACCAGCAGAACCTGTTGCATTGCGATCCGCTGGAACGGTTCTCGGTGGTCAGCTTCGTCTGGGGACCGGGCCAGTCCACGCCGGTTCATGATCATACCGTCTGGGGCCTGATCGGCGTCCTGCGCGGCGCGGAGCTGTCGCAAGCCTTTGACCGCGACAGAGACGGCCGGCTGCGGCCCGCTGGCGACCGCAGCACGCTCAGCCCGGGCGAAATCGAGCGCGTTTCGCCCGACGGGATCGACATCCACGAGGTCGCCAACGCCTTGGCCGACCAGGCGTCGATCAGCATTCACGTCTATGGCGGCAATATCGGTCGCATTCAGCGACACGTATATGATCGCGAAAGCGGCGAAGCGCGGCCGTTCGTTTCGGCCTATTCCAACACCACGCTGCCAAATCTATGGGGCTAACCTAGGCCCCTCCCACCACGGAGCGCGCCGGCAGATCAAGCGCCTTCACGGCATAGGCGGCGGCCGGAAACAAATGGTCGCCCCAGCCCGTCGGATCGATCAACTGCACGCCAAGCGGCAAGCCGGACGGCCCCGTGCCGACCGGCAAGCTGATCGTGCCGACATGCAGCAATGTCCAAAGTCGGTGCATGGCGGCGTTGCCGGTGCTTTCCAGACCGACGGTGGCCTCGCCCAGGGCGGCAGGCGTGACCAGGATCTCGCCGGGCTTGGTCAGTTCCTGCAGCGTTGCCAGGGCGCGGGCGCGGATCTGCCAGGCCTCGGCCAAGACCTTGTCATCAGCCGTCATGCCGAACTCGATGTATGCGCTGATCGACGGGCTCAGACGCTCTCGATCGGTGCGCCAGAGATCACGGAACGAGCGGGCCATGCCGGCCGACATGATCAGGCGGTGACGGTCATCGGCCGCATGAAAGATCTCCGGCAGGACCAGATCGCGCACGCCGGCACCGGCCGCTGCCAGCCGACTCATGGTGTCAGCAACCACATCGATCATGGCTTCATCGACCTGGTCCATGTTCGGCGGCACCAGCCTGACGAACTTGGCGGCTGCTGGCGGTTCCGTTTGCCGCTCGCGGCCCTCCAACAGGCTGGCCACCGTCGCGACATCATCCAATGTCGAGCCGTGAAGACCGATCGTGTCCAGCGCCGGTGCCAGCAACTGTAGGCCGTCAACGCCGATCGTCCCAAAGGGCGGTTTGTAGCCATAGACCCCGCAATAGGACGCCGGGCGCACGGTCGACCCGCCGGTCTGGGTCGTCAGCGCGACATGGACCTGCCCATCCGCTACCGCGGCGGCCGAGCCTTGCGACGATCCGCCGGGGGTGCGCGCTAGATCATAGGGGTTGCGGGTCGGACCCGGTGCTTGGAAGGCGAACTCGGTCGTCACCGTCTTGCCGAGGATCACAGCACCGGCCGCTCTCAGCGCCGCGACGCATGCGGCATCGTTGTCGGTCCAATGGCCCTCGAAGATGGGCGAGTTGCATTGTGTCGGCATGTCGACCGTGGCCAGCACGTCCTTCACGCCGACAGTCAGGCCCGCAAGCGGGCCCCTTGCCGTTCCGGCCTGGCGCAGGGCCAGGTCCGGGTCGAGATGGGCCCAGGCCCTGACCGCGTGATCGCGCTGCTCGAATCGAGCCAGTTGCGCTTCGACGATGTCGACCACGGTTTGCCAGCCCTCGGCCACCGCCGCGACCGACTGCCCCCCAGAGAGCATCGTGACGGACGTCACGCGGCTTTGGCGTCAGGCGGAAAGAGGCCGGCCTTGTGCAGCATGCCGGGTGCGGTGATGCCCAGCTGCTGTTCCAGCCACGTTGCCGTGTCGATCAGCTTGGCGGCATCGACGCCCGTGGCCACCCCCATACGGTCGAGCATATAGACCAGATCCTCGGTCGGGATGTTCCCGGTCGCCGCCGGCGCGAACGGGCAGCCGCCAACACCGCCGATGGAGCTGTCGATCCGTTCGACACCGGCCTCGACCGCCGCATAGGCGTTGGCGATGCCTGTGTTGCGGGTGTTGTGCAAATGGATGCGCAAGGGCCGGCCACCGATCGCCGCCTTCACCGCCGCAACCCGTTCGGTGATATCCGTCGGCGCCGCCACCCCGATGGTGTCGGCCAGCGCGATTTCCGATGCGCCGAGATCGGCGGCCCGTTGCGCCAGGCCGACGACCCGGTCCACTGGCACCTCGCCTTCGAACGGGCAGCCGAAACTGGCGCCGATGGTCAGGCCCAGCGACACGCCGTCCGCCGCCGCACCTTCGGCGATCTCGGCGAACTGGCCCATGGTCGCGTCGATCGTCGCGCCCTGATTGCGCTGGTTGAAAGTCTCCGACGCAACGACGACGAAATTGACCTCGTCCACGCCGGCGGCAACCGACCGGTCATAGCCGCGCCGGTTCAATGCCAGGCCGATGTAGCGAGCGCGCCCGTCGCGCGGCAGGGCGGCCACCACGGCCTCCGCATCGGCCATCTGTGGGACGCGCTTTGGATTGACGAAACTGGCCACCTCCAGGCGTCCGATTCCGGCATCGATCGCCCGGCTGATCAGGTCGACCTTTTGTGCCGTCGACAGCAGGGTCTTCTCGTTTTGAATGCCGTCACGAGGGGACACTTCGATGATTTCGACGCGGCGTGTCATGGGCTGCGACTCTCCTGCTCTCTGACGCCTGAATTCACAAGATGTATACATAACCCCCGATCTGCCAGCAAAAAACGCCGATACGGCTTTTAGGCTGCCGGGTTTTTGTATACATAGAATGAATCTCACCGCGCCTCGCGCAGATGTTGATATCAGCAAGAGCAAGCCCAAAACAGCGCCATGACAACAAGCGACAGCCAAGCCGCCGACAGCAACGCTAAGGCCACGACGAATGGCCGTGCCGGCCCGTTGACCGACCTGCGCGTGGTCGAGATGGGTCAGCTTTTGGCCGGGCCGTTTTGCGGGCAATTGCTGGCCGATTTCGGTGCCGAGGTGATCAAGATCGAGCCCCCGGGCGCGGGCGACCCAATGCGGCAATGGGGCCGCGAGAAGCCGCACGGCAAATCGCTGTGGTTTCCGGTCGTCGGCCGCAACAAGAAGTCGATCACCCTGAATCTGCGCGAAGCCGACGGCCAACAGCTTGCCCGCGATCTGATTTCCAAGTCCGACATTCTGGTCGAAAACTTCCGCCCCGGCACGCTGGAGCGCTGGGGCCTCGGCTACGAGACCCTGTCCGCGCTCAATCCGGGTCTGGTGATGGTGCGCGTGTCCGGCTTCGGCCAGTCCGGGCCCTATGCCAAGCGCGCCGGCTTCGGCGCCATTGGCGAGGCCATGGGCGGCCTGCGCTATGTCATGGGCGACGCCGACCGGCCGCCATCGCGCGCCGGCATTTCGATCGGGGACGAGTTGGCGGCGACCTACGCGGCCCTGGGCGCCATGATGGCCATTCATCATCGGGCGCGCACGGGCCGGGGGCAGATCGTCGACAGCGCGATCTACGAGGCTGTATTGGCGATGATGGAATCGCTGGTCACCGAATACGACCAGGCCGACTTCATCCGCCCCCGCACGGGCGCGATCCTGCCCAACGTTGCGCCGTCGAACGTCTACCCGACCAGCGACGGCGAGGTGTTGATCGCAGCCAACCAGGACACGGTGTTCGCGCGCCTTGCCAACGCGATGGACCGGCCGGACCTGGCGGAAGACGCAAGATACAAGACCCATTCCGCCCGCGGCGCCCACCAGGCAGAGCTGGACGATCTGATCGCCGCCTGGTCGCGGACCCTGACGAGCGACGACGTGCTGGCCTTGATGGAGAGCAGCGGCGTGCCGGCCGGCCTGATCTACCGCGCGCCGGAGATGCTGGCCGACCCGCATTTCCGTGCCCGCCAGGCGATCATCGACGCGCCCAATCACGACTACGGCACACTGAAGATGCAGAATGTCGTGCCGCGCCTGACCGAAACGCCCGGCGCCGTCCATGCCAGCGCGCCACATCTGGGCGAACACAACGAAGCCGTCTATCGCGACCTTTTGGGCCTGTCGCGCGAACGCCTGGTGGCCTTGAGCGAAGCCGGCATCATCTGATCGTGGGGCGCGGCTGACCCCATGGGCGTTGAGTTCCACCCGAACCGGGCTTAAGACCGAGACGTGATGGCCTCTGATCCTGCTTCGCCTCTGTCCATACACGATGCCGCCCAGCGGCTGGGCCTGGAGCCGGTCGTGCTGCGCGCGCTGGTTCATGCGAAACGCGTGCCGGCGTTTCGGGACAATCAAAACCGCTGGCGTGTGCGCATCGATCCGTCGGTGACCGAAGCGATCGCGGAGGCGCCCGCGGCGGACCGGACGCCGTCGCCCGCCGTTTTGACTGAGGAAATCGCCGAGCTAACCGCCCTGTTGAGGGATCAGACGACGCTCGTCACGTCGCTGCAAGCCTTGCTGGGGCGTCAGGATGCGCTGGTCGAACGGTTCGAAACCGTCGCGCAATCGGCGCTGGCTGAGCGGGACCATGTCCAACAGCAGGCCGATGCGCTGGATGCGAATCTTCGCCACAGTCTCGACCTGCTGACCCGCGCGATCGAGCGGGGCGAGTCTCTCAGCGAGCAGCAAGCGGCGCTGCAGGGCAGGCTGGACCGGGCCGTCGGGCTGCTGGAACAGTCCGTGAGCGGACAGGAGCGCATTGCCGGCGCCGCCGGCCAGGCCGCCTCAGGCTTCGAACGGTCGCTCGACCTGCTGGAAAACGCCTCGGGCCAACCCAAGGCTGAACAGCTTGAAAACCAACTCAATCGCGCCCTGGACCTGGTCGACAGCATGGTCGCTGGGAAGGGGCAATCACCGGCGCCGGGCGGGCCAGACCAAAAGCGTGGCCTCTTTTCCGGCCTGCGCAGGCTGGTGGGCAGCCGCCCGTAGAGGGCCGTCAGTGGTTGCGGCCGCGCACCTGGTCCAGATAGTCCAGCACCTCGTCCAGCGGCACGACATCCGCGTAGCGGCGCCCGACATCGCGCAGATTGTCGTCATGCGGCCGTCGATCAACGTCGCCGACGCAAGCCTCCGGAACGATCACGCGATAGCCTAGCGAGAAGGCATCGATCACGCTGGCGCGCACACAGCCCGACGTGTTGCAGCCGGTGACGATCACGGTATCGACCCTCTCCTTGGTAAAGTAGGATCCGACGGGCGTCTGAAAGAAGATCGACGGGCCGGTCTTGCAAAACACGGCGTCATAGTCGGGATCGTAAATGCGCGGGTCGAGTTCGGTGCCCGGCTTGCCATGGTGAAAGTCGTTGAGCACCGTCGGGATCTTCCAAAAGGGTGCGTCGCGGTCGCTGGTGTAGGCGGTATAGCAACTCGCTACCGGCGCCTTCGCGGCCCGCGCCGCCTTTAGCAGGGTCGCGGTATCCCGGACGGCGTCGAGCACCATCGGTCGCCCGCCCAGCGGGAACTGCGGGTCGGTGAAGGCGGTCTGGAAGTCGACCACGATAATCCCGGGCCGCTCGCCAAAACCGATCCGTTCGTCCGGCTGATAACCTACTTGCTGATAGATGTCGGGCATCAAGCTCTCCAATTGGCGGGTTTCATGGCGGTTGCCTCGGTGATTGTCAGGTCGACATCGAAGCGCGTCTTGAAGGCGGCGACAAGCCGGTCGAAGCAGACACCGACGCGGATGATGGTGAAATCTTCGAAATCGATGATCGTGCTCGACCGCCCCTCGGCATTGGCATAGCGCGACCGGCCGTAATCTAGCGTCAGATCGGCCGCTTCGAGCACGGGCGTGTCGACCGATTGCAGCGTGTATTTGCTGCCCGACAGGGAGGTGTTGGCAGAGGAGCCGAACACGGCGATGCCCCGCTCCGTCGCCTGGGCAGCGATCTCATCATGCACCTGGCCGGCGTTCAATAGCATGTCCAGGGTGCCTGCCTTGGACGACGACGCCAGCACGAACGGTTCCAGCTTGGCGAACGCGGGATGGCTCGCATCGAATGGCGCGACAACGGAAAAGGGCTGGCCTTCCTGTTCGATCATCTCGCGCACCATGGCGTGGCGATCGGCATCCATCTTTTGGATCTGCCGGCTGAGCCGCCAATCGGCGAACATGCCCGAGGGCTTTTCATACGACCGGTTTTTGGCGGTGAAGATCCGCTTGATCCCGGCCTCGCGCATCGCGATTACCGCGTAAGCCACATCGAGGCCAACCACCGCCACGCCGCCCGCCTCCAACGTGTCGAGCACGCGTGACACGTCTTGCCTCAGGGTGTGTGCCGGCACCGGATCGCTTGTGAGCCGGTCACCTTCCGTTTCGAGCACGCCGGTCGTCATGGTGCGGTCCTTGGCGATGATCGGTCGGACCGTCCCTTATTGCGCCGCCTGCATCGTGGCCGTGCGCATCCATTTCTGGAATTCGGGCGATTTCGGCGGTTGCAGATGGGTGTCCTGGACGCAACGCGCCTTCAGCTCTTCCAACGTGCCACCGAAATTGAACAGTTTTGCCTCGCCGCGCTCACGCCTCAGCTCATCGCGCAGGCCCCGTGTGGCGTTCTCATCGACCGTCAGATCGTCGCGCAGGACGACGCCGTAGCGTCGCGCACCGGCCCGGGTGACCAGGTTGCGGCGCACGTCTAGCGCCACCTTCTGCGGATCGCGCTCGCACGGGTCGCCCCAGCCGCCGCCGCCCCAAGTGTTGAAGTAGAGCGTGTCGCCCGGCTCCACCTTCACCTTGTCGCATTTGGACGGCAGGAATTCCCGCTCGCCGTTGGCACGCACCATGATTTTTTCCGAACGACCGCCTGGCAGGCCGCCATTGACGCCCCAGGGGTGCGTCAGCCAGCGATCGTCATGGATCGAAATCTCGCCCGGCTCCAGGAACTGATAGCCGAGAGACACGCCATTGCCGCCGCGATGCAGGCCGGGCCCGCCCGTGTCGGGGATCGTCTCGTACGTGACGATGCGCAGCGGGAAGTACGCCTCCAGAAACTCGTTGGGCACGTTCATGAAGGCCGGCCACAGGGAATGCCCGTCCGGCCCGTCGCCCACCGGCCGGCCCGGAATACCGCCAAAGCCGATCTGGTAAAGCTGGTACCACTCGCCCTTCTTGTCGTAACCGGCATACATGAAGTGCGGGCTGTCGGAGAAGCCGGCGGCGTTCAGCGCATCCGGCGCGCCCTGGCGGTATTCCGGGCCGGCCGGTGGGCGACGGGCC
>JBCBSH010000107.1:0-14857 GCA_039819285.1 Pseudomonadota bacterium
CGGCCCCGGTGACAACCCCTTGCCCGCCGCGCCCATGGATACGGATCTCGAACATCTGGCATGGCCCTCCCGTTACGCCAATGTGCGGGATTTGTCGCGCACCGGCATTGATGCGGATCAAACCAGGCGGACCGATTCGCCAAGCGGCCAGATCTGATCGCAGAGCCGGCTCTGGCCTGTTTGCGCCCTGGTCTCGGAATTGAGCCAGGTCATTGCCGCAGCCGGCCGCCTGGGGCGGAATCGGCGCGAGATAGGTTTGGAGGAGTATCCATGCTTTCGATTCCCCTGGAGCAGGTTTGCTATATCATCGATCAGGCGCGCATTTATGACGCCGACGACGAAATCACCCATGTCGAAGAAGAAGAGGTGTCGCTGCCTGAGGACGACGACGACATCGAGATGCTGCACGAAAGCGAGGATGACCCGATCTATCACCAGCTCGCCGGCGCCATCGATCAGCTGAATGAGGACGAGCAGATCGACATCATCACGCTGGCCTGGATCGGGCGCGGCGATTTCACCGGTGCTGATTGGGCCGAGGCGCGCAGCCAGGTCGCCTCAACCCGCAACCGCCAGATGCCGGGCTACCTGCTCGGCATGCCCCAACTGGGCGACCTGTTGGAAGAGGGCCTGGCCGCGATCGGCAAGTCGTGCCACGACCTGGAAGAGGATTGATCGCCGTCGAGCGGCCGCGCGCCGAAACGGCTAATGCGCCGGCGCCGATCGGCTAGGGCAGTCGGTCGGCGTGGTGTCCGATCATCTTCCACTCACCGTTATCCTTGCGGAACATGTTGGTCGCCCGCAGGTGGACGGGCTCGTCATGGCCCTCGGGGAAGACGTGTCCGACCTCCAGATTGTGCACGATGGCGATGTCTTCGCCAACGTTGAGCCGTATGTCCTCGGGCTCGACATCGCCGCCCAGCTTCATCGCCGTCTGCTCCACCCAACTCTCGCGGACCTGGGCCCAGCCGACCCGATAGTCGCCGTAGGGGCCCATATAGGTCACGTCGTCGGCATGGGACCAGACGGCTTCCATCGGCGACAAGTCGCCGACAAATATGGCGTTAAGCGCGGTGTAGAAGCCTTTCGTGGCTGAGGTGACGGCCGTCTCATCGCTACTGCTCATGCACAGGCTCCTTGCTGTCTTGTGTTGGTCGACGCTTTCCCCACCGATGTCACTGTCCCATCAGCGATATGCGGCTATGATGCCACCGTGCCATCGATCAAGACGTCGATGTCGTTTCCGTACAGGCGTCCGCCACGGCACTCGCGTCCTTTGATCTTACCGTCAGCTTAGGTGTCTTCCCAGCCAATTGGATTGGCATCGTGACTTTGGCCGGTGACGCTTGCCCAAAACGTGTATCCAATTGACAGAAAGATCATCGTAAAATAGTATAAATACTGTTTTGAGTACGCTCTTTTGATCTGGGCGTCGCGATGCTGGTTGAGCGCTTTCTGCTCTTTGGTCTGGCCAACAGACCTAACAGCTGGGTCTGCGATGCCTCAAATAGGGAAGGAGAATACCATGAAGGGTCCACACGGACACGAGATCGACTTTGAAGGCGAGTTGAACCCTAATCTCAAAGAACCTGACCACACGCTGGGGTACCTGGCGCCATCGGTTGGCGCGTTTACGCTCAGGCAAAACGATGTCAAGGGCGCCGGACACGCCCTGTTTGTCTGGCATCACTTTGAACCCCATGGCAGTCACAGCCATTTCGATGTTGACTGGCACGACGACCCGATGTGCTACGTCGGAGGTATTATCAACAACGAGTATTGGTGTTACAGGGTTGACGAAGATCCAGTACCGCAGGGTGGGCCGGTCTACATCGCCTTCGCGCGGGAGATCATGGCGGACAGCACATTCGGCACCAATGACGAGGGTTATCGGATTCTCTACATCGACCACGGGTTCGTGCATCTTTGGTGCTGGGATGCAAAGCGGTTTGATGGCCACGAACACCATCACGACGATGACGATCATCATGACCATGGCGACCACGGCTAGTCTCTGAGCCTCGGTGGGCGCCCTCGCTAAAATCCGGGAGAAACGCTGGTAACGGGATCTTGTTCGGTTCCCGCTGGTTTCTCCCGGGCGGTGGGTTGCGCCTTTGTCGCTCTACCCGAGTGCCACCGTGTTCAAGCGATCACATGGCGCGATAGGACTGCCCAAAGCGCAGTGAGGAGCCACGGCAGAAGCTGCGGTTGCTGCTTCGAGTACGAATTCGGAATTCGGGACATAGTTAGCTATCGCCGTAACTCTGGCCGAGGCCGCACACAAGCGCAGCAGGATTGCCAAACAGGCCACAAAGAGCGCATTTCGCCCACGGAATCTTTGGTCGTGATCTTCCACGCGACCGATCGACTTCTCGTATCTTTGCGGTCATGATGACCGACGACTACGCGCTCAAGCCGCCACCTTCCCACGGCAAAAACATGACGCCCTGATCGGCACTTCGGCGCGTGCGAGGGCCTGGTCGAGCCGCAGCTTCACGTGCTGGATCTCGACCGTCTCGCCGCGCCGTTCCAGACACTCATGCAAGCCGTGCAGGCTCCAGACATTGTTCGGGTGCTGGCAGGCGCGGCTAAGGGTCTCGTCGAGGCCGAGATCGGCGCGGTAGACGGCCTCGGCCTCGTCCAGGCGGTTTTGCTCCAAGAGCAAGGCGCCGAGCGCGTGGCGGGTCGGCTGCATCCAGCCCCAGGGCTCGTCATAGGGCAGACTGTCGTCAAGTTTGACGGAGCGGCGCAGATGCTCGAAGGCCGTGTCGATATTGCCCTTGCGGTACTCCAACTCGCCCAGCAGCATCTGCTCGGCCACCTTCAGAATGTCGGCGCAGGTGTTGTTGAACAGCATGCGGCTTTCCGGCACCGCGTCGCGAGCGGCGAAGAAGGCGTCGCGTTCGGCCTCGGCGGCGGCGACGTTGCCGAGGTTGGCGAAGGCGACCGTCCGGGCATAGCGCATCATCGCGGTGGTGACGCTGTAAAGCTCGGCATCCTGGGGCAGCGGCTGGGCGACGATCTCGTCCCACAGGCCGAAGCGCACGAAGACGTGCTGCTTCATCGGAATGAAGCTCTCGAACCAGTCGGCGAAGGGGCGCAAGGCCTCCTCCGGCAAGGTCTCGATCAGCTCATCCGCCGCCTCGAACGCCGGCACGGGCTGGCCCAGGAACAGGGCGCCATAGATCTTGAAGTGGTAATTGTGACAGCGATAGGCGGAGTAGAAATTCTCCGACCCGGCATGGGCCAGGAACTTGCGGTCGGCCACGATAGCGTTGGAATTGCGGGCGACGACGTTCTGATAGTCGCCGCACAGCACGTCGATATGAGTCGCCATATGCAGCAGGTGCCCGGCCTCTGGCACCAGCGTGCTCAGCCGGTCGCCGTGGCGCAGCGCCCGTTCCGGATGCGGCGACATCTCCATCAGGTGGATGTACATGTGCAACAGGCCCGGATGGTCCCAGGCGCCGTCCAGAGTGGCGAAGGCGGTTTCCAAGACCTGGATGGCCTCCAGCGTGTCCGCCCCCTCGGCCGGCTTGCCGGTCGGCAGGTCCCAAAGCTGCCACGGTGTGCGGTTCATGATCGCCTCGGCGAACAGGGCGCAGACATCCAGATCGCCCGGATGGGCGCGGTGGACCTGGCGCATGGCGTCGGCGAAGGCGTCGTTCCACGGGTCAAACGCCTCGATGTCGGCCGTATCCGGATAGCGCTGGCGCAACGCCTCGATCAGTGCCCGCTCGATCGGTGAGGCGTCCGCTGCGTGCTCAATGGCGGCCGCCAGCGCCCGCTGTGCCCGCTCGATCGCCTCCGGCTTCTCCTCCGGCTCGAACGTCTCCCACGGCTTGTTGTAGTTGGGGCCGATGGCGTAGGCGATGCCCCACTGGGCCATGGCGCAGGCGGGATCATGCTGCAGCGACTTCTCAAAGCAGACGATCGCCTCTTCATGATTGTAGCCATAGGTCCAAACAAGGCCCCGATCGAACCATAGCTGGGCCTCGCGCGACTGCGTCGTGACCGCACGCGCGTAGGTGCCGAGATCGAAGTAAGTCATGGCCCATGTCCCCACAAGTTAGCCGTCGCTTGGCTTCCGATTGAGCAACCTTATCACGCGGACGAATGAACGGCCAAAGTGCGCGGACGGAGCAAACCTGCAGGGTGCTGGCTCACCTTGATTGCGCGCAGCCCGTTTCAGCCGAGGTTGAAAGACGCAGGCCCCGTCGCGATCAGGTCGCTGACGAGGCATTCCAAGCTTATGGATTGGGCCTTAAAGCAGGGGAGCGTTACCGCATTCCCGCATGGCGCGGTTGTAGGCCTCCCTAAAGCCATCACCGTCATATTCGAAGGTCGAGCGCTGTCCATTTCTCGTCCAGGAAATGGTGAAGTCGGCCCCACCCCCCAGTGCCGCGATTATGAAACGGTCATCCCCGTCGCTATTCCAGAACACGCTTTCCGATATGCCATCGACCCAGGGTTCCAACAGCGGCAGCGTGCGGCCCGCTATTGTGATTGTGGGGTTTTGAATGGAGTTGCGATCGACCTGGACCCTATACGTGACGTGTGCGGGACGACCGTAGGCCTCGATGTAAGGAGCGAACTCCTCCGTAGAGACCGTATCGGCTGAACACGTGGTTCTGTTTTGGAACTCGTTTCTATAGGCTGTCCAGTATCCCGAAATGCCGAGCTGGACATAGTTTGGATAGGAGACTGCGGGTGCCTGGGCGACCTGGGATGGCGACTTTGTCTGGCATCCCGCCAGCAGAGCTGCGCATAAGGCCAGTAGAATCGAAACGAACCTGAGTTTCACGGTCAATATCCCTGTTGAGGATGCCTTCGGGTGTCCGCACAATAGATACCCGGTCGCATTCCTTTCCGGAAACACTATTCAGCTGACTAGCCGAGAATTCCCGACTCCCTTCACGTCAGAGCGACCGGACGCCGTAATCCGGCAACCATCACACGGGTCGCCGTCATCGATCCTTGGCGCAGGCAGGATCACCGAGCGTATTCAGAAATGGGTTGATAGATGCGCGCGCTAAAGGCCTCGAACGTGCTTTTGACATTGTCGCTGACATTGCCGAAGATCTCGGTTCTGACGACTGTGGCGATGTCCTCGACCAGGCGAATATCCGCGCTCGCGTTCTTCATATGGGCAAGCAGCGCGTCGGAATCGGCATAGGTCTCAAGGGAAATCGCGACGCTGCGGTCGTCGTTGAAATACTGGCTGAAAGACAGTGTTCCCGGTTCATTGGATCGGACGATCTCGAGGCCCCGCCGGCTGATCTCGACAAAGGCGTCCGCCTTGCCGTCGGCGACCGCCAGTTCAACCAGCACCGTGATCGGTGTGCTCATCTCTTCCTCCCAGGTTCGGTTTCGAGTGGATTGCGCCCGGTTTTGCGTGCCCGCAAAGCATCAATCGTAGCCACAACCCGCACCGCCCGCCAGCCGAGCGGCGTGAAGACGCAAGTCAGGGTATTGCGGTGAAGGCGACGGGTCTAGCCGACGTCCGCCGGCCTCGGATCGCTTGTGGCCAGCGCCTCATCACGCACAAACCGCATCGTTGCGATCAGGCCCACGACTGTCAGCGGCAAGCAGGCAAGGAAGATCGCGGTCGCCGCGCGCTCCAGCGCGCCGTCCGCATCGACGTGTTCGATGCCCCAGGCGTTTGCGATAATGCCGACATAGGCGGCGCCTAGTGCATAGCCAAGGCGCTGAACGGTGGGGATCGCGCCGGCGACCAGGTCGGTATCGCCGCGCGGCGCGATCGCAGTGGCGCGGCGCAGGATGAAGGTCCAGGCCATACCGAATCCGGCGCCTTGCAGGATGCCGCATAGCGCCACTAGCACGACGGGGCCGTTGGGCACGGCGTAGGCAAAGCCCGGGATGCTGACCGTCACGATCACCAGGCCTGTAACGATCGCCAGCCGGTCGCGCTTTTCGGGCAGGCCGGACAGCAGCGCTGCGCTGATCGCCCAGGCGATCGCCTCAAGGGCGATGACATAGCCGGCGACCAGAGCCGAGACACCGTGCAGCCTGGTGATCACGAACGGGACGTAGAGCCCAATCGCGACCGTGGCAGCGGCGAAGCACAGGATCATGGTCAGTGCTGCGCCAACCGGCCGGCGCAGACCGAACGGATGGTGCGGCAGCAGACGGCTGGCCGGCCGATGCGCGTCCAGCAGCAGGAAGATCGCCAGGCAGATAAGGCCGATGGCGACGAAGACCGGCGTGCGGGTCGCACCGACTGAGACGCCGGCATAGGCAATCGACACGACGCCGGCGCACAGCCAAAGCAGTCGAACGAAGGGGAACCGTCCCCTTTGGCCTGCCTCAGCCGCGCGCCCCGACGATTCGCGCCGTGATACCAGCCAGACGGCGAGCAGGGCCGCTTGCGCGGCGAAGGCCCAGAACCCGAAGCGCCAGGTTGCCAGCTCGACAAACAGCCCCCCGATCAATGGGCCCATGAAGGCCGACGCGGCCCAGACGGTTGACAGGGCGCCCATCACGCGCGCCATCAGGCGGCTCGGGAACAGCCGGCTAACCGAGACGAAGGACAGGGCCATCAGGCCGCCGCCACCGAACCCCTGCAGGAGGCGTCCGACTAGCAACACCCACATCTCCGGCGCCAAGGCACTGACCGCGCAGCCGAAGGCGAAAAGGCAGGCCGCCAATGCCATGGGCCGGCGCACGCCAAAACGCAGCGCAAGCAGGCCGCCGGCCGCACCGGCGACGATGGAGCCGATCTCGTAGAGCGCGACGGTCCAGGGGATAAGAGCGATACCGCCGATATCGGCCACGATCGCCGGCGTCATCGTCGAGACCAGCAGGCCGTCGGCGGCATGCAGCCATACTCCGGCACAGACGAGGGCCAGTGATGGACCATATTGGCGGCCAAAGATTTCCTTCCAGCCGGCCGGCCGAGCCTCGGCATTGCCTATCACGGCGAACCCTTCTAATTTGACAGTCGCTATATTTTAAAAACCATATCCTTTTAAAAAAGGCAAGGTGTCCAGAATGCCATGATGGGCTCGACGGAGGAAAGGTTGCTCTATCTGTTGAAGAGCCGCGGCATGCAGACAGCCAGCGATGCCGGTGCCGCGCTTGGCATCACAACCCCGGGTGCACAGCAGCAATTGGCCAAGCTGGCCGCCGCCGGCCTGGTCGAGCCGGAGGACCGGAAGCATGGGCGTGGCCGGCCCCGGCGCTATTGGCGCCTGACGGCCAAGGGCCACGGCAGATTCCCCGATCGACATTCGGACCTGACGCTCGGACTGTTGCAGTCGACCGAGGCCCTGTTCGGCAAGAAGGGGTTGGATCGGCTGATCCGCCATCGGGAGAGGGCGACCTTGGCGAGTTACGGTGCGGAGTTGGCGGACGTGGAGACGATCGAGGGCAAGGTCGCTGGCCTGGCCCGCATTCGGTCGCGCGAAGGCTACATGGCGGATTGGGAGAAGCTGGCGCCCGATCGCTACCTCCTGGTCGAAAACCACTGTCCGGTATGCGCCGCGGCGGCCGCCTGCCAGGGCCTGTGCCGCTCAGAGCTGGACGTTTTTCGCGCCTTCCTCGGCCCCTTGGTCACAGTCGAGCGGATTGACCACATCCTGGCCGGCGCCCGCCGCTGTGCTTACGAGATCACGGTTGCCCAGGCGCCGTCTCGACGCGCAAAGGGGGGCAAGGCGGCGCGCACTTGATTGAGAGGCCGCGAACCCGCTAGGTAGCGCCCACCCGCGCGCGAAGCGGTTGACGGTAACGGGCAAAGCGGAGGATGGACGTGGCAGGCAATGGCGCTTTGGCGGAAGTTCTGGAGCTTTGTCCGGTCGTTCCGGTGCTCGTTGTCAGCGAGCCTGATGCCGCGGTCGGTTTGGGCCGGGCGCTGGTCGCCGGCGGCCTGAGCGTGCTGGAAGTCACGCTGCGCACGCCGGGCGCTCTCACCTGCATCGCCGCGATGGCTGACGCGATCGATGGCGCGGCGATTGGCGCGGGAACGGTTCTGACCGCCGCACAGCTTGCGGAGGCGCGGGATGCAGGCGCGCGCTTTGCCGTATCGCCAGGGTCGACACCGGACCTGCTGGCGGCGGCCGCCTTGTCGTCGCTGCCCTTGCTGCCGGGCGCCGCCACCGCCAGCGAGGCCATGCGCCTGTTAGAGGTAGGCTACGTCTTCCAGAAGTTCTTCCCGGCCGAGGCGTCGGGCGGCATTGCGGCGCTTAAGGGCATCGCTGCGCCGCTGCCCCAGATCCGCTTTTGCCCCACCGGCGGCGTCACGGCGGCGAATGCCGCTGCCTATTTGGCGCTGCCCAATGTCGTCTGTGTCGGCGGCACCTGGGTGGCGTCGGCGGAGCAGGTGCGTCAGCGCGATTGGGCCGCGATCGAAGCAAACGCGCGCGAAGCGGCCAAGCTGGTCGCTTAGGTTGGGGCAGGGCGCTCAGCCGGAGCCGTCGTCGAACTGCCGTTCCCAATAGCCGATCGCGTCGGCGTGGTGCCCGATCATCAGCCAGGTGCCGTTCTCTCGACGAAAGACGCTGGTTTCGCGGACATGATTCTCGTTCATCTCACCGTTGGGCTGGCGCACCGGGCCGGAGGTGATGTGCGACGCCATGGCCATGTCGCCCGAAACCACGATGTGAATGTCGGATGCCGCGACCTCACCGCCGCTGCTCGCCCCCGCCTGGGCAGTCCAGTCGCCGTAGATCGCGTCCCAGCCAATCCGGTAGGTGCCCTCCGCGCCCATATACATGGCGTCGTCGGCATGGGAGTAGATCGACGCCAATGGCTCGGGGTCGCCGTTCAGCATGGCGTTCAACACCACGATCCATTGGTCTACGGCCGCGCGTATCTGCTGCTCGTCCGGGTCCATCATTTGAGCCTCGCCCTGTCGCATCACGGTCATCGAAACGGCAGCAAAAACGCGGCCGTCAGCCAGATCGCGATCGAATTGCGCCGTCCGCGCCTTGCCATCGTTTTCCGGCTCCTCTCGGTTGAAACCGCAATTTTCGCGCGATGGCAAGCGTTGGGCAATCAGAGAAGGCTCTAAGACGCCAGCGCCATCTCCGATTCCGCGCGTCGGCCGTGCCGCACCGCCGCCTCCAACGCATATTGATGCACCTGAAGCAGCAGCCGCGCATTGGTGAAGATGCCGACCGCCGCGAGGTAAGAGCCGGCGACAAGCTGAAACGGGCTTTCGCCCAGATGGGCATAGGGGTTGGCGGACGGCTCGAACTCGGCATCCGCGTTCTCATGGGCCTTGCGCAGCATTGCCTCAGTTCGGTCCAGCATTTGCAGCACGCCCTCGTGACCATAGTCTTGGCCCCACTCCGGGGGCACGCGATAGTGGATCGTGTCCTCAAGCCCGCCCAGGGCCTCGTTCAGTGCATCGGCGAGATGGGCGGCCGTCTTCTTGCGCTTGGTCAAACCGCCGACAAGCGTCCGCGCTTCGCCCACCGCCGATCTGCAGGCCTCGATGGTCTGCCGCAGCGTCTCCGACGCGCCGTCGAAGGCGGCCAGGCTGCGGGTCCAGATCTCACGGCCGGTCAGGCCGAAGGTCGACATGGCCAGCGCATCGTCCAGCCATGGCGCGTTGTCCAAGGCAGCCGCGCGCAAGCTGGCCACCGCATCCGCGATCGCGGGCAGACGCCCGGCCACGCGGTCGAGACCGGCGCCGTTTGGCACCGAGCGTGCCGCCCCGGGGACGGTCGCGCGATGTTGCGACCTCGAAGCGGTCAGATAGGACGCTTGCCAGAATGCCGCGTTGGCCAGCATGCGTGCCGGCGTGCCCCAGCGATCCATGCCCAAATCGAGCCCGAATTCGGGGTGCGAGCCGAACAGGACGACCCGGCCGAGACCGCAATCGCCGGCGATGACGTTGAACCGCCCCTCCGCGGCGGCCTGGGCGACCAGGGATGTCTCGTCCGCCCTTCTTCGGTCGAACGCGCCGAAGGCCATGAAGTCCTCAGCGGGCGTGAAGTCGTCGGTGAAGCCGGCGACGGCTGACAGTCCCGTAATCCCCGAAAGATCGGACAGCCTATCCGGTCCTGGCTCGAACAGCGGACCGTTATAGTGTGTGATCTCGAAGCTCTCCGGCATGCCGACCATCACCGGATGGTCCGGCCGCAGCGTCCGGCTGGTCAGTACGCCGACACCGGGCGATTTCAGCCCGACCCATTCTGAGTCGTGCCGGTTCCAGACCAGGGCATTGGCCAGGCACATCTCCCGTTGCTGGGGGCAGACTTCCAGGAAACTGTCCGGCACCCGCGCGGCGTCGTAGGAGCCGGCGCAGGAGCCGACATACATGCCGCCGGCCCGCACGAAGTCGTTGATCGCTCGGCAGCCCTCCTCGCCCAGCGGCTCCAACTGGCCAATCATCCCTAGGCCGCCGCCGCCCGGCATGACCAGGATGTCAAAGCCGGACAGCCGGCCCTGGCGGATTTCGCGCGGGCCGATGAAGTCGACGAAGAAACCGAGCTCGGCGAAGATTTTCGCATGGTTGTAGGGTGCCCCGCCGCCGCCATAGAGCGCGATGCGCGATGCTCTGAGCGTCAGGCCGTCGAAGCCATCGACCGAGCCGAGCGCGACCGGCTCCACCTCGAACTCGCGCCTGATGCGCAAGTGCCAGTCGGGCATCGGCCGGTCGGACGGCTCTGTCACGAGGAACGTGCCGGCTTCGAAGGAGATCGCGGCACCGGATTTCGCTTCAGCCTCGAATGGGCCGGTCGCCCACAAAACGGTCGCACCCTCGTGCAGCAGGTCATTCACGGCGGCCACGGCTTGGGGCCAGCCCTCCGCGTCGGCGGTGATAGCGGTCAGTTTGGCAGGCTCTGACATGGTGTAACTCCCCCTAAGATTGCACGCCGGTCGACACCGTATCTTGCCTGACCGGCTGATGGAGAAAACAGGCGGCCCGATGGCCGGGCTCGGTCGCTTCAAGAGCTGGCTGTTGGCTGGCGCAAACGTCCATGGCGTGCGGGCAGCGCGGGTGGAAGCTGCAGCCGGACGGCGGATCGACGGGCGAGGGTGGTTCGCCTTCCGGCAATTGCCAGTCGACCCGCTTCGTTGGGTCCGGCTGAGGAATGGCCGACAGCAGCGACCGCGTGTACGGGTGCTTCGGCTCCCGAAACAGCGTCTCGGTCGGCGCTTCCTCGACGATCCTGCCCAAATACATGACCGCGACCCGATCGGCGAAATGGTGAACGATGCCCAGATCGTGTGTGATGAACACAAAGGTCAGATGGTAGGACGCCTGCAGGTCGGCCAGCAGATTCAAGGTCTGGGCCTGGACCGAAACGTCCAACGCAGAGGTCGGCTCGTCGGCGACGATCAAGTCCGGTGACAGGGCCAAGGCCGCGGCGATGCCCACCCGTTGCCGCTGGCCGCCGCTCAGCTCCGACGGGTAGGCGCGTCCATGGGCTGCCGTCAGGCCAACCCGTTCCAGCAAGGCCTCGGTCCGGCCCGGCCGGTCGGCGCGTGCGCCGTCCTGGTAGGCATCCAAGGGTTCCTGCACGATGTCGGCAATTCGCATCCTGGGGTTCAGCGACGAGAACGGGTCCTGAAAGATGATCTGCGCCTGACGCCGAAACTGGCGCAGCTCGGCACGGTTCATGCCCACCACGTCGCGCCCCTTGTACAGCACCTGGCCGGCGCTGGGGGTGAGCAACCGCATCACCAGACGCCCCAGCGTACTCTTGCCGGAGCCGGACTCGCCCACGATCGCTAGCGTCTCGCCCTGGCGAACGTCGAGACTGACGCCGTCCACGGCCTTTACGTGTGAACGCTTGCCGGTCAGCGCGTCGATCCAGCCGCCGCCAACCGGGAAATGCTTGGCCAGCCGGTCGAGCTTCAAGAGAGGGGTGTCAGCCATCGGCGGCATGGAGGACGCAAGCGACCTCCCTCCCGGGCGACGGCCTCACGCGGGGCGGCGACTCGGTCGCGCAGATCGGCCGGGCATGGGGACAACGCGGGTGAAAGCTGCAGCCGCTCGGCCGGTCGGTCAGCCCGGGCACGCGTCCCTCGATCGTCGCCAGCGCACCGCGCGCCACCTCATGGGTCGGCAGCGCGTGCAGCAGCGCGCGCGTATAGGGATGCAGCGGGTCGGCAAAGACCGATTGAACATCACCGACCTCGACGATCCGGCCGGCATACATGACCGCGACCCGATCGCAGATCTGGGCAACGACGCCCAGATCATGGGTGATCAGCAGCACGGCCGATTGCCGCTCGGTAACCAAGAGCGTCTTGATCAGGCGCAGGATCTGGGCCTGGATCGTGACGTCCAGCGCCGTCGTCGGCTCGTCGGCGATCAGCATCTCCGGGTTGCAGGAGATCGCGATGGCCAGCGCGATCCGCTGGGCCATGCCGCCGCTGAACTGGTGCGGATAGGCGTTGAGCCGGCGTTCCGGGTCCGAGATGCCGACCTGTCGGAACAGCTCCAAGGCGCGTGCACGGGCTGCCCGCCGATCGAGGCCCAGATGCTCGCGCACCGTCTCCATCACCTGCTCGCCGACCGTGATCGCGGGGTCGAGCGCCGTTGCCGGGTCTTGAAAGATCATTGACAGCCGGTCGCCGCGCAGCTTCCTCAAGGTGCCGTCATCCATGGCCAGCAGGTTTTCGCCGCCCAGCCAGGCCTCGCCGCTTGCGATCCGTGCGTTGGCGCCCAGCAGTTTCATGACGCTGTAAGCGGCTGTCGACTTGCCGCAGCCGCTTTCGCCAACCAGCCCTAGGATCTCGCCCGGGTCGAGCGTGAAGCTGACATCGGACACCGCCTTGTGCCAGCCTTGCTCGGTCCTGAACTCGGTCGTCAGGCCGCGAACGTCCAGCAGGCTCATCACGCCAACACCGCTATCGGCCCCGTCGCGGCCCTGACAGGGCGGGCAAGCCGTTGCCGAGAAGATTAAAGCCGAGCACGGCCAGAACGATCGCCAGGCCCGGCGCGATCACCAGCCAGGGTGCGCGGCCCATGAAGGACCGGCCCTCGGCCAGCATCAGCCCGAGGGACGGCGTCGGCGGCTCGACGCCTAGGCCGATAAAGCTCAGTGCCGCCTCCAGCAGGATGGCGATGCCCATCAGCACCGAGGCCTGCACGAAGACTGGCGTGATCGCGTTCGGCAAGACGTGGCGGACCATGATGCGCAGATCAGAGGCGCCGCGGGCCCGCGCGCCTTCGACGAACAGTTCGCCGGCCACGCCGAGGGCAGCACCGCGCATCACCCGAACGATGATCGGTACGTAGACGATGGCCAGCGCCAGCATCATCAGCACCAGGCCCTGGCCGAAGAACCCGGCCATTGCCACGACCAGGACGATCGCGGGAAACGCCATGATCACGTCCATCGGCCGCATGATCACATTGTCCAGCCAGCGCTGGTAGTAGCCCGCGACCAGGCCGAGCGGGATCGCCACGACGAGGGCCATCGCAACCGACCCGATGGCGACCGCCAGCGAGACGCGATAGCCGTGCAGCACGCGGCTCAGCACGTCACGGCCGAAATTGTCGGTGCCGAACGGATGGCTGGCGGTTGGTCCAGCGAGCGGCGCGTTGAAATCCATCGTTTCCGGCGCGTACGGCGTCAGCCAGGGCGCGGCCACGGCCGCAAACGCCAGCACGACGAGCAATCCGCCGCCGATGATTGCCGGCGGACTGCGCCGATAGGTGCGCCGCAGAAGGCCTGCGGGCCGGCCGGGCCGGATGGCGTCAACGGTCATCGATAGGCGTCCCTGATCTTGGGGTTCAGGACCGCGTAAAGGATGTCCGTCGCCAGATTGACCAGGATGAACATCAGCGCGATGACCAGCATGCCGGCCTGCACGACGGGATAGTTGCGTTCCAACGTGCTGCTGACGATCAGGCGCCCGACGCCGGGCAGGCTGAAGACCTCCTCGACGATCACGGCCCCACCCAGGAGATAGCCGAACTGAAGCCCGATGACTGTGACGATCGGAATGCCGGCATTACGCAGCACGTGGCGATACACGATCGCCCGCTGGCGCAGCCCCTTGGCGTGCAAAAAGCGCACGAAGTCCCGCTCTTGAACCTCCGCCACCGCCGCGCGCGTCACCCGCACCAGCACAGCGGAAAGCCCGATCGCTAACGTTAGGGCTGGCAGGAAAAGCGACCTTAAGTTGGCGAACAGGCCGTCGGAGAGCGGCACGAAGCCGGAGGAGGGGAACAGTCCCAGCCCCAGCGACAGCGCCAGAATCAGCATGATGCCGAGCCAGAAATCCGGGATCGAGATGCCCAGCAGGCCCAACGTCATGGCGCCCTTGTCTGCCATTCCACGCTGGCGAACCCCGGCGCGCACCCCCAGCGGAATGGCGATGACCAGCGCCAGGACAAGCGCCAGCAAGGTCAACTCGATGGTCACCGGCAGCCGGTCGGCCAGCAGCGTCGTCACGGGGATGTTGCTGCGGTAGTCCTGGCCCAGGTCGCCCTGCAGCAGGTTGCCGACCCAATGCAGATATTGCTGCGTAATCGGCAGATCGAGGCCAAGCTGGTCGCGGATTACCGCCAGCCCCTGCGGCGTCGCCCGCAGGCCCAGGATCACCGACGCCGGGTCGCCCGGCACCAGCCGCATCAGCAGGAAGACCACGATCGACATGCCGACCAGCACCGGCAGCAACAGGATCAGCCGGCGGACGACGAATTGTGTCAGCGGCACCGTCTAGCCAGCCCGCCCCGCGCGCAATCGTTGTGACCGTTTAGGCATCGTCGATCCAGACATCCTCCATGCGCAGCTCCAGCGTCGGCACGGTTTCGACGCCGTAGACGTTCGGCTGTGTCCAATAGGTACGCTTGAAATTCACCTGGAAGACCGCCGGTGACTGTTCTTGCTGCAGCGCCATGACGTCGGCATAGGCGTTTCGCCTGGCCTCC
>JBCBSH010000108.1:0-14853 GCA_039819285.1 Pseudomonadota bacterium
GCTATCTGCTTACCTTCGCCCAAGGCCAGGCCAACACGCCGGCCGTCTTTGTTACCATCAGCCTGCTGACCTTGATCGGCATCATCGTCTATCTGGCGGTGGTGATCGTCGAGGGGCGGGTCCTTCGTTACTTGAACCGCCGACCGGAGTTTTGATCCATGCAAGATGCCGACCTTCCCATCCCCAGCCAGGAAAACCCTGAGTTCAAGAGCTGGAAAATGCCCGCCGGCAAATCGCTTGGCGAATGGCTGTCCACCCGCGTTGCCCGCTATGAACAGCGGACCTATGACTGGAACGCCCTGTCCTGGCAGGCCGAGGTCGACCCGAAATACCGGCGGGCGCAGACCCGCTATATCGGCACCGGTGCTGCCGGCGTGCGCAACGATACCAACACCATCCCGGCCGAGCATTTCACCTTCTCGACCATGATCCTGCCGGCCGGTTGCGAAGGCCCGCTGCACGTTCATCACGATGTCGAAGAGGCGTTCTTTATCCTGAAGGGCCGGCATGTGCGCCTGTTCTTCGAGTATGAGGGCGAAAGCTGGGAGACCGAGCTTGGTGAGCGCGACGTGATCTCCGTGCCGCCCGGCATCTATCGCGGCCTGCGCAACGAAAGCCAGGAAGAGGCGCTGATGTGCGTCATGCTGGGCCGCAACGTGCCGGACCTGCCGGACTATCCCGACGACCATCCGATCGCCATCGCCAAGGCGGAGCGCAAAAGGCAGGCGGCCAAGACGGGTTAGGGGACCGGCGGCTTGGGCCAGCTAGCAGACAAGGCGGTCGTGGTGACCGGCGCCGGTCGCGGCCTGGGGCGTGCCTTTGCCGAGGCCTGCGCCGCCGAGGGCGCGCATGTGCTGATCGGCGATGTGCTGGATGACCTCGGCCGCGAAGTGGCGCGTGCGCTGCGCGAGGACGGACATCAGGTCGACTATCATCCGCTCGACATCGGCGACCCGGAAAGCGTGACCGCGTTCGGCGACTGGCTGGGCGAAATCGCCGGACCGGTCCACGGTCTGATCAACAACGCCGCGATCGCAACGGGCATTGGCGGCAGCCTGTTCGACGAAATCGACGTCGACACCTGGGACAAGGTCATGCGGGTCAATGTCCGCGGCACCTGGCTGATGGTGCGCGCCGTTGCCCCGCTGATGACCGATGACGCAGGCGGTGGCATCGTCAATCTGGCCTCCGACACCGCGCTGTGGGGGGCGCCCCGGCTGCTGCACTATGTCTCCAGCAAGGGCGCCGTCATCGCCATGACCCGGTCGCTGGCGCGCGAACTGGGCGCGCGAAGGATCGCGGTGAACGCCCTTGCGCCGGGCCTGGTCCGGGTCGAGGCGACGGAGTATGTGCCCCAGCACCGGCACGAGCTTTACGAGACCGGCCGGGCGATGCCGCGCGCACAATTCCCCGATGATGTGGTCGGCGCCGCCGTCTTCCTCGTCTCCGACGCCGCCCGCTTCGTTACCGGGCAGGTGCTGCCGGTCAATGGGGGCTTCGTCTTCAATTGACCGATACGATCGCCATCAACGAGCGCACAGTCGATATCGGCGGCCGTACCCTGTCCGTCGTCGAGGCCGGCGAGGGACCTATCACGCTGGTCTTGCTGCACGGCATCGGCTCAAGCGCCCGGTCTTGGACCGACCTCTTACCCATACTCGCGCCCCACGCGCGCTGTCTCGCCTGGGACCTGCCCGGCTATGGCGGGTCCGATCCGCTGGACGTCGAGCACCCGGTCGCGGCCGACTATCTGGCGGTGCTAAGGCGGTGGCTGGACGTTGAGCGCGTCCAGGCATGCGTCCTGCTGGGGCACTCGCTGGGCGCCCTGATTGCCGGCGAGGCGGCCCGGCAATGGCCGAATCGAGTGGCCGGCTTGGTCTTGGCCGATCCCGGATCCGGCAACGGCCTCAGCGTCAATGAACCCTGGCCCGAGCGACTGACCAGCCGGATCAGCGATCTGAAGTCGTTGGGCCAGCCGGCCTTCGCGACAGCCCGCGCGCCCAGAATGTGCGCGGCCGGCGCCCCGGATCACGCACGAACGGTCACGCAGCGCGAGATGGCGCGGGTTAAGTTGCCCGGCTATGCGCAGGCCGTCGCGCTGCTGGCTCAGGCCGACCTGGCGGCGACCCTGCCACACACACGGTGCCCGCTGACCCTGATGGTCGGCTCGGACGACGTCATCACGCCGCCCGAAAGCGTCCGCCGCCTGGCGAACCAGCGGCCGGACGCGACCTATCTGGAACTGCCGGGCCTCGGCCATGCCGGCTACGTCGAGGCGCCAAAGCTCTACGCCGAACCCATCCTGGCAATGTTGGAGCGCGTGCGATGACCCTGGTCGATTCCGCTGACCATCAGAGTGCACAGGCGGATACGGCCCCTGACACCGTGGGTGACGCCATCGTCGCCACTTTGGCGGCGGCGGGCATTGCCGAGGCCTTTGGCGTCATCTCGATCCACAACATGCCGATCCTGGACGCGATCGCGCGAACGGGCGCGCTGCGGTTTACCACCGCGCGCGGCGAGGCCGGTGCCGTCAACATGGCCGACGCGGCCAGCCGGGTCACCGGCAATCCGGCGGTTGCCATCACCAGTACCGGAACGGGTGCCGGAAATGGCTGCGGCGGATTGATCGAGGCCGCCAGCGCCGGCTCGCCCATGCTGCACCTGACGGGCCAGATCGACAGCGCCTATCTGGACCGGGGCTGGGGCTTCATCCACGAGGCCAAGGACCAGCCCGGCTGGCTGGGGTCGGTCTCCAAGGCGTTCTACCGGATCGACCGGCCGGAAACGGCATCCTCGGTGGTCGCGCACGCCATAGCGACCGCGCTGACGCCGCCGATGGGCCCGGTCAGCATCGAAATCCCGATCGACGTTCAAAAGGCCCATGTCTCCGGCCACCCGCCGCCACCGGTCGGCACGCCGAAGCCGGTGGCATCCGTTGGCGACATGAATGCGATCGTGGAGATCGTGCGCGCCGCCAAACGCCCGCTTCTGTGGCTGGGCGGTGGGGCGAAGGGCGCCGGCGGCCCGGCGCGCACGCTGGCGGACATTGGCTTTGGCGTTCTGACCAGTGTTCAGGGGCGCGGCACGCTGGACGAACGGCACGACCGCTCGCTGGGCAGCTTTACAGCGACACCGGCCACCGAGGCCCTCTATCGCCAGTCGGACCTGCTGATCGTCGCTGGCTCGCACTTGCGATCGAACGAAACCAGGACCTATGGCCTGCCCTTGCCGGACAATCTCGTCCGCATCGACATCGATCCCGAGGCACGCCACCGCAGCTATCGCGCGACCGCCTTTTGCGAGGCCGATTGCGCTGCTGCATTGGAGGTTGTGGCGAACCGGCTGGATGGTCAACTTCATGTCGATCCGGCATGGGATGCGGCCCTCTCAACGGCGAAGGCTGACAATTTCGCCCGCCTGCGTCGCGATGCCGGGCCGTACGCGGCCCTTCTGGATGCGATCGAGGCGACCTTGCCGCCCGACGCCTTGTGGGTGCGCGACATCACCTTGTCCAACAGCATCTGGGGCAATCGCTGGCCGTTGCTCGACCGGCCGGAGCGCCTGGCCCACGCCGTCGGCGGCGGCATCGGTCAGGGTCTGACCCAGGCAATCGGCGCCGGCCTGGCGACCGGAAAACCCGTCCTGGCGCTGATCGGCGATGGCGGTTTTATGTTGAACCCGGGCGAACTGGCCACGGCCACGGAGGCCGGTCTGGACCTGACCATCCTGCTCATGAACGACGGTGGCTACGGCGTCATTCGCAACATCCAGGACGCTGCCTATGACGGCCGGCGCGCCTATGCCGACTTGGCCCTGCCGGATTTTGAGAGCCTGGCCAAAGCGTTCGGCTGCGCCTATCGCCGCATCGACGATCTCGGCCGGGTGGAACAAGCGCTGGCGGACCGCTTCGTAGATGGCAGCGTCGGCATTTTGGAGATCGACATGACCGCGATCGGGCCGTTCGGCATCGCCTTCGCCGGTCCGCCCGTGGCCAAGGGTTAGGCCATGCCCGGGATCGGCCTCATCGGTTTTGGCGGCATCGCCCGCATCGCGGCGCGGCTGGTCGACGAGCGGAATGCCGGCCCGGTCGTTGCGGCCTTGGTCCGCCCCGGCCGAGAGGGCACGGTGGCCGCCGGCATGCGGCCGGTGACCTCGGCCGAGGCCTTGATCGCGGCGAGGCCGGATATCGTCGCTGAATGTGCCGGCCAGCCATCCGTCAGCGAATTCGGCCCCCAGATCCTTGCCGCCGGCATCGATCTCATGGTGATCTCGATCGGCGCCCTGGCCGACCCGAAGGTGGAGGCTGCGTTGCGCGACGCGGCCCAGCGTGGCAACAGCCACATCCTGCTGCCGGCCGGTGCCATTGGCGGCATTGACGCGCTGGCCGCCATGCGGTTGGCGGGGCTGCAGCGGGTGGCGTACCGCTCGCGTAAGCCGCCGCACGCCTGGGGTAAGGATGCCGACATCGCCGAGACAGCCAAGCCGGTGGTCCTTTACAGCGGTAGTGCCCGAGAGTCGGCGTTGCGCTATCCGAAGAACGCCAACGTCGCCGCGACTGTGGCCTTGGCCGGGCTCGGTCTCGACGAAACCAGTGTTCAACTTGTGGCCGACCCGAATGCCCCAGGCAATGTCCACGAGATCGAGGCCGAAGGCCCTAGCGGCACGTTTGCGATCACGCTTCAGGGCACGCCCAGCCCGGAAAACCCAAGGACGTCCGCCTTGACGGCGCTGAGCGTCGCGCGCGCGTTGATCAATCGCAACGCGACGATCCAGATCTAAGGCCATGGCCGGCGCCAGGAAACCGATCTTCATCGCCGGCGAATGGCGCCCAGGTTCCGGTGCGGACATGCCGTCCCACTTTCCCGGTGACGGCACACTGACGGCGGTCGTCGCCGGCGCCTCCCGCGCAGACGCCGAGCACGCGATCGCGGCTGGCAAGGACGCGATGATGGCACCCGCCTGGCGCGATCTGAAGCCGCATGAGCGGGCCAAGTATCTCTATGCCATCGCCGACGGTCTGGCCGACCGGCAGGAGAAGATTGCCCAGACCCAGACACGCGACACCGGCAAGACGCTGGCCGAAACGCGGGCGCTGGCGGCCAGTGCCTCGGCCACCTTCCGCTATTTCGGCGCGGCGCTGGAAACACTGGAAGACGAGATCACGCCCGCGCGCGGCGACTATCTGACCATGAGCGTTCATGAGCCCATGGGCGTCATCGCCGCGATCACGCCGTGGAATTCGCCGATCGCTTCCGACGCCCAGAAGGTCGCGCCGGCCTTGGCGGCCGGCAACGCGGTGGTCTTGAAACCGTCCGGCTGGTCGCCGTTGGTCTGTCTGGAACTGGCCAAGGCGATCAAGGAGGCGGGCTTGCCGAAGGGCCTGTTCTCGGCGTTGCCAGGCCCCGGTCGCGATATCGGCGACGCGCTGGTGCGTCATCCAGACGTCGCCAAGGTGGCCTTCACCGGCGGCACATCGACCGGCCGCGCCATCGCCAAGGCCGCCGCCGACAAGCTGATGCCGGTCTCGCTGGAGCTTGGCGGCAAGTCGCCCACGATCGTTTTCGCTGACGCGGACCGTGCACAAGCCATCGCCGGCATCCTGTTCGGCATCTTCTCCTCGTCAGGCCAGTCCTGCATCGCCGGATCGCGCCTGTTCGTCGAACGCGCGATTTTCGATCCGTTCGTTTCGGACCTGGTCGCGCGCACCAAGGCCCTGCGGGTCGGCGATCCTTACGATCCGGCAACCCAGGTCGCCCCCTTGATCACGCAGGAGCACCGGGAGAGTGTCACGGGGCACGTCGACCGGGCGCGCGAAGAGGGCGGTGAGATTCTGGCCGGCGGCGAAGCGCCCGAAGGGGCCGGGTACTATTATCGCCCGACGATCGTTGCCGGACTGGACAATCAGAGCGACACCGCCCAGCGGGAGATATTCGGCCCGGTCCTGACCGTGATGCCGTTCGACGACGAGGATGATCTGATCGCCCAGGCCAATGACAGCGTCTATGGCCTCGCCGCCGGGCTGTGGTCGTCGGACTATCGCAAGATCTGGCGGGTCGCGCGCCGGCTGCAGACCGGGACAGTATGGATCAACACCTACAAGCAGTTCTCGATCGCGACCCCGTTCGGCGGCGTGAAGGAGAGCGGCATTGGCCGGGAAAAGGGCCGCCTGGGCATCCGCCAATACATGAACCAGAAGAGCCTGTATTGGGGCCTGGCCGACACCCCGCTGCCCTGGGCCGGCCCAGCCTGACCACGAGCGTCCGCTTGCCTACGTGCGGGCCGCTGCGACCATCTCCTCGATCGTCGTGAACTTGTGGCGGGGGCGATCCCCGGTCGCCCGGGCGGTTTCGGCGGCGTCGATGCGTCCCCAGCCATCCAGATCGACGATGCGGTCGCCGACCCGTTCGGTCAGCCCCGCCGCCCCAGGCCGGCCCGCCGCCTCCGTCTCCGCCGCAACCCGGTTGGCAACGGCGTGGGATTCTGAACGGTTGGTCGGGATCGTCCCGCTCGGCCCCCGCTTGGCCCAGCCGACCACATAGAGCCCGTCCTCGATCTTGCCGTCTTCATTGGCAAAGACGCCCGACGCCGGCTCCAGATCATCGCAAGCGACACTGTCATATCCGATGCAGGTGATCGCCAACTGCGCCGGCAAATCCGTCTCGGTCCGATCTGCCGTCACGACCCGGACGCCGGTAAGCCGGTCAGATCCTTCAAAAGCCAAGGGTCGCGTGTCGAATAGGAAATGGACGCCTAACGACCGGTCGTCCCGCTGGGCGCTGGAAAATCCGCGCAGGATTGAAAGCGGTTTGGCCTCGCCATCGGACGCCGGCGGCATGGTCTGCTGGTCGACGACCGGCTGCGCGCCCTCTAAATCCCCCATCTCGGAAAGCTCCAAGGCGGTGAACTTGGCATCTTCCGGCCCTCGCCGGCCAAGCAACGTGATCGACTTCAGCGTCAGCCCGGCGAGCGCCTCGGCCACATCGGGCGCGAGATCGGCGCCAGCCAGCTCGGCCGACGACTTGGCGAAGATGCGCGCGACGTCAAGCGCGACATTGCCGACGCCGACGACGACCGCGTCCGTGACGTTCGTGAGATCGACAGGGAGATCGGTTTGGTCCGGATGGCCATTCAGCCAGCCGACAAAGGCGCCGGAGCCATGGACGCCGGGAAGATCCTCGCCGGGAATCCCCAGTCGCCGGTCACGCGGCGCGCCCGTGGCGAGGATGACCGCGTCGTAGCAGCGGCGCAGATCGGCAAGGGCCACATCGCGCCCGACCGCGACATTGCCGATGAAGCTAACATTGTCCCGACCCAGCGCGCGGCCCAGCACGCGCGTCACGGCCTTGGTCGATTGGTGGTCGGCGGCAACGCCATGGCGCACCAGGCCAAACGGCACCGGCAGGCGATCGATTACGTCGATGCGGTCATCGGGCGCGATCCGCGCCAGCCGTTCGGCCGCGTAGATGCCGGCCGGCCCGCTGCCGACGATGGCGAAGTGCCGGGCCATCTCAGCCCAAATGCACGTACTCGTAATCGACCGGCAGATTGTTGATGCCGCGATCGGGCGGCGCGATCCAACTGGCCATCTTGCCGGGCTCCGTCACCTGGCGCATCAGGCTGTGGACGAACTGCTGGTCCGCCTCGGTTGGCAGCCATTCGTTCACCCGCGCGTTCCAGGCCTCTTCGTCGATCGGCGTGCCATCGGGCATGACGCTGAAACCCGCCCAACTGCCGATCTGACGGCGGAACCGGGTCGAGGGCAGGGTCAGCTCAAACGCTTTTCCGGCCTTCGCGATCGAGCGGTTCCAGCGCTTCACCCCGATCATGCAGTCCTTCACATAGGCGTTGCGCGTGACCTCGTTCATGGCGTTGCGCAACGGCACGGTTTCTGTTTCCACACCGCCCTTGCCGTCGGGCTTGTCCAGGTCGAAGACATCCTCAACGCAGACATGATCCTCGTACCGTCCTTCGTCGGGCCGGCCCTTCAGGCCGTTGGCAAAGACGGTCGCCGCGTTCGACGACACATCGGACCCAAAGAGGTCCAGCGACGACGAGAACCAGAAATTCAGATATCTCTGCACGGTCGGCAGGTCGATGGCGCCGGCCTTGCGCAGCGCTTCCGGGTCGTCGGAGTTGATCTCGTCCATCACCTCCAAGGTGCGCCGGATGACGCGGCCGATGCCGGTCTCGCCCACGAACATGTGGTGGGCTTCCTCGGTCAACATGAACTGGCAGGTGCGCGCCAGCGGGTCGAAGCCGCTTTCCGCCAGGCTCTTGAGCTGGAACTTGCCGTCCCGGTCGGTGAAATAGGTAAACATGTAAAAGCTGAGCCAGTCGGAAATCGGCTCGTTGAAGGTGCCCAGAATGCGCGGCTTGTCCGCGTCGCCGGAATGCCGGGCCAACAGCTCCTCCGCCTCCTCGCGGCCGTCGCGGCCGAAATACGCGTGCAGCAGATAGACCATGGCCCACAGATGCCGGCCTTCCTCGACATTCACCTGGAACAGGTTGCGCAGGTCATAGAGCGACGGGCAGATCTGGCCCAAGAGGCGCTGCTGCTCGACCGACGCGGGCTCGGTATCGCCTTGCGTGACGATCAACCGGCGCAGGGTCGAGCGGAAGTCGCCGGGCACTTGGTCCCAGGCCGGCTTGCCATAGAAATCGCCGAAGCCGATCCGCCGGTCCGCCGTCTGCTCGGCCAGGAAGATGCCCCAGCGATAGTCCGGCATCTTCACCTTGCCGTAGGTCGCCCAGCCCTTGGCGTCGACCGACGTGGCGGTGCGCAGATAGACGTCGGCGGCCTGAAACCCCTCCGGCCCCAGATCCTGCCACCAGGTCAGGAATTTCGGCTGCCAATGCTCCAGCGCCCGCTGCAGCGAGCGGTTGGTGCCGAGATCGACATTGTTGGGGATACGGTCGCGATAGTTCAGCGACATGGTCTTAAACCCTTTCCCAATCGAAATGCGCCTTGCTGCCGGAGCCGAACAGGCGCAGCGCGCCCTGCTCGCCGACCGCGTTGGGCCGGTTGAAGACCCAGTTCTGCCAGGCCGACAGCCGGCCGAAGATCTTCGTTTCCATGGTCTCGGTGCCGGCGAAGCGCAAACTGGCCTCCATGCCCGTCAAGGCATCCGGCGACAGGCCGGCGCGTTCTTCCAGCGCCAGCCGAATCTCGTCGTCCCAGTCCAGATCGTCCGGCGCCACGGTGATCAGGCCGGCGGCCAGGGCCGCCTGGGCATCCAGGCGCTCGCCAATCCGCTCGCGCAGGCCCTCCATCACGGCGTGGTCCTTGCCAAACCGCGTCTGCAGCCGGGTCAAATGGTTGACCATCGGGTACGGACCGAAATTCATCGGCGAGAGCTCGATCATCGGGGCGTCTTGCCCCTCTTCCTCCGCGTCCGGCAGATCGAGCATGTAGGACCGGTCGGCGGCAAACGCGAGTTCCGCCAGGGTGCCGGCAAAACAGCTGCCCTCGTCGATGATGGCGTACAGGCTGCGCGACGTGACCTCCAGGCGCGCTAGCGTGCGCCTCAACATGCCGATCACCTCGCGCACGAACCACTCGGCCTGATGGGTTTCCAAGGCCGCGTCGATCGCCATGACCGCATCGATGTCGCCGCGCGTCTTCAGCACCACCGTGCCGACATCGGCGAAGTTGTGCCGCAGATGTAAGAGCGCGTCGTCAAGCTGCCGGGCCATTGCCAGCGGCCACCAGTCGGCGCCGGCTTGCCTGATGGCCTCAATGCTCGATGGCTGCTCGCCGTCGGGCGCCTCGACCGTCACTGTCGCGATCCGGCCGCTGCGGTCGATCGCGACCGCCACATGCTCGTACGCGATCGACATTTCGTCCATCCGCCGCTTCAACGGCGTCAACGTCACGCCCTGCGCGTGGTCGGGTCGATCGGACCGGTCGGCCAAACCCTGGGCGTGGGCCTGGACGGCTTCCTCGAAGCGAGAGGGTGGCGCGATGGCGTCGACCAGGCCCCATTCCTTGGCCCGTTCGGCCTTGACCCCGTCTGCGTTGGTGCAAAACAGGTCGGCCAGGTCACGCCGGACACCTCGCTTGTCCACCACGCGCGTTAGGCCCCCGGTGCCGGGCAGTACGCCCAACAGCGGCACCTCCGGCAGGCTGACGGTCGAAGACCGGTCGTCGATCATCACGATCTCGTCGCAGGCCAGCGCGATCTCATAGCCGCCGCCGGCACAGGTGCCGTTGATCGCGGCCAGGAACTTCAATCCGGAATGGGCGCTGGAATCCTCCAGCCCGTTACGCGTTTCGTTGGTGAACTTGCAGAAATTGACCTTCCAGGCATGGCTGGAGGTGCTGAGCATGTAGATGTTGGCGCCGGCGCAAAACATGCGCTCCTTCGCGCTGGTCAGGACGACGGCCTTGACCGTCGGATGCTCGAAGCGAAGCCGCTGGACAATGTCGTGCAACTCGATATCGACGCCGAGATCGTAGGAGTTCAGCTTTAGCTGATAGCCGTCAACCAGGCCGCCATCCTCGTCGACATCCATCGACAAGGTCGCCAGCGGCCCGTCGATGGCCACTTTCCAGTGGCGATACTGGTCCGGATCGCGATCGAAACTGACAAAAGACACTGCATTCCTCCTGGCCGTCGCTCTTCGCGATCTTGGAAGGAACAATAGTGCATGAAGGGTCCCGGTCAAGAAGTATGATGCACTTGAGACGACAAACAGACCGGCACCGCCGCTTGCCGAGCGATCAGCTTTCCAGCAGGGCCTCCAGCTTCGCAAGACTGTCGGCGACCTCGTTGCCGGCGGTGTCCAGGCGGGCGTCGGCCTTGGCGTAGAGCGGCGCGCGTTCCTGCAGGATCAGGCGCAAATCATCCATGGCCTCGGGATTATCGGCCATCGGGCGGCGGTCGCCCTGCGCGACCACCCGGCTCATATGATCCTCCGGCGTAGCGGTGACCCAGATCGTGAAGCAGTTCGACAGCAATAGCTCGTAGTTCGCGGGCTCGGCGACCAAGCCCCCGCCCGTGGCGATGACCGCGCTTTCATGGGCGACCAGCACACGTTCGAGCGCACGCCGCTCATACCGCCGATACATGGCCTGTCCACCCAGCGCCATGATCTCGGCCAGCGCCATGCCGGCATCGGCTTCGATCTCCTTGGTCAGCTCGACGAAGGGAATGTCACGGCCCTTGGCCAGCATACGGCCGAGCGTGGACTTGCCGGCGCCGCGCAGTCCGATCAACGCAATCCTCTGTCGGCGCGCGTCCGGCCTGCCGTCACCGAAGGCGGCGACGAGCCGCGCCCTTGCATCGGCCAGTTCCTCCGGCGTCAGGCGGGCAGCGAACTGGACCAGCAGGCTCAGTTCAACCGGAGGGTCCGGCTCTTCAGTCACTAGACCTGAGAGCGACACCCCCATCGCCTGTGCGACCTGCCGCAGCAACATGATCGAGATGTTGCCCTCTCCCGACTCCAACTGCGCCAGGTAGCGTTCCGACACACCGGATTCGCGGGCCAGGATCTTGCGGGTCATGCCTCGCCGGCTGCGGGTGGCGCGAATGCGATCGCCCAGCAAGGTTAGGAAAGTGCTGTCCTCTGGACCGCCTTCCCGCCGGGTCTTTCGACCGTTCGATTGCGACTCAGCGCTTTGGGGTGGTAGGTGGATTGCTTCGGCCATGTCACCCGATCCGTGTCGGTGAGGCATGAATTATAGTGCTTGATCTCTCAGATGCATGAATTATTTTGGGGGCAACAAGACCTGTGGTTGCGTCCAGCGATGGCGCAGCTAAAAACAGGGCGCCAAACCTGCAACAGGTGGTGATGCGATGCCAGTGAAGCTGACGATCTACGTGGGAACCATGACCGGCACCGCCGAACTGGTGGCGCAGGAGATCGAGGACTGGCTGACCGGCGAGGGCGGTGAGGCCGAGATCGTGCTGATGGACGATCTGGACCACGCATCGTTCAGTGATGAAGGTCCCTATCTGATTTGCACCTCGACCTACGGCCAAGGCGACGTCCCGGACAATGCACAATCCCTGTTCGACGCGCTGTCCGATCAGCGGCCGGACCTCGCGCACATCCGCTACGGGCTGATCGGCCTGGGCGACAGCACCTATCAGCAGACCTTCTGCCACGGCGGCAAACGCTTCGACGCGCTGTTGGAGGAGTTGGGCGCGCGGCGCGTCGGCACCTCGTTCTATCACGACGCCTCATCGGGCGAGATGCCGGAAGACGAGGCGCTGGAATGGTTCAAGGCGTGGCTGCCATCCTTACTGAGCAAACGGCGCGAAGCGGCCTGAAAGGGCTGACACTCCCAGGCAGCTTCAATGGCCACCGAGCAACACTTCGTCGACCTGATGACCGAACTGGCGGCCGATATCGCCGACCGGCCGCTGAACGACAACCTCGCCGACTATCTCAACGACCGCTATGGCCCCGACACCGAGCGGTTTCGCGCGATCGAGACGGCGTGCAGGCAGGGCATCGAAGCCGGCTGGCTGGCCAACCGCGAGGCGAGCCCTCAACTCCGCTTCAGCCGGCCCGTGAAGCCGGGAGAGGCCACCCACGGCTTTTCCGTCGACGTCGTTCAAATGGACGATCTCGTCGGACCGCACCACCGCCACCCCAATGGCGAGATCGACATGATCATGCCCGTCGATCGCGATGCGCAGTTTGACGGCAAGGGAAAGGGCTGGCTTGTCTACGGCCCCGACACGTCGCACCATCCGACGGTCACGAACGGGACCGCAATCATCTTGTACTTGCTGCCCGACGGCGCGATAGAGTTCACCAAGCAATAGGACGGCCGGGCTTCAACCCGGCTTCGGCGCCCCGATCCCACCACCGCGTGGGGCGCGAGAAGACGGAGGACGAAGTTCATGGCGGTTTCCCCCGCCAGCCTGCCGCAAGGCTACTACAACGCCGCGCTCGACCTGTTGGACCGCAACATCGCCGAGGGCCGGGCCGACAAGCTGGCGGTCATCGACGACCATGGCGCCTATACCTATGGCGAGGTCACCGCGCGGGCCAATCGGTTCGCGAACGCGCTGACGGCGCTGGGCATTGAGCGCGAGCAGCGGATCCTGCTTTGCCTTCTGGACAGCGTCGATTTCCCGGCCGCCTTTCTCGGCGCGATGAAGGCCGGGGTCATTCCGGTCTGCGTGAACACGCTGCTGACCGCGCATGATTACGACTACATGCTGGAGGATACGTCGGCCAAGGCGCTGATCGTATCCTCGGCGTTGCTGCCGGTGTTCGAGCCCATCTTGGCCAAGCATCGCGACACGCTGAACCATGTCGTGGTCTCGGGCGGCGATGCTGGCGGTCACGAGTCGATGGACGCCCTACTTGCGCAAGCGTCAGCGGCGCACGAGCCAGCGCGGACGAAAGAGGACGATTTCGCCTTCTGGCTCTACTCGTCCGGCTCCACCGGCCGGCCCAAGGCCGCGGTGCATCTGCACGCCCACCCGATGCGCACGGCCGACGCGTTCGCAAAGCCGATCCTGGGCATCCGCGAGGGCGACGTTGTGTTCTCGGCCGCCAAACTGTTCTTCGCCTACGGCCTGGGCAACAATCTGACGTTCCCGTTCTCCGTCGGCGCGACTGCCGTCTTGATGGCGGAGCGGCCGACGCCGGAGGCATGTTTCAAGCGTTTGCTCGACCATCAGGCCACGGTTTTCTACGGCGTGCCGACGCTGTTCGGCCTGATGCTTGCGAACCCGGAAATGCCCGCGGCCGGCGCGATGAACCTGCGCATTTGCACGTCCGCCGGCGAGGCCCTGCCCGCCGACCTGTACCGTCGCTGGAAAGACGCGACCGGCGTTGAGGTGTTGGACGGCATCGGCTCCACCGAAATGCTGCACGTCTTCATCACCAACCGGCCTGACGACGTCCGCCCCGGCTCGTCCGGCACGCCCGTGCCCGGCTATCAGGCGCGGCTGATCGGCGACGACGGGCAGGAGGTCGGACCCGGCGAGATCGGTGAGCTTCAGATCAACGGCCCCACCTGCTGCGTCATGTATTGGCGCCAACGCGAAAAGAGCCGGCAGACCTTCCTGGGCCCCTGGACACGTACGGGCGACAAGTACATGGTCAGCGAGGACGGGACATACACCTATTGTGGCCGCACCGACGACATGATGAAGGTCAGCGGCCAGTATGTCTCGCCGTTCGAGGTCGAGGCCGCGCTGATCACCCACGACGCGGTCTTGGAGGCGGCGGTCATCGGACAAAGGGACGACGAACGCCTGATCAAGCCCAAGGCGTACATTGTGTTGGCCCCGGGGGCGTCGTCGGAGGACATGGCGGGCGTTCTGAAGGCCCATGTCCAGTCGCAGATCGCGCCCTACAAGTACCCGCGCTGGTTTGAGTTCGTCGACGCCCTGCCAAAGACGGCGACGGGCAAGATCCAGCGTTTCAAGCTGCGTGCCATGACCGATGACGCATGAACTGCACAACACCTGCAACAAAATGCATGCGGGCGTCGATATTTTAAGGTTAAAATATATCCACCAACAGGGAGGAGACGGTCGATGACCATCGCAACGAAACTCGCAAGCGCGGCAATCGCGCTGGCCGCAATCAGCGGCACTGCCATGGCGCAGGACACGCCGATCCGCATCGGGGTCATGCTGCCCTATTCCGGCACGTTCGCGCTTTTGGGCCAGAACATCACCGAGGCCATGGAGCTGGCCATGGCAGAGCGGAACAATGGCGGCTGCAATGTCGAGTACATCCAGCTCGATTCCGAGGCCGACCCGTCGCGCGGCCCGGAAAATGCTCGCCGGCTGATCGACCGCGATCTGGTCGACATCCTGGTCGGGCCGGTCCATTCCGGCGTCGCCATGGGCATGGTCCAGGTCGTGCGCGAGACCGGTA
>JBCBSH010000109.1:0-14729 GCA_039819285.1 Pseudomonadota bacterium
CGGCTGGGGCCACTCAACGTGGCAAGAGGCGATCAGGGTTGCGGATGCCGCCGGGGTGGAAAAGGTTGTCCTGTTTCATCACAACCCGATGAACAGCGACGAGCGCATGTTCGCCATCGAGGCGGCCGCGGCCGAGGCGCGACCCGGGACGGTGGCCGCCCGCGAGGGCATGGAGTTGGTGCCGTAAGTCGGGTACGTTGGGTGTTCAAAGCTGGGCTGCGCTCGCGGCCCCGGGACTAAAAAAGTGACGAAAAACAACGGACCTTCGTTTCGGCGTCTGCGCATGGGCCTGTCGACGGTGCTGGGGCTGAAGCCTCAGGGCTTTTTCATTCCCTATCGACACGCCGACCAGCTTGCCAAAGAGGTGCCGTCCTACGCGCCGTTCGAGGCCCTGTTTCACGCCGCCGAACCCGTGTTCGCGGCCGTATTGGATCTGATCGACGATTTCAGCGATGTGCTGGTCGGCCTCGGTGGCGAGCCGCCGGAACCGCGTTGGCAACAGGGTTGGTTCAGCCGGCTGGACGGCGCGGCCGCCTATGTCATGGTGCGCCAGTGTCAGCCGCGCCGGATTGTCGAGGTCGGCTCCGGCCACTCAACCCGGTTCATGGTTCGCGCGCTGTTCGACGGCCAGATCGGCTGCGACTTCACCGCGATCGACCCGACGCCGCGTGCCGACATCGCGCGCCTGTCCCTGAACCACGTCCCCAGCCTGGTCCAAGACGCGCCGATTGAGCCGTTTGCGGCGCTGGAGGCGGGCGACATTCTGTTCATCGACTCCAGCCATCTGGCCCAGCCGGGAACGGATGTGGATTGGTTGGTCGGCCGCGTCCTGCCTTGCCTGCCGGAGGGGGTGCTGGTTCATTTCCACGACATCTGCCTGCCCGACGACTATTTCGCCGACTGGGCGTGGCGCGGCTACAACGAACAGCAGGTCGTCGCAGCCTTGCTGGCCGCCGGGGGGTTCCGCCCCCTGTTCGCGAGCCACTATGTAGCGACCAGGATGGCCGAGATGGTTGCCGCCGGCGGCGCCGGCCGCATCCCCATCATCGATGGCGGGCGAGAGACCAGCCTTTGGTTGGAAAAGACAGGCCCGGCCGCGGTCGATTGGTAGTCGCGGGCGACCGCCTATCGGGTGGCCGGCGTTGATGCCAGCAATGTGATCAGAAGCGCGACTTCGGCTGCGATCGTTGCCGGCGCCCTTAGCTGCGTGAACCAAGGCGGTGCCAGCCGGTACCTGACCGCGTTGCGATCGCCGATGTAAACGCCGAGCAAGAGCAGCATCATCAAAAGCAGTGGCGGCCAGGCGACGAAGAAAAACTGGAACATCAGGACGAAGGCCCAGGCGAACAGGCACGGCGCAACGCTGTACAGCATCTGGCGCACGGCCGGCTCGTAGCGTGGCGTGCCCTGGCCGCCATCGTCCCACCGTTCCGGATCGGGGCGGATCTGCCGTTCCCAGCCGATATTTGCCATGGCCAGGCCCCAATGGATGGCGCCCAGGAAACTGGCGATCAGGGCGGTGTAGATGAGTTGGGCATTGACCAGAAAGCCCATCCAGGCGCGTGCAGCGTCGGTCAACTGACCCTCCGCGTTCAGCCCGATGAACCAGATCGCCAGCGCGAACCCGTAGAGCGGGATCAGGCCAAGTGCCGTTAAGAACAGCGCCGAGGCTGGAACGTTTTTGAACATTGCAATCGCCACTCGCCCGTCTCGTCTGGGCGCCTTTTATCGTCCGTGCTACCACTGCCGCAAGGAAACTAGGGGCAGGCGGACGCTGGGACAATGAACGTCGATGGATTGGCAGCCCTGGTCACCGGGGGCGGGTCCGGAATGGGCGAGGCAACAGCGCGCGCCTTGGCCGCGGCGGGCGCGCGGGTCGCCATCGCCGATCTGGATGGCGAGGCGGCCGCCCGCGTGGCGCGGGAGATCGATGGCATCGGAATCGAGACCGATGTCGGACAGGAAACATCGGCGGTCGCGGCGTTTCAGCGGGCGCGCGAGGCACATGGGCCGGTAAGGCTGCTGGTCAATTGCGCCGGGATTGCAACGGCGGGCCGCATCGTCGGCCGGGAAGGGCCGCTGGCGCTGGCCGATTTTGAGCGCACGATCCGGGTCAATCTGATCGGCACCTTCAACATGATGCGTCTCGCGGCGGCCGAAATGTTGGCGCTGGACCCGCTGGACACGGACGAACGCGGCCTGATCATCAACACAGCCTCGGTCGCGGCCTATGAGGGCCAGATCGGCCAGGCGGCCTACAGCGCGTCGAAAGGTGGCGTGGTCGGGCTGACGGTGCCCGCCGCGCGCGAACTCGCCCGGCACGGCATCCGGGTCATGACCATCGCGCCCGGCCTGATCGCGACGCCGATGTTGTTGACCATGCCCGACGAGGTGAAGGAGAGCCTGGTCGCCACGACCCTGTTCCCGCACCGGTTGGGCCAGCCGGAAGAGTACGCCAAACTGGTCCTCGCCATCGCGGACAACGTTCTCTTGAATGGCGAGGTCGTGCGGTTGGATGGTGCCATACGGCTGGCGCCCAAATAGGCCCTTAGGCCGCGCCGTCCATGAACGCCGCCAGGTCGATGTCCTTCTGGCCGACGCCGCCGGCATCGTGGGTCGTCAAGGTCACCTCGACCCGATTGTAGACATTGAACCATTCCGGGTGGTGGTCCATCTTCTCCGCCATCAGGGCGGCGCGCGCCATGAAGCCGAAGGCCGCGTTGAAGTTTTTGAATTGAAAGGTCTTGAATATGGCGTCGCGCCCCTCGACCTCTTGCCAGCCCGCCAGACTGGTGATTGCCGCCGCCCGCGCCGGTTCGCTCAGTTTTTCCGTCATCGCTGTTTGCCCTTTCGTCCAGCCTTCTCGCGCTTTCGATGCTGCTGGACATGACGCCGCCGCGCCGCGCCGTCAAGCGGGCGCATCCCATTGACCGGGGTCTATGTCGATCCGTCCTTGGACGAATTCACGGCCCTGGCGCACGATGCCCTGAAGGCCCTGCCCGAACCGGTGGGCGAGATGATCGCGGGCGTCGCGCTGCATGTGGTCGATCTGCCCGATGCGGAAACCGTCACGGAGATGGAGCTGGACAGCCCGTACGACCTGCTCGGCCTGTACAGCGGCGTGCCCTTCGGCGAGGAGGAGGGTTTCGTGGTGCGCCACGACGTCAACCACATCTTTCTCTACCGCAAGCCGATCTTGGCCTATTGGCACGCCACCGGCGAGGCGCTGGACCGCATCGTCCGCCACGTGGTGATCCATGAGATCGGACACCATTTCGGCCTCTCGGACGAGGATATGGAGGCGCTTGAGGCCCAGGCGCCCTGATCCGCCCTACGGCATCGGCGCGACCAGCGGCTGTCCGTCGGCATCCGGCAAGAGCCGGTAGCGGCGATCGTCCGGCGTGCAGGTCGCGACCAAAGACCCGGCCTGGGTTTCCAGCCGAACCAGTTCATCGCAGGGATGGTCGCCGCCGCGGATCGTCTGCGCGATGTCGTCGGCGTCGCCAAAACGCATGCCGCCGACCTCGACCGAGCCCATCATGTCGAGCCACCGTCCTTCAATCACAGCCGCCTCGACGGTTGTGGCGCCAAGTAAGAACGTGATGGCGGCGAGGCGAAGGGCGATCATCATCAGTCCGTCGGCAGGATTTGTCCGGCCTCCAACTCCAAGGCGGATGCAAATTGGCGCTGTGCGGTGGCGTCGAGCAGGCGGGCCGATCGCGTGCCCTGGCCACCCTTGGCCAGATCCATCACCCTGACTGGAACAAAGAGGCTGTAAAGCGCGCCCAAGCGCAGATCATATAGCGCGTCGGCATAGCTGTAGTCCCGAACGCCATTGTCAACCAGCGCGCTGTGCCAGGCCTCCAGAACCTCGTACTGATGGCCCTGTCTCTCCGCGATGGGTTCGCTGCCGCCAAGCAGCCTCGCGACATCGATGGTGGCAAGACTGAGATTGCCGAGTTGCCAGTCCAGCACCAGCACGTCGCCGGGCGCGCCCGATGAGCCGAACAGGATGTTGTCGGCGCGGAAGTCGCCATGGATCAGGGTGAGGGGCCGTTCGGCGATGCGCGCCTCGATCCAACGCAGATGCCTTGCCACGCGTTCGCCCAGATAGCGGGCTTCCCGCCCGATGCGCAGACCATAGACTTCGACGAAGGGCGACCACAGCTTCTCAAACCCGACATCGAAGAAATGGTCGTGGAGGGGCAGCCAGGGTTTTTCGAGCAGATCACGGTTGTTCCAGTGATGGGCGTGCAGCCTGGCGATCGCGCGCACGGCGGCAAGCACATGCTCGTGGCTTAGCCCCCTGACTTGGTCATAGCTGACCAGATCGCCCAGATCCTCCATCACGATGATGCTGGCCTCCGGGCTGGTTTCGGCAAAGAAGATGCGCGGCAGGCGCATATCGATGTCGGGCGCGATCTCTCGATAGAACTTGACCTCGCGCTCGAACGCACGGGTCTCTTGCGCCGTGATCACAGAGACCCCCGTTGCCGGCTCCAGCTTCGCGACCACCGACGCCGGCAGGTCGCCCCGGGCGCCGTCGTAAGTGAGATCAAGGCGGGCGACCAGGCTCAAAAAACCCAGTTCGTCGCCGATTATGGTAGTCGTGAGGTTCCTGACTCGGGGGCCGTCGCGGCCAATGCCGTTCGCGAAGACCCGGTTCATCCAGTCCGGCGTGATCTGCTCTAGCGTCGGGGGAAGCACCAAATCGGACATCTTTGCCGCCTTTTTCTGGCAGTCTCGGATGGGACGGTCAGGGTGAGATCGCAGGGATTGTTCGTCAATCGTCAGTTTCGAGCTTGGTGTCGCCTAGGCGCGGATGGCAAATGCCCCCGCCGCTCTCGCGACGGGGGCATCGTCCTTCGTCATGGAGAGTTTGTCAGGAGCCTACTGCGTGGTGATCGCGCCACCGGTCGCCGCTTCGTACTCCTCTTCCGACAACATGCCGTCACCGTTCAAGTCGGCGGCGATGAACGTCTCTTCCGTCGCTTCGGGGTGCATGGCCAGCACCTCGTCGAGAGAGAGCATGCCGTCGATGTTGGTGTCGGCTGCCACGAAGTCCCCTTCGGCAGCGATGGCGGCCGTGGACGCCAAGAAGGCGGCCAGAGCCATGGCTATCGGGGTCTTCCTCATTGGATCTTCCTCCAATTTCATCGGATGTGATGGGCCGATGCCGTTCATCGGCCCAAGGCCGGACCGTCCGACCTTGGGGCGAGAAACTGGCCCCGCTTTGCGGCCATAGCGTGCGATAATCGCGGTGCCGGGATGATGCTTTCAAGGCCGCTTCTTGGCCGAAGCGAGGAGCGCGGACAGGCCGAAAAACAACCCCGTTCCGAACGTCAGCTGGCTTGAATCCCGTGCGCCGGTGGCCTCATTTACGCCGTCGCATTTACGGAACTTCGTAGTCTGCGGCCACTCTGAGCTCGCGGAGAGGCCGGACGATGCCGATCGACTGCTGATAGAGATCGTGTGCCTTGAATTCGGCCAGCGCCTTTTCGTCGGCAAACTCGCCATAGACGACCACGTCGATCTCGTTGCCGAGCTGATCGGTTTTTTGATTGTGCGACACTTCCAGGCATTGGGCTGCCGGAATCCCCTGCAGCAGCTTCAGGCCCTGATGGATGGTCTCGATATCCTCGGGCCGTTTGGCGCTGAACATCACGATGTGTCTGATCACGCTTTTGCTTCCCCCGGATTGCAGCAAAGCAGCAAAACGTTAGCGCTACTTTTGGCAGTAAGTCGGGGCGACTTCAACCCGATCACGATTGGTTTTTCAGAGCAGCTCGGCGACCGTTCGCCGCAGCACGGGCAGGATTTCGGCCTCGAACCACGGGTTGCGCTTCAGCCAGGCGGTGTTGCGCCAGCTAGGGTGGGGCAGGGGCAGATGCGAGGGCTGATAGGCGCGCCAGTTGCGCACCGTGTCCGTCATCGTCCTGGCCCGGCGCTTGCCCAGATAGAAGCGTTGGGCGTACTGGCCCACAAGCAGCGTCAGCGTGACGTCTGGTAAGTTGGACAAGACGCGCTCGTGCCACAGCGGCGCACATTCGGGCCGCGGCGGGGCATCGCCGCCATTCTTGTCAACGCCGGGGTAGCAGAAGCCCATTGGCACGATGGCGATCCGGCTTTCGTCGTAGAACGCGTCCCGGTCGATCGCCAGCCAGTCGCGCAACCGGTCGCCCGACGGGTCGTTCCAAGGGATGCCGCTGGCGTGCACTTTCGTGCCGGGGGCTTGGCCGATGATCACCAGCCGGGCCTTCGGGTCCGCCCGCAGAACCGGGCGCGGGCCCAAGGGCAAATGGGCTGCGCACACCGTACAGGCCCGCGCCTCGCCCAAGACCGTCTCCAGATCGCCGCCGCCGCTCATGTCGAGGCCAGCAGCGTCTCGACAAGGGCGGGCACCAGCTCGGTCGCCTGGCCATTGCGGCTGTCGTGGAACATCGGGCTCGTGTCCGTTTCTTCGAGATTCAGTTCGACACAATGGGCGGCGCGGCCATTGTGTCTGGCCTCATGCACGAAGCCGGCAGCCGGGTAGACCGTGCCCGACGTTCCGATCGAGACAAACAGGGCGCAATCATCGATGGCGGCGCCGATCCGGTCCATCTCGCGCGGCATCTCGCCGAACCAAACCACGTCCGGGCGCAACCCGCCGCTTCGATCACAAGCGTCGCATCGCGTCTCTGGTGATAGTTCGCGGATCTGCCGCCGGACGTCGCCGCAGAATGTACAGCGGATCTTGGCGATTTCGCCATGCATATGGATCAGATTGCGCGAGCCGGCGCGGTCATGCAGGTCGTCGACATTCTGGGTCACCAGCAGCACCTCGCCTTGCCACTCGGCTTCCAGGGCGGCGAGCGCGTAGTGGGCCGCGTTCGGCTGGATCGCGGGATCGTCCAGCAGTCTGCGGCGTGCGTTGTAAAAGCGGTGAACCAGCCCCGGGTTCCGCGCGAACGCTTGTGGCGTCGCAACCTCCTCGATCGAGTGGCGCGCCCAGATGCCGTCCGGATCGCGGAACGTTTCCAGGCCGGATTCCTTGGAAATCCCGGCGCCGGTCAAAATCACGATCCGATCGGTCTTCTTCACAGTATCAATCATTGCAAACCATCATTTGCTATGCTCTGCCATTCCGTCCAGAGCGAATTCGAGGGGTCGTGCGCATGGGCTTCAGCGTGCTGTTTGTCTGCACGGGCAACATTTGCCGGTCGCCGACGGCCGAGGGCGTGATGATGGCCAAGCTTGAGCGGGAAGGCCTTGCGGAGGAGGTCGTCTGCGACAGCGCCGGCACGCACGCCTTCCATGTCGGCGACGCGCCGGATGCCATGGCCCAGCGCCATGCCGTAGACCGGGGTTACGACCTGTCCTCGCTGAGGGCCCGCAAGGTCGAGCCGGATGATTTCCATCGCTTCGACCTGATCTTGGCCATGGATCACGGTCATCGCCGCTTGCTGGAGCGCCAGGCGCCGCCCGGCACGCGTGCGAAAGTGGTCATGTTTTTGGACTTTGCGCGGCATCTGGACGCCCGCGACGTCCCCGATCCCTATCATGGTGACGCGGCCGATTACGACTACGCGCTCGATCTGATCGAGGCCGGCACGGACGGCTTGTTGCGCGCATTGCTGGCCGGCGAACTGGCGCAACGTTGAACGCCGCCGCGCTTGCGACCAGCCTGGAAACTATCCTCGGCCGGCGCCCCCAGCAGCTCACCGCGCTTGCCGGCGCCTCGACCGGCACGGTTATGCGCGCCGACTTTGCCGATGGCACCCGGCTTGTGGCCAAGGCTGGCGCGGACAATCTGGTGCTGGAGCGGCGGATGCTCTCCGACCTCGCCCGCGACAGCGACGTGCCATTGCCGCAGATCGTCCATGGCGACGACGCGATCCTGGTGCTTGAGCATCTCGACCACGACCCCGGCATCCCCGGTCCAGCCGCACAGCGCCATGCCGGCCGCCTGCTGGCCGGGCTTCACTCGATGGCCTGGCCCGCAATTGGCTATCCGTACGATACGGTCATTGGCAAGCTGTACCAGCCCAATCCGGCGTCTGAGCGATGGCTGCCCTTCTTCGCCGAACAGCGGCTCGGCCACATGGTCCGCGAAGGCGTTCGCGAAGGAACCGTGTCGCCGGAGCTTGGCGCGCGCATTGACCGGCTTGCCGGCAGGCTCGATCGGTACCTGGACGAACCCGATCATCCATCGCTGCTGCATGGGGATTTGTGGACCGGCAATCTGCTGCATAAGGGCGACAGGATCGTCGGGCTGATCGACCCGGCGATCTATTGGGGCCATCCGGAGATCGAGCTGGCCTACATGACCCTGTTCGACACGGTGACGGCCGACTTCTTCGCCGCCTATCGCGCGCTGCGCCCGATAGACCAGGGCTTCTTCGACCTGCGGCGCGACATCTACAACATCTATCCGCTCTTGGTTCACGTCCGCTATTGGGACGCCGCCTATTCACGGCCCGTAGACGCCACCTTGCGAAGGCTGGGCCTTTGAAGCCCCGGCCCATGTGCTAGCATCCCGGGCATCCGATAAGGCGAGTGAGAGCAGTGGACATGGTTGGTCGCGCATTGGCAACGGGATTGGTGATCTGTTTGGGCACGGCGACGTTTGCTGCCGCCCAGCCGACGATAGATCGGCCCGGACTGTCGGTTCTTGAGGAGATCGGCATCGAACTGCCACCCCTGACCCATGGCGGAAAACCCGGCGTCGGCCAGCCTATCGCCCCGGGCGGCATCGATGTCGGCGACGACAGTTGCCACTGGGCCCATGACATGGAATGCGACGACATTCGCTTCGACGGCACCGGCGCGTGCACGGAGGGGACCGATGCGTCCGATTGCCGGGCGCTTGCATTCGGTGGCGACAACAGTTGCCAGTGGGCGTTCGACAATGAATGCGACGAGCCGCATATCGGTCTCGGCGTGTGCACCAGCGGCACCGATACCGCCGATTGCGCGTCGGCCGCCCATCTGCGCAACCGGTCCAACAGTTGCGCCACGGCGTTCAACGATATCTGCGAGGAAGCGGGCCAGGGTGGCAGCGGCCAGTGTGCCGAACGCACCGATACTGTCGACTGTTTCGGTCGCGAGACGGTGCCGGGGATGCGGGACCACTATTTCGGCCGCGACGAACGGGTGATGGTCGACAGCACGTTGTTTCCCTGGCGCGCGATCGGACAATTGGATTTCGAGGGCGGTGCCTGTACGGCGACCCTGGTGGCGCCTGATGTCGTTCTGACGGCGGCCCATTGCTTTTTGACCGAGGGAAGGCCCGATCAGCCGATCGCCTTTTTCGCCGGATTAGACGGTGACAGCTTCGTCGATGTTGCCGGCATCGCCGACTATTACGTAAACCCGCGCTACGACAATGATGCGGATTTCGGTCCGGGCCAAGGCAATGGCGAGGATTGGGGTTTCGCCCGCCTGGATCGACCCTTGGGCGACACGCTCGGTCACCTCACCGTCCTGGCGCCGCAACCCGACGATCAGCGTCGCGCAGTCAGCGGCACGTGGTTCACCTTAAGCCAGGGCGGCTATAGCTGGGACACGGGCGATCGGCTGTCGGCGCATCTGGGCTGTCGGATCATCGAGTTCCTGGCCGACAACTCGATGTTTCACGAGTGCGATACCACGCTCGGCGACAGCGGCTCGCCCTTCTTCATTGACCGCGGCAATGGCGACTACGCGGTGGTCGGGGTCGACAGCCAGTTCTTCGATCTGCCGGGCCAGAGCCGATCGGCCTATCTGGCGGTCGACGCCCGCGCCTTCGCCGGGCCGTTAGGCGACTTCGTTGCCGGCCGGCTGGGCAATGTTGGTTCGGTGGGATTGAAGGCAGGCGATTAGAGGGGCCGACCGGTCAGCCATTGACCGATTTCCAAGCATGAGTCGTCTGATCCTCGTCCTATTGACCTTGGGCGTGCTGGCGATTGCCGGCTGTACGCCTGGCTCCGTTGACGAGTCCGAGCAACTGGCGACCGTAAGCGGGCCGATGACCCCATTTCCCGATGGACTGGGCGACGACAGCTGTGCGTACGCCGCCAACCTCGAATGCGATGATGTGCGGTTTGGCGGCACCGGAATGTGCGAGGCGGGCACCGACGCAACGGACTGCGAGGCGTTGGCCGCCGGCGGCACCAACAGCTGTCGCCGCCGCTTTGACGGGGTTTGCGACGAACCCTCCATCGGCATGGGGATCTGCGCCAGCGGAACCGATACGGCGGACTGTGCGCCCATGGCTCTCAGACGCAATCGCACCAATGTCTGCGTATCGGCGCTGAACGGCATCTGTGAGGAACGCGAGTTCGGCGGCAACGGCAGTTGCGCACCCAGAACCGACACGATCGATTGCCTCGGCCGCACCACGGTTCTGGGCATGCGGGACTATTACTCAGGCTATGATGACCGCGTGCGCGTCGACTCTGGCGAACCGCCTTGGCGGGCGATCGGGATCCTGGGTCTGCGCGTAGGCCGATCCTGCACCGCGACCCTGGTGGCGCCCGACGCCGTCCTGACGGCGGCCCATTGCCTGGTAAACGAGGATCGGACGGTGGTCAGGGAAGGGGCGTTTCTGGCGGGCTTTACGCGGGACGGGCCGTCCGCCACGGCCCGCATTTCGGAGATCTACGTCAATCCGGAGTTTCTTGACGATCGTGGCCGTCCCGGTCCTGGCCGGGGCGACCGCCGCGACTGGGCCTTTGCACGCCTGTCGCGGCCGATCGGCGACACGCAAGGCTATCTGCCCGTCTTGGCACTGTCGCCCGACCAGCAGCGTCAGATCGAGCAGCGGCAAGGCTACGCCATCAGTCAGGCTGGCTATAGCTGGGACACCGGCGAGGACATCAGCGCGCATCTGGACTGCACCGTCGACACGTTCTTCGATACCGGCAGCCTGCGCCACAACTGTGACATCACGCTCGGCGACAGCGGGTCTCCGTTGCTGGCCGATTTGGGCGGCGGCAATTACGCCGTCATCGGCGTCTCCAGCAGCCTAGCCCAGTTGCCGGGAGATCCGGCGTCATCACAGTTTGCCGTCGATGCCGGCGCGTTTGCTGACCAGCTTAACGCGTTCATCGCGGGCCGACTGCGGTAACACCCTCGTCTATCCGCCGACCATGCGTTCGATCAGGTCGTCGAGGGCGCGCTGCTCTTCCACCGTGGTCGGGGCGCGGGTCAACGGCGCGGTTACGGGAGGCGCCACCAACTCCAATCCTGCCGGCGCGCGGACTGTTGCGACCTCGGCCACGATGTCGCGCCAGATGCGCGCGGGCAGACCGCCGCCTGTCACCCGGTCCATCGGACTGCCATCGTCGTTGCCGACCCAGACACCGATCACCAGATCGCCGGTGAAACCGATGAACCAGGCATCGCGGAAATCCTGCGAGGTGCCGGTCTTGCCCGCCGCCCGCCAGCCGACCGCCGCGTTCCGCCCGGTGCCGTCTTCGATCACGCCGACCATCATCCGGTTGAGCATGTCGATCCGCAAGGGATCGGCGGCCAGGCCCAAACTGTCCGGGCTTCTGGCGTAAAGCAAGCGACCGTCGCGGTCGACAATGTCTCGTATCCCGTAGGGGATGACCGGCCTGCCCCGATTGGCGAAAGCCGCATAGGCCCCGGTCAGTTGCAACAGGCTGACCTCGCTCGTGCCCAGGGCCAGCGACAGGTCGCGGCGCATCGGCGTGGTGATGCCCAGCCGGCGCGTCAGGTCGATCGTCCGGTCGATGCCCGCCTGTTCCAGAACGCGGACGGCCGCGGTATTCGCACTTTCGGCCAGCGCCTGCTGCAAGGTGATTTCGCCGCTATAGTCCTCACCGAAATTCCGTGGCGACCAGCCGGACCGGGTGATCGGGGCGTCGAGCACCTGACTGCTTGGACGCAGGCCGGTTTCCAGCGCTGCCAGATAGACGATCGGCTTGAAGGCCGACCCGGGTTGCCGCAGGGCCTGGGTCGCGCGGTTGAACTGGCTCGCGGCATAGGACTGGCCGCCGACCATGGCCAGCACTGCGCCGTCCGGCGCCAGAACCACGGCGGCGGCCTGGCTGGCGCCTTCGTCCGAAGCCGTTAGATGCCGGTTCACCACCGTGTGGGCGATCGACTGGATCGCGGGATTGACGGTCGCGCCGACCATCAGGTCGGTCGGCTCGTAGCCGATGAAATCCGGGATCTGGTTGACCACCCAGTCGCTGAAATAGCGCCCGTTGCTGCCCGTGATCCGGCCGGCGCGATCCAACGGCCTGTCCGCGCCCTGGGCCACGATCTGATCCCGGGTCAGGAACCCGGCATCGACCATCGCGGCCAGCACGACATCGGCGCGCTGATTGGCGGCGTCCAAATCCGCCGTTGGGGCGAGCCGTGACGGCGCCCGCAACAGGCCGGCGATCATGGCGGATTGGCGCAGGCTGAGCTCGGCCGCCGGCACGCCGAAATAGGCTCGCGCCGCCGCGTCCACGCCGTAGGTGCCGTTGCCGAGATAGACCCGGTTCAAGTACGCCGTCAGGATCTCGTCCTTGCTGAAATTCAGCTCCAGCCAGACGGCCAGCAGGGCCTCCTGGACCTTGCGGCGCCAGGTGCGCTCCGGGCTTAAGAACAGGTTCTTGGCCAGTTGCTGCGTGATGGTCGATCCGCCCTGCAACGATCCGCCGCCGGTCAGGTTGGACCAGGCGGCGCGGGCAACGCCGAACACGTCGACACCGGGATGGCCGTAGAAACGCCGATCCTCGATGGCGAGAACCGCGTTGATCAGATGCGGGGGTAACTGATCGACCGTGACATAGTCGCCGGTCAGATCGCCATAGCGGGCGGCCTCGCGGCCATCGCCGTCCAAGACCGTGATCGCTGGTCGACGTTCCGCGGCGCCGACGGACGAGATGTCGGGCAGGCCCGTGGCGAAGTAGGCAACGGCGCCGGCCACCAGGATGAACAGCCAGATCGCGCAGACCGCCGACCATTTGAAGGCCCAGCGCAGAACCCGGCCGCCGAACGCCGTCTGACGACCGCGCGATCTCGTCGATCGAGAGCCGCCGCCGCGACGCTGCGGGCGGTTGCTGGGGCGCGCTGGCCGAGCCTCTTTTCTCGCTGGCCGGCGGGGCGCGCGCACTGGGTTCGCCGTGCGCGCGGAGGCCATGGGCCGGCTGGCGCGCCGAGGCTTGGCATTGCCGGGTTTGGACTGTGTCCGCTTGGGCCGTTGCGGCCTTTGCGGTGGTCCCGATTTGCGCGTGCGGCGTGTCATCGCCGCATTCATTCAACAAAAACTGTTAAAATTCAAGAAAAAGCAAACTGTCCTGAACAGGTCGGATGAACTGTTTGTTCACTATTTGTATGGATCCGCGGCGTCGCGCAGGCCATCGCCGAAGAACTGGAAGCACAGAATGACGATGACGACCGGCACGACCGGCGCCATCAGCCAGGGATAGATTACCACGGCGTTGATGTTCTGTGCGGCGTTCAGCAAGACGCCCCAACTGACGATCGGCTCCTTCAGGCCCAGCCCGAGGAACGACAAGGCCGTTTCGGCCAAAATCATGCCTGGGATCGAGATGGTTGCCGAGGCGATCAAATGGCTCATAAAGCTTGGCAACAGGTGCCGACCGATAATGCGGCCGCTGCCCGCGCCCATCAGTTGCGCCGCCACCGTGAAGTCTTCCTCGCGCAGTGACAGCAATTTGGATCGGACGGCGCGCGCCAGCCCGGTCCAGTCCACCAGCCCCAATATGAGCGTTATGCCGAAATAGATCAGGATCGGCGACCAGGTCGCCGGCAACGCGGCCGATAGGGCCATCCACAGGGGCAGTTGCGGAAAGCTTTGAAAAATCTCGATGATGCGGTTGAAGAAATTATCGATCCAGCCGCCGTAATAGCCGGCGATGCCACCGATCGTGATGCCCAGAATGAAGCTGACCGTGATGCCTACCAAACCGACGGTTAGTGATATTCGGGCGCCGTAGACGATGCGGCTGAACATGTCGCGCCCCAGCCGGTCGGTGCCCAAGAGGAACAGGGTGCCGTCCTCGGCGGGACACACGATGTGGAAGTCCCCCGGAATCAGACCCCACCAGCGATAGGTATCGCCGGCGCAGAAAAACCGCAGCGGCTGGATGTCGTCGGTGTTGGCGACGTATTCGCGGGTAAGCTGGGCGGCAATGTTTTGCGGCCTGTTGGCGGTCGCCTCACCGTCCGCGGACGGCGGCCCTGCCGTGCCCAGCATCGCGGCCAATCGATCCCTCGGGCTCTCGTCGGTCTCGCGCCCGACAAGCTCAAGCCCATACACGTACGGCCCGATGAACGCGCCATCGTGAAAGAAGCGCACCTGTTGGGGCGGCGCGTTGATGTGGCTGATGTTGCGCGTGTCCTTGTTGTACGGGGCGATCTGCTCGACCCACAGGATCGACACGTACAGGATGGCCAGGATGATGCCTGAGATCATCGCCAGGCGATGCTTCTTCAGCTTCCACCACATGATCCGCCATTGCGAGGCGAGGTAGTACCGCTCCTGGCTGGCGGTCAGCGTCTCGGTGACGTACGGGTCCCACTCGCGCTTGTCGACGAAGTGTTCCAGCGGGTCGGTGTCGGGTCGGCGGCTCATTTGACGGCTCCCCCGCCCAGACGAATGCGCGGATCGAGCACGGCCAGCGCCAGATCGGAGAGAAAGACACCGATGACCGTGAGGACCGCCAGGAACATGAGGAAGGAGCCGGCGAGATACATGTCCTGGGCGCGGAGCGCGTCGATCAGCA
>JBCBSH010000110.1:0-14665 GCA_039819285.1 Pseudomonadota bacterium
GCCCGTTTGGGCATCATTCAAGAGGTCTGGCTGGCCCGCGCGATTGACGAGCGGGCGACTGACGACCGCCTGTCCGCGGCCTACGATGTTTTCCTTGAGCAAAACCCGCCGGCCGAACAGGTCAGTGCGCGGCACATCCTGGTCGAGACGGAGGAGGAGGCCAACGCGGCCATCGAGCGCCTGCAGGCCGGCGAGGACTTCGCCGATCTTGCGCGCGAACTGTCGGTCGGGCCCAGCGGCGAGAATGGCGGCGATCTGGGCTACTTCTCCCTCGGTGACATGGTCGAACCGTTCGGCGAGGTGGCGTTTGGCCTAGAGGATGGCACCTTCACGACCGAGCCGGTGGAGACCCAGTTCGGCTGGCATGTCATCAAGACCGAGGAGCACCGCACAATCGAACCGCCTTCATTTGAGGAGATACGGCCCCAACTGGTCGACGCGACCGCCGCCGAGATCGCCCAGGAGATCGCCGCAGAGCTGCGCGAGGGCGCCGAGATCGTGATTTTTGGCCCCGACGGCGAACCCATCGAGCAATAGTCGGCCGCACCGAAGCGCCTATGGACCTGCCGATCTCGCCCTTGGCGCCGGCCGCACCGCCATCGATGCCGACCGTACCAGGCGTTCGCCTGGCCGGGCTGGCAGCGGGCCTGAAGAAGGACGGCACGCCGGACCTGATGCTGGCCTTGTTCGACGAGGGCACGACGGTTGCCGGCACGCTGACGACAAGCCGGTGCCCGTCCGCGCCCGTGGATTGGTGCCGCGAGGCGCTGCCGGGCGGTCAGGCACGGGCGGTTCTGGTCAACGCCGGCAACGCCAACGCCTTTACCGGTCGCCTGGGCACTGAATCCGTGGCCGAAACCGGCGCGGCGCTGGCGCGGGCGGTGGGTTGCGCCGAAAGCCAGGTGTTTCTTGCCTCGACCGGGGTGATTGGCGAACCCTTGCCGCCGAAGAGCATTACGGCACACATCGGTCGGGCCATGGAGGCTGCGACGCCTGACCAATGGCGGCCGGCCGCCGACGCGATCCGTACCACCGATACCTTTGCCAAGCTTGCGAGCCGGCAGGCCAAAGTCGGCGATCGACATGTCACGATCAACGCCATCGCCAAGGGGTCGGGCATGATCGCGCCGGACATGGCGACCATGCTGGCCTTCATCTTCACCGACGCGGCGGTGCCGGCGCCGGTTCTCAGGCTGATGCTGAAACGGGCGGTCGACCGCAGCTTCAACGCAACGACGGTCGACAGCGATACCTCAACCAGCGATACCGTGCTGGCGTTTGCCACCGGTGCTGCCGGCAATGCGACCGCCGACCGACCCGATGACCGCTTATGGCGCGATTTCCGCCGGGCGCTGGAGGCGGTGGCGACCGATGTCGCCCAGCAGATCGTCCGGGACGGCGAGGGTGCCAGCAAGTTCATCACCATCAATGTCAGCGGCGCGACGTCGGCCGTCGCCGCGCGCCGGATCGGCAAGTCTGTCGCCAACTCGCCCCTGGTCAAGACGGCGATCGCCGGCGAGGACGCCAATTGGGGGCGCATCGTCATGGCCATCGGCAAGGCCGGCGAGCGGGCGGAGCGCGACCTTGTTTCCATCGCCGTCGGCGGGGTCGAGATCGCCCGGCGGGGCCAGAGGGTTGAGGGCTACGACGAGGCGCCCGTGGCCGCGCACATGAAGGGCCGGGAGATTGTGATCGATATTGACCTGGCGATCGGGCGGGGCCGGGCGACAGTCTGGACCTGCGATCTGACCCACGGCTACATTTCCATCAACGCCGATTATCGTAGTTAGGTTCTGATGGTTTTGGCGCTGCCCCAACGGTTGCAGACAGAAAGGCTGGTTTTGCGCCGGCACCGGCGCGACGATGCGCCGGCGATCGCTGAGGCACTGGCCGACTGGGAGGTCGCGCGCTGGCTGGCGCGGTTGCCGATCCCCTACACGCTGCCGGACGCCGTGAGCTGGATCCGAACGGCCACGCGAAACTGGAACCAGGCCACAGACTATCAGTTCGTCGTCGCCGAGACCGATGACGATCGGCTGATCGGCCATATGGGCGTGCGCATCGAGCCGGACGGCACGGAAGGCGAGTTCGGCTATTGGTTCGATCGCCAGGTCTGGGGGCAGGGCTATGCCAGCGAGGCTGGGCACGAGATCCTGCGCTTCGCCTTCGACGAGTTGGGGCTGCAGCGGGTGACGGCCGTCGTCTTGCCGGACAATGAGCGGTCCGCGCGTGTCGTGCTCAAACTCGGCCTGACGCCGGACGGCTATCGCCGCCAGCGTTTTGACCCGATCGATGCCACGGTCGACGCCCCGGTCTACGCCGTCACGCGCCGGCAGTGGCAGAACCTCCAGACGGGCTGAGCGTGGACAACGCGACGGCTGCCGTTCCGAAGGACCGCCCGGTCGTGCTGGTCGCAGCCGTTGCCCTGATCGATGCCGACGGCCGCGTGCTGATCGCCCAGCGGCCCGAGGGCAAGGCCATGGCGGGTCTGTGGGAATTCCCGGGCGGCAAGGTCCAGAAGGGCGAGACGCCCGAGGCGGCGCTGATCCGAGAGCTGCGTGAAGAACTCGCGATCGACACGCAGGAAAGCTGCTTGGCGCCCTTCACCTTTGCCAGCCATGCCTATGACGACTTTCACCTGCTGATGCCGCTTTATCTGTGTCGGCAATGGCGCGGCACCGCGCGACCGCTTGAAGGCCAGGCGCTGAAATGGGTGCGGGCGAATGCCTTGCGCGATTACCCGATGCCGCCGGCTGACCGGCCGCTGATCGCCATGCTGCGCGACTTTCTATGAGCCGTCGGTCTGGTCAGGAGCGGTTCTGCCGCTGAAGAACGGTGCGGCCTCGCCCGCGGAGCGCTCTTCGGCGCCCAAGGCGTCGGCGAGGCTAGAGCGGGCACTGCCTGGGCGCAGCGGTTGTTGCTGGCTCGCCGCCGGCGCCCAGCCCGACAGGTACAGCACCTGAAAGGTCGCTGGAATGCGACCGTCGGCTTCGGCAAAGCGCTGGTGATAAATCTCCGCGACCCGGGGCCAAAAGGCGCGCGGCGGGATCGCGACATTGCGGTTCAGGGACGCATTGGTCTCGCCCATACCCCTCAGGTCGGCGATCAGGCGAAACGCGTTGTCGTACGTCACGGTGACTGTTTCCCGGTCGACGACCGGCAGCGCGAAGCCGGCGCGCTGCATCAGACCGCCGGCGTCGCGCACATCGGCGAGCGGGGACAGGCGCGGGCTGGCGCCGCCGCAAAGCTCGATCTCGGCTTCGGTTAGGGCGATGCGCAGTTCGGTCAGGCTTTCGCCGCCGAGCAGCGCGCCTAGAAACAGCCCGTCGGGACGTAAGGTTCGGTTGATTTGGACCAGGGCGCCGGGTAGGTCGTTGGTCCAATGCAGCGCCAGCGCGCTTGCCACGAGATCGACCTTGGCCTCGCCAAAGGGCAGCAACTCCTCATCGGCGACAATCGCCAGGCCGGTCCCGGATACCATTTGCGCCAGCCGCGGTGACAGATCGCTTCTGATCACAAGGTTGGTGCCAGGGCGCGGTTCGAGCCGCTTGGCCAGCCCGCCATTGAACGTGCCCAGATCGATCGCGGTCGGAAATGTGCGCAGGACGTCGTCAAGCCGCTCGATCATCCCGTCGGCGACGTGGTCGAACAGAAAGCTGTGCTCGGCGATTGACCGGCATGCCCTGTCGCGATGGGCCCGCACCCGTCGCCGGTCAAACACCTTCATCGAATCCTGGCTCATGCCGGCGTATATAGTCCTATGGGATCGACAGACAAAGCCGACGATGGCGCCGGTGGCGAGCGGTCGTGGTATACCCGACTGGCGGCTGCAGGCACGGCCCTGCAGGTCATCGGCCAGCGGATGCTGGACGGGCTATTGCCGCCGCGCTGTGCGGCCTGCGGCCAGGAGATCGAAAGCGGGCAGGGGCTTTGCGCGGGTTGCTGGGGTCGTCTGACCTTTATCGATGCGCCTCATTGCGCCTGCTGTGGCCTGCCGTTCGATTTCGAGATCTCGGGCACGACCTTGTGCGGTGCCTGCCTCGCCGACCCGCCGCCGTTCGATCGCGCCCGTGCCGCGCTGGTCTACGACGATCACAGCCGCTCGCTGATCCTCGGCTTCAAGCATGGCGACCGCACCGACCGCGCCGGCGTCTTGGGCCGGCTCATGTCCCGCCTGCTTGCCGGTCTCGACGCGCCAGTCGACCTCGTCGCGCCCGTACCGCTTCATCGCTGGCGCCTGTGGCGTCGACGCTACAACCAATCTGCACTGCTGGCACAAACGCTCAACCTCGTAACTGACGCGGAATACAGACCCGACATGCTGATGCGCATGCGCGCGACGCCGTCCCAGGCTGGGCGCAACGCGCGGGACCGCCGCCAGAATGTGCGCGGCGCGTTCAAGGTCGCGCCCCGGGTTATGCCCGACTTAGCCGGCCGCCATGTCCTTCTGGTGGACGATGTGATGACCACCGGGGCGACCGTGCGGGAATGCGCCCGCGTCCTGAAACGTGCGGGTGCCGCCGAGGTGTCGGTTCTGGTCGTGGCGCGCGCGGTCCTGCCGTCGCGGGTCGACTGACCCGGATCGGCACGCGACTGGAAATCCGTGCCGGGATGGTCATATGCTATCCATCCAGACGTTGATCCACGGACGGGAGCGCCCTTGATGCCACAGGTCACGGTCTATTCCAGCCCCTTCTGCCCCTACTGCTTCATGGCGAAGAAGCTGCTGCGGTCGAAGAACGTGACCTATGATGAGATCGACGTGATGATGCATCCCAAGCGGCGCAAGGAAATGATCCAGCGCGCCAACGGGCGCACGTCGGTGCCGCAGATCTTCATCGAAGACGTGCATGTCGGCGGTTATGACGATCTCGCGGCGCTCAACGATGACGGCAAGCTCGACCCCCTGTTGCAAGGTGCGGCATGAGCGCGGCGCTGACCGCGGCGTGCGTTCAGTTGAATGCTGGCCCGGAGATCGAGCCCAACCTGACCACGGCGGGCGATTTGGTGCGCCGCGCGCGCGATGCCGGCGCCGACTTCATCACCCTGCCGGAAAACGCCACGATGATGGTGATCGGCCGGCGCGAAATCCTCTCTCGGGTGAAGACAGAGGATGAGCATCCCGGCATTCCCTATTTCAGCGACTTGGCGCGGGAAACCGAGGCCATGCTGCTGGTCGGCTCACTGGGCATCAAACTGACCGAGGACACGGTCGCGAACCGGTCCTACCTGTTCGGCCCCAACGGCGAGATCGTCGCGACCTACGACAAGATCCACATGTTCGATGTCGATCTGGGCGGCGGCGAAAGCTATCGCGAGAGCGCGACCTTCCGGCCGGGCGATCGCGCCGTGGTGGCGCCAAGCCCCTGGGGTGGGATCGGGCTGACCATCTGCTACGACGTTCGCTTCGCCTATCTGCATCGGGCGCTGGCCCAGGCAGGCGCCGATATCCTGACCGTTCCCGCCGCCTTCACCGTGCCGACCGGCAAGGCCCATTGGCACGTTCTACTGCGCGCACGGGCGATCGAGACTGGCTGCTTCATCATTGCCCCGGCGCAGACGGGCACGCATTTCGCCGACCGCAAGACCTACGGACATTCGCTGATTGTTGCGCCCTGGGGCGAAGTCTTGGCCGATGCCGGAACCGATGTCGGCTTCGTCACGGCGGACCTCGATCTCGAACAGGTCCGCAAGGCCCGCCAGGCTGTGCCGGCCCTGACGCATGATCGGACCTTTGCACCGCCGGCCGCGCCGCTACCCTTGGCCGAGACAGGCTCCTAAGCGCGGGGCAGCGGCCACGGATTGGGAAGTCCCTCCAGGTCCGGCGCGGGACCGGCATCGTGGGCCGCTACCAGGCGTTGCATCACTGCCGCCTTCGGTGAGGCGATCTCGCCATGTTCGTAGGCGATGACTTGAAGTTCCGGCTCGGCCCAGGCGAGCAATTCGCCGGGCCGTAGCAGGTAGGCCGGATTGCTTGGTTTACCGAAGCGCTGGTTGCCGATCGCGAACGTCTCGTAGATCACCAGACCGCCTGGCTCGATCGCCGAGAGCAGCGTGGGCAGCAGCGGACGGTGCAGATAGTTCGTGACCACGATGGCGCCGAACCCGCGACCAGTGAACGGCCAATCGGTACCCTCCAAATCAGCTTGGACACGTTCGACACGCGGTTCGGAGGCCAGGTCGGCGACACCGCGCAAATCAATGTCGACGGCGACGACGCGGTTACCCCGTTCGGAGAACAGCCTCGAATGGCGGCCGTTGCCGCAGGCGACGTCCAGAACGGTTCTGCCAGCCGGCACCAACGGCGCAAACCGTGCGACCCAGTCGGAAGGGGCATGCAATGCGCTGGATACGGACATGTGAAACCGCCTGACTTGTCGTTTTGTCCTTGGTGACCAATTTGTTAAGCGCTAAACCGGGTGACCGGAAAGGGTCAGATGTATGATCTCGTTTAACCTCCGCTGCGCCAATGGCCACGGCTTTGAGGCCTGGTTCAAGGACGGTGCCACGTTCGATGCCCAACAGGCGTCGGGCGAAATCGCCTGTCCGATGTGCGGCGACGAACAGATCGTGAAGGCCCCGATGGCGACCCGTATCGGCCGGCCGACCCCCTCATCCGCCACCGAGGAAAAAATGGCCGCTGTCATGACCAAGATGCGCGACCAGCTTGTCGAGATGCGCAAGAAGGTCGAGGAGAACTGCGACTATGTCGGCCCGCGCTTTGCCGAGGAAGCCAAGCGCATCCATTTCGGCGAGACAGAGCACCGCGACATCTACGGCGAAGCCACGGACGAGGAAGCCGAGGAGCTTGAGGAAGAAGGCGTCGAGTTCGCGCGCATCCCATGGGTGCCGACGGACAACTAGGTCGGCTCAATCCTTCGATGCCGCCGCGATGTAGTTGATCGCCAGGTCGCGGCTCGAGAGTTTCCAGCGACCCCTGATCGGGTCGTAGACCATCCCGCTGATATCGCCGACCGTCAGCCCCGCCTTGCGCAGGCCGGCGGCAAGCTCGCTGGGTTTGACGAATTTGCGCCAGTTATGGGTGCCGCGCGGCAGCCATCTGAGGACGTATTCGGCACCGACGATCGCCGTGGCGAAGCTGCGCCTTGTCCGGTTCAGCGTGGACAAGAAGACCATGCCGCCGGGCGCCGTCAAATCCGCCAGCGCGCCCAGGAACTCGTCCACATCGGCCACATGCTCGATGATCTCCAGCGCCAGCACGACGTCGAACTTGGCGCCTGACGCGGCCAGCCCCTCAGCCGTCTCGACCCGATAGTCGATCGCAAGGCCGCCCGCCTCGGCATGGGCCTTGGCCACTGCCACGCCCTCGCTGGCCGCGTCGATGCCGGTGACGCGGGCGCCCAGCCGGCTCATCGGTTCGCTCAGCAGGCCGCCGCCGCATCCGACATCAACGATGCTAAGTCCGTCGAACGGCACGACGCTGTCGTCAGGCCGCTCGAACCGCCTGAGCACATGGTCGCGTATGAAGCCAATCCGCAGCGGGTTCATCCGGTGCAGCGGCTTAAACATCCCCTCCGGATCCCACCAATCAAAGGAAATGCGGTCGAACTGGCTGATCTCGCGATCATCCACCGTGGATTGGCCGTGGGCGGCCGTGGCACTGGTGGCCATGGGGCTTCCTGTCCGTCGGTTGCAACGGTGCGATGTTGCGAGTATGGATACGCCGCCTCGCCCAGGCAATGTCGGCGCAGCGTTTGGTCGCGCCCGGCGGGGCATCCCGCCTGAACCAACCAGTCTCCCGGCTTATACCAAGGATCGATGATGATGACCCATGTGATGGTGGCCAAATCGGTCCACGGACAGGCGCGTCGCGCAGCGCGATGCTTTAGCATCGGGCAAGCGGCGCAACGCAGCCGTGGAGCGATTTGGCCCCACCGAAGGCCGCGTTGTCTTGCCCGCTGGCTGCCCAGGAAGCTCTCTTGGGGCGCGCCGCTTGTGGTATGTCCACACCACGGCGCGACCCGCGCCTAACCAGCGAACAAGACAACGCGGTCGCATGGGGCATCATCATCGATCCTTGGTATTGACCGGAATGAGAAGCCATGGCCCGTATCGTGCAGAAGTTCGGCGGCACGTCCGTCGGCGATATCGACCGCATCAAGAATGTCGCCGAGAAGGTCAAGGCCGAAGTCGCGCGCGGCAATGAGGTCGCGGTGGTCGTTTCGGCCATGGCGGGGGTGACCAATCAGTTGGTCGACTATTGCGGGTCTATTGCGCCCTTGTACGAAGCGCGCGAGTACGACGCGGTGGTTGCCTCCGGCGAGCAGGTCACATCGGGCCTGTTGGCGATGGCGCTGCAGGCGGACGGCGTGAACGCGCGCAGTTGGCAGGGCTGGCAAATCCCGATGCGTACCGACGACGTGCACGGCAAAGCACGGATCGTCGATATCGAACCGACCGAGCTGGACACGAGGCTAAGGCGTGGCGAGGTTGCCGTTGTCGCCGGTTTCCAGGGCGTCTCGCCACAAGGCAGGATCGCGACCCTGGGCAGGGGCGGATCGGACACCTCCGCAGTCGCTTTGGCGGCGGCGCTGGGTGCCGATCGCTGCGACATCTATACGGATGTCGATGGCGTCTACACCAGCGACCCGCGGGTCGTGCGCAGCGCGAGCAAACTGGATAAGATCACCTACGAAGAAATGCTGGAGATGGCGTCGCTGGGCACCAAGGTGTTGCAGACCAGATCTGTTGAGATGGCCATGAAGCATGGCGTGCGGGTCCAAGTGCTCTCCAGCTTTGAGGAGGCGCCGGGCACACTGGTGGTCGACGAAGGGGAAATCGTGGAACAAGAAGTCGTTAGCGGCATTGCCTACACCAGGGACGAAGCCAAGATCACGCTCGTGAAGGTCGCCGACGAGCCGGGTGTTGCGGCCGCCATCTTCGGGCCGTTGGCCGACGCGGCCATCAATGTCGACATGATCGTCCAGAATGTTTCCGAGGACGGCAAGTCGACCGACATGACCTTCACCGTCGGCCGGTCGGACCTGGACCGCGCCGTCGAGGTGCTGCAGCAGCGCCAGGCGCAGCTCGGCCACGACTATCTTCTGCCGGACCCGAACGTCGTGAAGGTTTCGGTCATCGGTGTGGGCATGCGCAGCCATGCGGGCGTTGCCCAAACAATGTTCCGTACGCTGGCCGAAAACGGTATTAATATCCAAGTGATTTCAACCTCTGAGATTAAGATCAGCGTATTGATCGCTGAGCAGTACACTGAGCTTGCGTTGCGCGCGCTTCACACCGCTTACGGGCTGGACGCTTGAGGATTTGGCCGAAGAAAGACGCCGCTAGAGAAGGCTCCGACCGCTTCGGGGGCGCGGCCTGATGTCCGTTGCGCCCATCACGCCCATGACGCAATCGCGCCGGCTGTTGTCTCGGTTGCGGGACGTGATGGCCGGCTCCGGCTCGGCCCAGGCCAGGCTGGACAAGATCGTGCGCCTGATCGCGGCGGAAATGGTCGCCGAGGTCTGCTCTTGCTACGTCGTGCGGCCCGGCGAGGTGTTGGAGTTGTTCGCGACCGTCGGTCTGAACCCCGAAGCCGTCCATCAGACCCGGCTGCGCGTCGGCGAGGGGCTCGTGGGTGATGTCGCCGCGACGGCCCGATCAGCGGCCATCGCCAATGCGGCGCGCCATCCCAAATTCGCCTACCGTCCGGAAACGGGCGAAGACCCGTTCCATTCCTTTCTGGGCGTGCCCTTGATCCGCGACGGCAAGGTTCGCGGGGTTCTGGTCATCCAAAACCGTCGTCCGCGCGTCTATGCCGATGAAGAAGTGGAGATGCTTCAGACCGTCGCCATGGTGGTGTCCGAACTGGTGGCGGGCGGTGAGCTTGGCGATAAGGGGGAGGTCGCCGCGTCCGAGGCCGGGGGCACGCTGCCGGCTCGAATCGAGGGCATGCCCCTAAACGATGGTTTGGCGAGGGGGCTTGCGGTTCTGCACCGGCCGCAGCTCACCGTGCGCGAGATGGTCGCCGATGAACCTGTGCGCGAGGTTCAGCGCCTGGGTACGGCGCTGGCGGCCATGCACCGATCGCTGGACCGGCTGGTCGAGATCACAGAGGACAGCGGCATCGGCGAAGGTCTCGACATCCTCGAGACCTATCGCATGTTTGCCGAAGATCGCGGCTGGGTGCGCCGGATCGAGGAGGCCATTCAGTCAGGCCTGACGGCGGAGGCGGCGGTCCAACGGGTGCGCAACGACACGGCCGCGCGCATGGCCCGCATCACGGACCCGTACTTGCGCGAGCGGATGACCGATTTTGACGATCTGGCCACGCGCTTGCTGCTCAACCTCTCCGGCAAAGGTTCGCAAGCCGCCGTTGGCACGCTGCCCGATGACGTCGTACTCGTCGCCCGCACGATCGGGCCGGCGGAACTGCTTGATTATGAGCAAAAGCGTCTCCGCGCCGTCGTGGTCGAGGAGGGGTCGGCGACCAGCCATGTCGCCATCGTGGCGCGCGCGCTCGGCATTCCGGTCGTCGGACGTTGTGCCGATGCGCTTAACATCATCGACCCGCTGGATGTGGTTCTGGTCGACGGCGACAACGGCCAGGTCTTCGTTCGCCCGTCGGAGGACGCCTTCGGCGCGTTCGAGCAGAGCCTGGCGGTGCGGGCCGAACGTGCCCAGTCCCATGCCGAGCTTGTCGGTCGACCGGCGGTCAGCCGGGACGGGGTGCGCATCTCGCTGAACCTGAACGCCGGCCTGCTGATCGACCTGCCGCATCTGGTATCGGCGGGCGCGGACGGCATCGGGCTCTATCGCACCGAAATCCCGTTCATGGTGCGCTCGGCCTATCCCGACGTCGCCGCGCAGACGGATCTCTACCGGCGCATTTTCGAGCAGGCCCAGGGCAGGCCGGTGACTTTCCGGACGCTGGATGTCGGCGGCGACAAGTCGCTGCCGTATTTCGCGGCGGAGACCGAGCAGAACCCGGCGCTTGGCTGGCGCGCCATCCGCATGGGCCTCGACCGCCCGGCCATGTTGCTGAAGCAGTTGCGCGCGCTGATCCGTGCGGCCGAGGGAAGGCCGCTGCGCATCATGTTCCCGATGGTCGCCCAAGCATCGGAATTCGATGCGGTCAGCCGCCTGATGGACCGCGAGCTTACCCGGGCGCTGCAGCAGGGCTACGTCGCGCCCAGCGACCTGCAGATCGGCGCCATGGTCGAGGTTCCGGCGATCTTCTGGCAGCTTGATGCCTTGCTGTCGCGCGCCGATTTTCTGGCGGTCGGCACAAATGACCTGCTGCAGTACATGTTCGCGGCGGATCGCGGCGATCCCAAGCTGGCCAATCGCTACGACACGCTATCCCCGGCCTTCCTCAACATTCTCGGCGACCTGGCCGCCAAGGCCGAGAGGGCGGGCAAGCCGATCAGTGTCTGCGGCGAAATGGCCGGTCGGCCGCTCGAAGCGATGGCGCTGATCGGGCTGGGCTTTCGGTCGCTGTCGATGGCGGCGACCTCTGTGGGGCCGGTGAAAGCCATGATCCTCGGCGTAGATGTCGACCCACTTGCCGATTTCGTGGGTTCGCTGCGTCGTCGTGACAGTGCGAGCGTGCGAACCGATCTGCACGCGTACGCCCGCGACCATGGTTTGATCACGTAGCGGTGGAGACGTTCAAATAGGGCCCATTTGAGGCACCGAGGGGCTTTAAGCCGCGCGCCATCGATGATAAGCATGGAAGGGGCTCGCGGAGACCCGGTCTCGACCGCAAGACGAACGTCCGGGACGGACTGGTCAACTGACGCGACCGCGCCAGATACGTACCAAGGGGGCAGCGTTGAGACCCCCTCGGTAGAAACCTGCGGCATTGTTGGCATGGCACAGAGCAGACGCAGACCCTTTCATATCGTCGATCCGACCGGCCTTCCGCCGTCGGCAAACGACAGTGAAGAGTCAGTGGGTGCGGCCCCTCAATCCGTCGCTTCCATTCTAAAGGCAGCGCGTGAGGAAATCGGCCTAACTCTTTGGGAAGTATCTCAAAATCTTCGCATTCGTTTCTCCTACATGCAGGCCATTGAGGACGGACGGTTCGAAGATCTGCCGGGGTCCGTCTATGCGATCGGGTTCATCCGAACCTACGCGCTTTACCTGAATCTGGATGCCGACGAGCTTATCAGCCGCTTCAAGAACGAACAGTCGGCGCTGACCCAGCGGCAGAATCTGGTTTTCCCGGCACCGCCGCCGACGTCGCGCGTTTCGGGCGTGGCGATCGGACTGGTCGCGATTGTGTTGGCGGCCGCGGCTTATGGCGGCTGGTACTATCTGTCCAGCGAGGACAGCCAGGAGGTGGCGGTCGTGGCGCCGGTTCCCGACCGGCTCGCCACGCTCTTGGAGGAACAGCCGCCGCTGGCGGATACTGAGGCGCCGGAGCCTGTGGCCACCGAATTGGCCACAGCCGAGGAAACGTCCGAACCGACGGATTTCTCGTCACCGTTGCCCGAACTTCCCGCCGCGGAGGCGGCCGACATCGAAGAGGCGATCATCCCCGACGTCGCGCCGGGCCAGGCCGATCCTGAACCGATCGACCAGCCTTTGGCGGAAGCGCCCGGCGACGAAGCCGAACAGTTCCTTGCGGTGGACTCGGTTGGCGCGGCGCCGTTGGATCAATCGGAGAGCGAGGCGTTGGGGTTGCTTATTTCGGCGGGGCCCGAAACCTCGGCCGATGAGACCGAAGCGCTCGCGCCGCCGCCAGAGCCGCCGGCGACGCCCGAGGCGGCCCAGCCAGCAACGGCCGGCAACCGGATCGAAATGCGCGCGACCACGGACAGTTGGGTGCTGGTCAGGGATGCCGGCGGCGACATGATCATGACCCGCGTCATGACCCCGGGGGACAGCTATCAGGTGCCTGACGAGCCCGGCCTGACCCTGTTCACCGGCAACGCCGGCGGCCTTGAGGTTCTGGTTGACGGGCAGGCCGTCCCCGCGCTGGGGCAGCCGGGCGAGGTGATCCGCAACATAAGTCTCGACCCGGACCTGTTGCGAAACGGTCGCGCGGTCATATCTCAGTGACAAGGCCGCGCCGAACTTGTCGGCAACCGCCAGGACTAACCAGAGCAACGCTGACCTAGGGTCTGGGATATGACGTCATGAGTCTGCGCCCTTATCGCGATATCTACCGCCGGACAAGCCGCCAGATCCATGTCGGCCGTGTGCCGGTCGGCGGCGACGCGCCGATCACGGTTCAGACCATGACGAACACGATCACGTCCGACGTGCCGGCGACGATCGCGCAGATCAACGAGGTGGTCGAGGCCGGCGCCGACATCGTGCGCGTTTCCTGCCCCGACGAGGCGTCCAGCGCCGCCTTGCGCGAAATCGTGCCGGAGGTCGACGTTCCGATCGTCGCCGACATTCATTTTCATTACCGCAGGGGCATCGAGGCGGCGGAGAACGGCGCCGCCTGCCTGCGGATCAACCCCGGCAATATCGGTTCGCCTGAACGGGTGGCGGAGGTCGTGCAGGCCGCAAAGGACCATGGCTGTTCCATGCGCATCGGTGTCAATGCTGGCTCGCTGGAGCGGGATCTTTTGGAGAAGTATGGCGAGCCATGCCCTGAGGCGATGCTGGAAAGCGCGCTGAACCACATCCGGATCTTGGAAGACCACGACTTCTTCGAGTTCAAGATCAGTTGCAAGGCCTCCGATCCCTTCCTGGCGGTTGCGGCCTATCAGCAACTGGCCGACGCGTGCGACTATCCGCTGCACCTAGGGATCACAGAGGCCGGCGGGATGCTGACCGGTACGGTGAAGAGTTCGATCGGCCTCGGCATGCTGCTGTGGTCCGGCATCGGCGACACGATCCGGGTCAGCCTGTCGGCCGATCCGGTGGAAGAGGTGAAGGTCGGCTACGAGATTCTGAAGTCGCTGGGTTTGCGGCATCGAGGCGTCACGGTCATCTCCTGCCCGTCTTGCGCGCGCCAGCAGTTCGAGGTGATCGACACGGTGCGCGAGCTGGAGGATCGGCTGGCGCATATCACGACACCGATCACTCTGTCGGTCATCGGTTGTGTGGTAAACGGGCCGGGCGAGGCGCTGATGACCGATATCGGCTTCACCGGTGGCGGGAAGGGCACCCATCAGGTCTATGTCGCCGGTGTGCCGAACCATCGCCTGAAAGACCGGTCGATCGTCGACCATTTGGTTGAGATGGTTGAGCAGAAGGCGGCCGAGATCGAGGCCGCCGAGCAGGCCGACCTCGAACGTCCAGCGGCGGAATAGTCACCTCATCAGGCGTTCTGCCGTCCGGGTCGGCAGGCGCCGCCGTTGCGGGCTGACCGCGGATGCACTAAAAGCCCGTCACCCACCATGAAGACCTACGAGACCAAGCGAGTGCCGCGCCCGTGAGCCTGGACGAGAATTTCGACAAAGTCCTCGGCCGGGTGGCGGAGCTTCGCGCGCTGATGGCCGAGGGTACCCTGTCGCCGGAGGACTACACCGCCTATTCCAAGGAGTATGCGGAACTCGAGCCCGTCGCCGAACGCATCGAGGCGGTGAAATCCGCCCGCAGCGAACTGGCCGATTTGGAAGCCATGGCCGCCGCCGAGGCCGACCCGGAAATGCGCGCTTTGGCGGAGGCCGAGGCCCGCGAGCTGAAGCAGGGCTTGCCGGATATGGAGCGCCAGCTGCAACTGGCGCTGCTGCCGAAGGAC
>JBCBSH010000111.1:0-14653 GCA_039819285.1 Pseudomonadota bacterium
GTCGTGAAGGTGGTCGATTTCGGCGCTTTCGTGAACTTCCTGGGTCCCCGCGACGGTCTCGTCCACATCTCCGAGCTGAAGCCCGAACGTGTCGGCAAGGTGACCGACGTGGTCAACGAGGGCGACGAGGTGAAGGTGAAGGTCCTCGGCTTCGACGATCGCGGCAAGGTCAAGCTGTCGATGAAAAGCGTCAACCAGGAAACCGGCGAGGACATCGCCGCCGCTTAACCCCGGACTTCCATAACGTACGACGACAAGCGGCGGTCCCTCGGGGCCGCCGTTTTCGTGTTGGTTGCGGTGGCACCGACGCGCGCCTAGTCTTTGTCCTCCCCCCCCCCGAGCAAGACCAGGATCAGCGGGTATGAAGCAAGACCTGATCGATTGGGCGGCCAACGAGCTCAGCGCTGAAGTGGCTGCGGTTGCGGCCGTACTGGCGGTCGAGAGCGGTGGCCAGGCAAGCCTGACCTCGGGCCGAGCGGTGGTGCGGTTCGAAGGGGCCACGTTTCGCAAGCTGACCGACGGGAAGTTCGACGCCTCGCATCCGCATCTGTCCATGGCGTCCTGGCGCGACAACAACCGCCACGTACGCGGGGGTGAGGCCGAATGGGGGCGGATCGAGGAGGCGGCGGCGCTCGACCGTGATGCGGCCTACAAATCGGCATCCTATGGCAGCGCCCAGATCATGGGCTTCAACTTCCAGACGGCCGGCTATCCAGACGTCCACGCCTTCGTCGCGGACATGAACAAGGGCGAAGAGGGCCAAATTCGCGCCTTTGTCAACTTTATCAAGGGCATGGGCCTGGACCGAGCGTTGCGGGCCAAGGATTGGCGCAGCTTCGCCCGCGGCTACAACGGCTCGGGCCAGGTCGATCACTATGCCGGCGCCCTGGCGGACGCCTATGCGCGCACGGTCGATGTCGGCGATGCCGAGCCAGGCAGTCGTACCCTGCGCGTCGGGGCCAAGGGGCCGGATGTGCGCACCCTGCAGGAGTTGCTGGTCAAACGTGGGTTTGAGCTTGGCGCCGTAGACGGTCATTTCGGCGGCCTAACGCTGGAGGCCGTCAAGGCGTTTCAAAGCGCCGAGAGCCTGACCGTCGACGGTGTCGTCGGCCCGAAAAGCTGGGCCGCATTGCGGGCCGGATCTTAGGCGTCGACGGGGCGGACGCGTGAAGGTGAGGGCCAAAACCGACCCATCCAAACTGGTCGTAATCCCGCTGACGCCCGAGCGCTGGGACGATCTGGTCGCGCTGTTCGGACCGAAAAGCGGTGGGCTCGGCGGCTGCTGGTGCCAATGGTATCGCCTGCTGCGGCCCGATTTCGAGGCGCTTGGTCGGGACGGTCGACGACGGCGATTTGAAAGGCTGGTCGAGAAAGGTCCGGCGCCCGGTGTTCTTGCCTATGACGGCGATCGGCCGGTTGGCTGGTGCGCGGTGTCGCCGCGCGCTGCCCAACCGAGGCTGGACAAAGGGCGGGTGTCGAAACGGGTCGGCGACCAGGATTACGACCAGATCTGGGTCATCACCTGTCTGTTCGTCGACCGGCCTTGGCGGCGGCGGGGCTTGATGCGGCCGCTGATCGATGGCGCCGTTGAGCTTGCACGCGATCAGGGCGCGCGTCATGTCGAGGCCTATCCGATGATCCCCTCGCCCAAGACGGGCGATGCCGATCTTTTTGTCGGCAAGCTGAACGCCTTCCTGTCCTGTGGTTTTCAACAGATCGCCAAGCCCTTGCCGAGGCGAGCCGTGGTCCGTCGCGCCATCTGAAACACCTGTTCGCCGGCCGGAAATGTCGCAGGACAATTAACCGCTCGCCTGGAAGCTGCCGCCGGCCTAACCTGTTGACGTTGACAAGGACGAATTGGTAATACCAATTCTCCGATGCTACAGAGCCTCTAATGCAGATAGAAGCGAAGTCCTCCACCGGTTGGGGGCGCAACGGGCTGTTTGTCCTCACCTGCGGTGCCGTTGCCGTCGCCATCGCCATGGGCGTACGCCAGGGCTTCGGCGTCTTCACCCAGCCCGTATCGATGGATCTTGGCACCGGGCGTGAAGTGTTCGCGCTGGCCATCGCCTTGCAGAACCTTGTTTTCGGCCTGGTGCAACCGGTCGTGGGCGCGATCGCCGACCGCTACGGGTCGGGACGGGTGATGATCGTCGGCGCGCTGATCTATGCCTTGGGCCTCGTGCTGGCCTCCGTCAGCGCCGATCCGCTGGGGCTCAACCTCACGCTCGGCGTGCTGGTCGGCATTGGATTGAGCGGTACGACCTACGTCACCGTGCTCGGCGCCATCGGCCGCGCGGTGCCGCCCGAACGGCGCAGCATCGCCTTTGGCATCACCACGGCCATCGGCTCGTTCGGCATGTTCCTGTTCGTGCCGGTATCGCAAGGCCTGATTGACTGGCTGGACTGGCGCGGCGCCTTGCTGGCCCTGGCGATCATCGCCAGTTGCCTGGTCGCAACGGCCGCCGGCATTCGCGGCAAAGCGACCGGCGACAGCCCGAACGCGCTCACCAGCGAGCTGCCATCATTGCGCGTCGCCTTGGCGGCAGCCTCTCGCTATCCGTCCTACTGGCTGTTAAACGCCGGGTTCTTCGTCTGCGGCTTTCACATCGTCTTCGTTGGCATTCATCTGACGCCGTACTTGACAGATAACGGTATCAGCCTCGCGACCGCCGGCTGGGCCTTGGCCGTAATCGGTCTCGCCAACATTTTTGGATCGTACTTCTTCGGCCATATGGGCCAGTACCACTCAAAACGACTGCTCTTGGCGCTGCTATACACGCTGCGCGCGGCGATCATGGTGATCTTCCTGGTCCTGCCGTTGACACCTGTTACGGCGCTCACTTTCGGCGTCCTTTTCGGCTTTGTCTGGCTGGCCACGGTTCCACTGACCAGCGGGCTGGTGGCCCAAATGTTCGGCACGCGCTATCTATCGACGCTTTATGGTATCGTCTTCCTCAGCCACCAAGTCGGCGGTTTTCTCGGCGGATGGCTGGGCGGCTATGTGTATGATCTCGACGGCAACTACGACGCGGTATGGATCTTGTCGATCGCTCTCGGCCTCTTGTCGGCCCTGCTGCACTTGCCGATCCGCGAGCGGCCGGCGCCCGCACTGATGGGTCATGCGGCATGACGGGAACAAGTGTCTTCTCTCCGAAGCGCGTTGCCTTTGCCGTGGGCCTTGCGGCCGGTTTGGGCGCGGGCCTTCTCCTGTGGTCGCATTACGGCTTGGCCATCATGCTGACAGGCGGACTAAGCCTCTGCTTCTGACGGGCTGACTTCTGCAGGGCTGGCGCCCTCTTGATAGCCGTCGAGACTAAGCGCTTCGACGCCTTCGGACCGGCCGCGCACCGGGTGATGGCCGACGGGCGTCAGCGCAAACGTATCGGCCGTCAGCAGGTCGGCGGTTTCGGCACTGATCAGGATGGTCACACCCGACGGATGTTCCGGCACTTCCTTGCCCAGGGTTTCGAGCCGCTGGCCGATATTCACGGCGTCACCGACGATGGTGTAGTTCATGCGACTGGGCGCGCCGATATTGCCGGCGATCACCTCGCCGCTATGGATGCCGATGCGCACGATGATCGGCGCCTCGCCGCGTTCAGCGCGCGCCTGATTGTCCGCCGCGACACAAGCGCGGATCGCCAGGGCAGCCCGACAGGCCCTGTCGGCATGATCGTTTTGCCGTTGCGGCGCGCTCCAAAAGGCCATCAGCGCGTCGCCGATGAACTTGTCGATCGTGCCTTCCTCCGACTCGATACAGCGGCCCAGCAGCGTGAAATGGTGGTTTAGGAAGGCGGCGACGTCATTCGCCCGCAGTCCCTCGCTTTGGGCGGTAAACCCCTTAATGTCGGTGAACATCACGGTCAGCACGCGTGAAATCGAGACAACGTCCTCGTGGAAATCCTTGCGAACCAGGCGGCGCACCAGGGTCTTTGGCAGGTAGGTATCCATCCAGCGCACGCCGGATATCATGGTGTTGAAGGCCTGGGCCTGGCGATTCAACTCGCTGATCACGCTGCCGGGCAGCGGCTCGACCGCACTGAAGTCCAAGGTCTCGCTGACTTCCGCCGCGCGGTTCGTCAGCCGTGCCACGGGCCGGGCCAGCCGCTTGCCCATCAAGATGCCGAGCAGAACGGCGACGACCATGATGCCAACGCCGATCGCCGCCGACCCGATCAGCCGCTCGATCTCCGACGCCATTGCATTGGCCGGGAAATGGGTGCCGATCAGCAGGGCTTCGTCGCCATACCCAGGTAGCTGGCGACTCAGCACCAGGACATCGTCGTCCCCGACCTCGACGAACTGAATGGTGAGGTCTTCGGAGTTTTCTGACCCCAGGATCGGCGGTTGCTCCACGGTTCCGTCAAGCAAGCCGATCAGGACCGGGTCGGCGACCTGATCAACCGTCAGCAGCGGCCGTTCCTGAGACCGGCCAGCCAATGCCTGCGCGATCGGGCCGGATGGCGGTGGATGGGCCAGAACCGGATGGGCTAGGACGCCGGCATCGCCATAGAGCATGAAGGCTGTCGCCGGCCCCGATTCCTGATCGTCCTGCGCGATCCGCGCCATCAGGTGCGACAGGTCGCGAACCGACACCCCCGCAACCATCATGCCGATCAGGTCGTCGCCGTCGAAAACGGGCTGCCGACGGTTAACGATGGTCACCTGCAGCTCCGGCACGTACACCAGCTCACCCCAATAACCGTCGGGATGCGCCGCCGCCGCGTCTATCGCATCCCGCAACAGCTCCGGATCGCTGGTCTCCACGACAGAGTCGACGGAAACGCCGTTGGCGCCTCGGATGCCCACCGTCCCCGTCAGATCGGGCCGCCAAAGCCCAAGGGCAACGACCTGCGGCGTCACGGCCATGGCCGCGCGGATCGCGTATTCCATCCCAAGCTCGTTGGTGGGATCAATGTTGCCATTCGCCATCTCAGCGGCGAGATCCGTAACCTCGATCGCGGCTTCATCGACGTGATCGGTGAGCCGGACCACGGCAAGGTCGAGGATTAGGTCGGCCCGCTCCTCCAAGAGGGAGATCGTGTTGCGGGTGGATGCCAGTACCGCCACGGCGAGCGTTGCCGCGACGGCAACCAAAACCAGCGTGCCGATGCCGAGTGCCAGCACGACAGATAAGGAAATCGACCGAGGCCCAATGCCCAGCAGGCGCCGCCGCGGGCGCGCGCTGGCGCTCGGTACAGTCACGGTCACGGGAAGGTCTTACCCGCCGGCGCTCGGCAACATGGCGCCAAGCTTGCGCCCGCCAAACAGATGGATGTGGAGGTGCGGCACCTCCTGATGGCCGTTTGCACCGGTGTTGGCCAGCGTGCGATAGCCGTCTTCGGCTACGCCCAGATCCCGCGCAACCTTGCCGACGGCCCGGATCAGCGCCGCAATCTCGGCATCGCTGGCTTTTTCGGAAAAGTCCGTCCAGGAGACGTACGCGCCCTTGGGGATGACCAATACATGAACCGGCGCTTTCGGCGCGATATCGCGGAACGCCAGCGTGTGCTCGTCCTCATAGACCTTGTCGCAGGGGATCTCCCCGCGCAGGATCTTGGCGAACACGTTGTTGGGATCATAGGCCATGGGCTGAGATCTCCTTCATCCCGGGTGCGGCATCTCGGGCCAGATCGGCTTTCAGGACGCGCCGCCTCGTCCGTATCGCTTGGCAAGCTCGTCCCAGACGTCGCTCGGCTCGAGGTCGGCCTGCGCCCAAACCACCATCAGATGATAGAGCAGGTCGGCGCTTTCCGAGGTCAGCGCCTTCACATCGCCGCGCATCGCCTCGATGACGGTCTCCACGGCCTCCTCGCCAAGCTTCTGCGCGATCTTGGGGCCGCCCTTGGCGAACAGCGACGCGGTGTAGCTGTCCTTCGGATCGGCATCCTTGCGGGCCGAGACGCGTTCGTACAATGCGTCGAGTATCCGTGCGTCCGTCATGTCACGCCGCCCCTCGCATCGGCAGGCCCGCCTCGGCCATGTGGGATTTGGCTTCGCCGATGGTGTAGGTGCCAAAATGGAAGATCGACGCCGCCAACACCGCCGTAGCGCCGCCTTGCGCAATGCCCTCGACCATATGGTCGAGGGTGCCGACACCGCCCGAGGCGATCACGGGTACGCGTACGGCATCGGACACGGCGCGGGTCAGCCTGAGGTCGAAGCCCTGTTTGGTGCCATCGCGATCCATGGAGGTCAGCAGGATCTCACCTGCCCCGAGATCCGTCATCCGGCGCGCCCAGTCGACCGCGTCGATGCCGGTCGGGCGGCGACCCCCGTGGGTGAAAACTTGCCATTCATCATCGCCGGTCTGCTTGGCGTCGATGGCCACAACGATGCACTGATTGCCGAACTTCTCCGACGCCTCGCGCACGAATTCCGGCCGTGACACGGCGGCGGTGTTGATCGAGACCTTGTCGGCGCCGGCCAGCAACAGTTTGCGGATATCCTCAAGCGTACGTACGCCCCCGCCAACGGTCAGCGGCATGAATACCTGTTCCGCCGTGCGTTCCACGACGTCATACAGCGTATCGCGGCCGTCTGACGATGCGGTGATGTCGAGAAAGCACAGCTCGTCCGCACCCGCGGCGTCGTAGAGCGTCGCCTGTTCTACTGGGTCGCCGGCATCCACCAGGTCGACGAAATTGATGCCCTTGACCGTGCGGCCGTCCTTCACGTCCAGGCAGGGGATGACCCGCATCTTCAGCATTACGCCGCCTCGCCCGTGGGCCCGGCCAGCACGCTTAAGGCCGCCGCCGGATCGATCCGACCGTCATAGAGCGCGCGGCCGCTGATCACCCCGGCTATGCCAGAACTCTCTTGCGACTTCAACGCACGCAAATCGTCCAGGGACGATACGCCGCCCGACGCGATGACAGGCGTTGTGACGGTGCGGGCAAGGCCGGCGGTCGCCTCGACATTCACGCCACCCATGGCCCCATCCCGATCGATGTCGGTGTAGACGATGGCGGCAACACCGCAATCCTCGAACTTCGCGGCCAGATCGAGGGCCGTCACGGTCGACGTCTCGGCCCAACCCTCGACTGCGACATAGCCGTCCCTGGCATCGATGCCGACGGCGACATAGTCGGGAAACGCCTTGCAAGCATCGCGAACCAGCGCCGGGTCCTTGACCGCGACGGTGCCGAGGACGACCCGCGCAACGCCCTGCTCCAGCCAGGCCTCGATTTGTTGCAGGTTCCTGATGCCCCCGCCCAACTGCACCGGCAGGTCGGTGGCAGCCAGAATCGACTGCACCGCGGCCTGGTTGACCGGCTTGCCGGCAAAGGCGCCGTTTAGGTCGACGACGTGAATCCACTCAAACCCCTGCCGTGCGAAACGGCGCGCCTGGTCGGCGGGGTCCGTGTTGAAGACCGTGGCGTCGTCCATTTCGCCGCGGACGAGACGCACACAGGCGCCGTCTTTCAAATCGATGGCTGGAAAAAGGATCATCGCGCGGAGTAAAGGATCATGTTATCGCTTCGGGTTCTTTTAGTATCTTGCAGAAATAGTGCCCGCTGATCATCTTCCCGTCCACCAGCGCATAAAACGGATTTGTTCCCCAGCGCTGGTAGCCATGATTCTCATAAAGCCGAATGGCGGCTTCCTGGGTGTCGCGCACATCCAGTTGAATAACGGCAAACCCACGTTCACGCGCCTCCGCCTCCGCCGCCAGCACCAGGCTCTGCGCCAGCCCATGGCCGCGCGCCCACGGCGCCACGAAGGCTGATGCGATGGTGGCGGCAAACGCCTGGGCCTCGTTGTTCGGCGGCGGGTCGACAAGCTGGACGGAGCCAACGATGACGCCGTCCAGGCGCCCGACGAACAAGGTCCGAAGCGGGATTGCCAGGACGCCCTTCCAATACCGCTCCATCACGTCCCGCGAGGGCGGCCGGACCCAGCCGAAACCGCCGCCATCGACGATCGCCGCTTCCGTCGCATCGCATAGATCGTTGAGATCGCCGGACTTCAGGCTTTCAACGGTCTCGACGGACGTTGTCGGCGCCGGCAGGTCGTGAGCGGTCATGGGGTCCATTCCAGAAAATTGGTAATGAGACGCAAGCCCGTTTCCTGGCTCTTCTCGGGGTGGAACTGGGTGCCCACCATATTGTGTCGGCCAATGATGGCCGCCAGCGATCCGCCATAGTCGACGGTCGCCAGCACATCGGCCGGGTCCGTCGGCGCGAAGTGGTAGGAGTGCACGAAATAGGCGTGCGCGCCCGGCCGCAGGCCGTGCAGCAATTGGTGCTGCGGTGGCACGAGATCAAGCTCGTTCCAGCCCATATGCGGGATCTTCAACGCCTGGTCGGAGGGCGTCAGCGCGACCACCTCGCCCTCGATCCAGCCGAGCCCGTCATGATCGCCATGTTCGCGGCCGACGGTGGCCATCAGCTGCATGCCGACGCAGATGCCAAGAAACGGCCGGCTGTCGCGCAAAACCGCCTGCTCCAGCATTTCGACCATGCCGTCCAAGGCCATCAGGCCCGTCATGCAGTCCGCAAAGGCACCTACACCAGGCAGCACGATGCGTTCCGCACCCGCGACAACGTCCGGATCGGACGTCACGCGGATCGCCACGTCGTGGCCGCCCTCGCGCGCGGCACGTTCGAACGCCTTGGCCGCCGAGCGCAAATTGCCCGACCCGTAATCGATGATCGCAACGGACATGATGAAAACTCTAACGAAGCGAAGGGTCAGGAGCCGTCGCTCAAGCGACCCTTCGTGGATGGAATGACATCCGCCTGGCGCGGATCGATCGCGATGGCCTGGCGCAAGGCCCGTGCCAACGCCTTGAAGCAGCTCTCGATGATATGGTGGTTGTTCACCCCTTCGAGATTATCGACATGCAACGTAATGCCGGCATTTTGCGCAAAGGCATGAAACCATTCGCGGAACAGCTCGGTATCCATGTCGCCCAGCTTGTCGCGCGTGAAACTCACCCGCCAGGCCAGGTAGGGCCTGCCGGAGACGTCTAGCGCCACGCGGCTCAGTGTCTCGTCCATTGGGATGGTCGCCGCGGCGAACCGGTTGATGCCGCGCCGGTCGCCCAGCGCCTTGGCCACCGCCTGGCCCAGAGCGATGCCCGTATCCTCGGTGGTGTGATGATAATCGATGTGCAGGTCGCCCTCGGCCTTCACCGCGATGTCGATCAGGCTGTGCTTGGCCAACTGTTCCAGCATATGGTCCAGAAAGCCGACGCCCGTGGCCACGTCATAGCTGCCGGTGCCGTCCAGGTTGACCTTGGCGGCGATCTTGGTTTCTGTCGTGGCGCGCTCCACCTCGGCGCGGCGCGCGGACCTATTGGAAAGGGGGCTATCCATGCGCGTTCCTCTATCAGGAAACGCGGGCGGAAGCCAGTTTCGCCCGCAACGCGCATGGCGGGGTTGATCAGCCGTGTCCGACAGCCAACATGGAAGCGGGCCGTCATATCACGGCTTGCGGGGCCAGCCGCCGCTTCCCATAGGGGCCGGGCCCGCATTCGCATGTCTAAGAGCTGTTTGAAATCGAGGAAAGCTTATGACGCAATCCGACCATGCCGGGCCCGCGGTCTGGCACGGCACCACCATCGTGTCGGTTCGTAAGAACGACAAGGTGGTCATCGCCGGCGATGGGCAGGTCACCGCCGGCAATACGATCATGAAGGCAGGCGCCCGAAAAGTGCGCCGGCTGGGCGACGGCAGCGTGATCACCGGTTTCGCCGGGGCCACGGCGGATGCCTTCGCCCTGTTCGAACGGCTGGAGGCCCAACTTGAGAAGCATCCGGGCCAGTTGACCCGCGCCTGCGTCGAAATGGCCAAGGATTGGCGGACCGACCGCTATCTGCGCCGGCTCGAGGCCATGATGCTGGTCGCCGACAAGAGTGTGTCGCTGACGCTGACCGGCACCGGCGACGTCATGGAGCCCGATGACGGGCTGATGGCGATCGGGTCCGGCGGACCGATGGCGCTGGCGGCCGCGCGTGCCTTGATCGATGTCGCCGATTTCGAGGCCGAGGCGATTGCCCGCAAGGCGTTGGGTATCGCGGCCGATATCGACATCTACACCAATCAGAACATCGTCGTCGAAAGCCTGTAGCCCATGACCGCCTTTTCCCCCCGCGAGATCGTCTCCGAACTCGACCGCTTCATTGTCGGCCAAAACGATGCCAAGCGCGCCGTTGCAGTCGCTCTGCGCAACCGCTGGCGCCGCCAGCAGCTGGCCGAAGGCATGCGCGAGGAGATCCTGCCCAAGAACATCCTGATGATCGGCCCGACCGGTGTCGGCAAGACCGAGATCGCGCGCCGTCTAGCCCGGCTGGCCCAGGCGCCGTTCCTGAAGGTCGAGGCGACCAAGTTCACCGAGGTCGGCTATGTTGGCCGCGACGTGGAACAGATCGTGCGCGACCTGGTCGAGATCTCGATCACCATGACCCGCGAACGCCTGCGCAAGGAGGTGAACGCCAAGGCCGAGATCGCGGCCGAGGAACGGGTGATCAACGCCCTTGTCGGCGATAAGGCCAGTGCCGAGTCGCGCCAGAAGTTCCGCAAGCTGCTGCGTGAAGGCTCGCTGAACGACAAAGAGATCGAGGTCGAGGTCCAGGATACCGGCGGCGGCCTGCCGACGTTCGAGATCCCCGGCATGCCCGGCGCCCAGATGGGTATGGTCAATATCGGCGACATGCTGGGCAAGGCCTTCGGCGGCCGTACCAAGACCCGCAAAATGTCGGTCGAGGAAAGCTACAACGTTCTGATCGCCGAAGAGTCTGACAAGCTGTTGGACCAGGAGAAGGTGACGTCGGAGGCGATCCGCGCGGTCGAACAGAACGGCATCGTCTTCCTGGACGAGATCGATAAGATCACCGCCCGGTCGGACCGGATGGGTGCCGATGTCAGCCGCGAGGGTGTGCAGCGTGACCTGTTGCCGCTCATCGAGGGCACGCAGGTCGCGACCAAGCACGGCACGGTGCGCACGGACTACATCCTGTTCATCGCCTCGGGCGCCTTCCAGCTCGCCAAGCCGTCCGATCTGCTGCCGGAATTGCAAGGCCGTTTGCCGATCCGGGTCGAGCTGAAGGCCCTGACCCAAGAGGACTTCGAGCGCATTTTGAAGGAGCCGGACTACAATCTGATCCGGCAATATACCGCGCTGATGGAAACGGAAACCGTGAACCTGGAGTTCTCGGAGGATGCCATCAGCGAACTGGCGCGCCTTGCCGCCGAGATCAACCAATCGGTCGAGAACATCGGCGCCCGGCGCCTGCACACAGTGATGGAGCGGCTGTTGGACGAGATCAGCTTCACCGCGTCGGACCGGGGCGGCGAGACGATCACCATCGATGGCGGCTATGTCCGCGACCGGGTCTCAGACCTGGCGAAGGACGCAGACCTGTCGAAGTTCATTCTCTAATTGGGCTAGGGCCGGTCGTTAAGCGGCCGGCCCTAGCCCATGGCGTCCCAAATCACTTTCGTGTCAGCGAATTGCCGATAGCGGACCAGCTTGCCGTTCTTCAGCTCGTAGACGTGCGCGGCGGCTGACCGGAACGCCTTGCCCGTTGCGCGGTGCCGGCCCTCATAGGCACCGATCACGATAACGGTGTCGCCGGCGTCCAGCATGCGCTCGGTTTCGAACGAGAAGCTCTCCCATACATCCGCGAAGGCCTTAAACACGCCGTCGATCACGGCCTGTGGACCATGATGCGCTGCCCCGCGAGGGAAACCCTCGTTTTGCACCCACTCAAGATCGGGTGCACTGAGTCTGGTGAAAGCGGCATAGTCCTTGGCGGCGAAGGCTCGATAGAGCTCCTGGACGATCTCGATGTTGGTCACGCGGCCCACCTCGGTTGCGATTACGGCGCACGATTAGGTTGGTTCTCAGCCCAGGAACCGCCAGGTCCGATGTGACATTGCTGTGTCGCGTCTTTTCTTGAACGCGTGCGCGACTATGCTACGCCTGCCCTAGCCAATCTAAGCCTGGCCCCTTGCCCGTGATCCCAACCAATCCGGAACTGCCGCGCCCCGACCCCACCTGGACGTTTGAACGGCTGCTGCCACGGCTGAAGGATCGGTTCGCAGGCAGGCTGGGGCCGGAGCTCTGGCGGGTGGCCGAAACCCGCCTGCAGCGGCATTTTCCGCATCTGTTTGGCGGCCTGCGCCAACTCTATGGCGACCAGTACGATTTCTTCTGGCATTTGGAGGAGATTGTCGCGACCGCGCTGGCCGGTCTGGCTGAGCGGCCTGAGACCTTGCGCAAGCGCGACATCGAGGCCGAGACGGACGCGGCGGCCGGGCGGCCCTGGTTCATTGGCAACGAGCAGGTGGGCGCGGTGGCCTATGTCGACCGCTGGGCCGGGGCACTGGCGGATATCGAGGCGCGCATTCCCTATCTGAAGAAGCTGGGGATCACCTATTTGCACCTGATGCCGCTGTTGCGCGCGCGTGAGGGCGAGAACGACGGCGGCTACGCCGTTGCAAGCTATCGCGAGGTTGATCCCGCGCTCGGCACCATGGAGGAGTTGGCGGCGCTGGCCGAGACGCTGCGCGGCCACGGCATCCGGCTGTGCCTCGACTTCGTCTTCAACCACACGTCCGACGATCATGACTGGGCGCAGAAGGCCAAACGGGGTGATCCCTGGTATCAAGGTTATTACCGGATGTATGACGACCGGGCGATCCCGGACGCCTATCAGCCGCACCTGCGCGAGATCTTCCCTGATCGCGGCGGCGAAAACTTCCTGTGGAAGCCGACCTTCGGCAAGTTCGTCTGGTCGACCTTTTACCCCTATCAGTGGGACCTGAACTTCGCCAATCCGGCGCTGTTCCGCCAGATGCTGGAAGAGATGCTGTTCCTGGCCAATCGCGGGGTCGAGGTGCTGCGCCTGGACGCCGTGCCGTTTCTGTGGAAGCAGATCGGCACCAATTGCGAGAACCTGCCCGAGACGCATGTTCTGATCCAGGCGTTCAACGCGCTCGCCCGCATCGCCGCGCCTGCGCTTGTGTTCAAGTCGGAGGCGATCGTCCACCCGGACGAGGTCGCGCGTTATGTCGGCACGCACGAAGCACAGCTCAGCTATTTCCCGATGCTGATGGTGCTGTTGTGGGAGGCGCTGGCGACCCGGGACACGCGCCTTTTGCGTCACGGCCTGGCCAAACGCTTCCGCCTGCCGCCGGGCACGGCCTGGGTCACCTATCTGCGTTGCCACGATGATATCGGCTGGGGCTTTGCCGATGAGGACGCCGCCGAAATCGGCATCAACGGCCACGATCATCGCCGGTTTCTCAACAGCTTCTACACAGGCCGCTACCCGGGCAGCTTTGCCGAAGGGCTGGCGTTTCAGGAAAACCCGCGCACGGGCGATGCCCGCATCTCCGGTATGGCGGCCAGCCTCTGCGGTCTCGGCAAGGGCGGCGCGGAGACGGATCTCGCCATCGCCCGGCTGGTCATGCTGCACGGCATCATTCTGACCATCGGGGGGCTGCCGCTGATCTATCTGGGCGACGAGGTCGCGCTGAAAAACGACGACAGTTATTTGTCGGAGCCTGACAAGAAGGACGACAACCGCTGGACGCACCGGCCGCGCACGGATTGGAAGCGCCAGGCCGCCGCGATTGACGACCCGACCAGCCCGGCCCACCGGGTGCTGGCCAGCCTGGTGCGGTTGATCGCCCTGCGGAAGGCGGAAACGGTGCTGCACGGTCAGGAAATGGAGATCGTCGGGCTGCAAAACCCGCATGTGCTCGCGTTTCTGCGGGGTCATGCGGACGGCGAACGGCTGCTGGTCGTCGCCAACATGACGGAGCGTGACCAGGCGGTGGCGGATGCGTTCCTGCCCGACCTTATCGGCGCCGGCCCATGGAGCGATCTCGCCGGCGACGAACCGCTGCGCTGGGGCGCGCAAGGGCTTGTCCTGACGCCTTACCGGCTGGCCGTGCTACGGCTCGGCGGCCCAAAGGATGATGAGATCACGGCGACGCCGGACTGACGTGCAGGAACTCGGCCGGTTTCAGCCGTCCATGAACAGTCGCCGCGTCGCCTCGTCCGCCGGGAAATAGGCTTCGATCCGGATTTCCTCCAGCGTCACATCCTGGGGCGTGCCAAGCGTCACGATGGTGGAGAAAAAGCGCATCTTCCTGCCGTCCTTGACAATATCGATGATCTCGACCGGTGCATGCCAGTCGCCGGGCAGATGCTGTTTCCAGTCGCTCGGCACGCCGTCACACTGGGTCAACTCGTCCAACAGCCCCTGCAGTTCCGGATCGCCGCCCCTGGCGTACACCTCGCCCTGTACGCGGCGCAGCAAGGACGTGGCGATCTCATCCCAGTTGGCGATGTATCTCCTGAAACCATCCGGGTGAAACATACCGCGCAGCAGGTTCCCGGCGATCGGCGGCAGGTTCTCCGGCCGTTCGCAATCCCACAGCAGGGACTGAAGCTGCATGGCGCCGTTGTTCGCGCGCACAACGTTGAACAGCCGGTCGATCACCATGGCCGGGTACGGCTCTTGCTGGTCCAGCATCATGGTCAACGCCCGGTCGACCGCCGCCAGTTCCGGCTCGCTCAGCGCGCTTTCGCGATAGCTCGGCGAAAAGCCGGCCGCGACCAGGAGAGCGTTGCGGTCGCGCAAAGGGATGGCCAGCGCCTCGCAGATCAGCATGACCATCAGCTTGCTGGGCCG
>JBCBSH010000112.1:0-14621 GCA_039819285.1 Pseudomonadota bacterium
CGATGGTCATGGCCGGGTTCCGCCGGGAAGAGGTGAGGGGGCCCAACTATCGAGATGACAGGCGCGTTCGCCTGTGCTATCGACCCGCCCCCCTAACCAAAACCCTCTTCGTTCGACCGACCAGGTGAGTTGCGTCATGACGCACTGCGGCCTCGACTTCGGCACGTCCAACAGTGTCGTCGCCCATGCCGAGCGCGGAACCGTGTCCGTGCTCGAACTTGAACCGGGCAGGCGGGTGCTGCCTTCCGCCCTGTTCTTCGACGAGGAACTGGCCGAGACCGTGATCGGCTCGGAGGCCGTGGAGCGCTATCTCGGGGGCAGCGAGGGCCGCCTGATGCGGGCGCTGAAATCCGTCCTCGGCTCCGACCTGATGAGCAGCAAGACACGCGTGCTCGGCCACAGTGTCTCATTCACGGACATCCTCACCGGCTTCCATCGCGATCTGCGGCGCCGGGCCGAAGCCATCCTCGACCGGCCGATCACCCAGGCGGTTATCGGACGCCCGGTGCACTTCCACAACCGCGATCACGATGCGGATACGCGTGCCGCCGAAACGCTGGAAACGGTGGCCAAGGCGGCCGGCTATGAAGACATCGTGTTGTTGTTCGAACCGCTGGCGGCAGCCGTGGCCTTCGAGGCGACGGTTACGCGCGAGACGCTGGTCATGGTCGCCGATCTGGGTGGTGGCACGTCGGACTTCTCGATCTCGCGCCTGTCGCCGGACCGTCGGCACTTGGCCGACCGCTCCGAAGACGTGCTGGCCGCCACCGGCGTGCGGCTCGGCGGCACCGATCTGGACCGGCGCCTGTCGCTGGCAGAGATCATGCCGCATCTGGGCCTCGGTAGCCGCTTGAAGGACCGGCGCCTAACCGCGCCGAACTGGATCTACCAGAAGCTGGCCACCTGGTCGGAGATCAACCAACTCTACGCCCCGTCCATGCGGCCGGATTTGCAATGGCTGAAGCTGAACGCCGGCGGCGACATCCGCATCGAACGCCTGCTGAAGGTCATCGCCGGCCGCCACGGCCACCGGCTGGCCTCGGATGTCGAGGCCGCCAAGATCGCGCTCTCTGACCGGGAGCGGGCGGAGATCGCCGCCACCTATGCCGGCCTCGACACGCCAATCGCGATCGACCGAGCCAAGCGCGACGCGGCGTTCCGCGACGACCTGGCGCACCTGACCGAAACGGCCGAGCAGTGCATTCAAGAGGCCGGCATCCGACCGGACCGCCTCGACGCCATCATGTTCACCGGTGGCACCAGCGCCATGGCCGCCGTGCGCCAAGCCATCCAGAGCGAAGCCCCGTCGGCCGAGCCACTAGACTTCGACCGCATGGGCGCGGTCGGACAGGGGCTGGCGCTATCGGCGGAGCGGTGCTTCGCTTAACTTTGGCCGTGTCACTTCGTTATCTTGCTCAGGAGTGCGATCATGCAATGTCTTTCGCAGCAACATAAGTCGGATAATATATATTATGGAAAATACTAGCTCAAGATGGTCGAGCTACGGCGAAGTGCTCTGTGTTTCAGAGCATTCGCTGCCATAGTTCACAGGTCATATCAACCGCGCGGTGGCCCCGCTGGCCGATTTCCGCGCGGCGGTGCACCGCCTGGACCGCCGCTCAGCAACGGTTGGCGTTGGAAGCTGGCGTCGGCGGTTCCGCTGACGCAGCGTGGGATGTACGGATAGGTGTCGGTCAGGAAGTACGCATAGGTGCCCTCGGGATATTCCGGCGTTACCGTGAAACGGCCATTGCAGGCATCGAGATCGCCTGAGCCCGCGACATACCCGAAATCCTCCACGAACGTGCCGTCATAGGTTCCGCCCGGCCCGTCTGGTCGCGTGCCCGACAGTAGCTGGTAGCTGCTGGTAAGCTCGACGATCGCGCTAGCCGCATTGTTGCCGTCGGCATAGCCATGGATCGAATAGACCGGAAAGCCGTCGGCAGCGTAGCCGACAAGCGCGGAATGCTCCGTGCCCGACGGGTCGCCAGCCAAGGCGTCCGAGGTGCCGTGATAATGGTAGGTGCCGCCCGGCTGAACGTGGCCGTTGGCATGATCGAGGCCGAGGTTGCGACCGCCGCCCAGCGCCTCATAGCGCCAGCCTGACTGGCGGTCGTTGTTCCAATACTCCGCCGTGCCCGGGTCGAACGGCACGCCGTTAAGCGCCACACCGAAAACGCCGCGCACGATCGGCGTCGGAGTGTCGGCCACCTCCGGATTCAGCAGCACACGAAAAACATGCTCTTGTTCACTGATTTCATGGGGATTTCCACGGTTTGGGAACTGTCCGGTATCGTGATTGGGAATGCCGTTCGACACGATGTAGCGATAATTGGCATCGGTCGTGATCGAGACCTCATTGTGGTCGTCGTGCGCGGCGGCGGGCACGCCGACGGCCAATGCAACGATGGCGGTCGTCAGCAGGGTTGATTTTCTCATCGGGGTCATCTCTATGCTGCGTGATCTATGACCTTTCAACGCGGCGACGGCGAAAACCCGTCGCACCACCGCCAACCGAGCCGAGACTGCGTGTCGCCGCCCTACCCGCGACGGCGGCGCGAGGCCAAAAAATGAAAGGCCGCTAGATGATCGGGGCGATCGACATTGCCATCGTGGGGCTCTACTTGGCGCTTGTCCTTGGCGTCGGCCTGTGGTCGGGGCGGCACCAGGGCACGCTGGAGGAGTATGCCGTCGTCAAGCGCTCGTTCGGGTCGCTGGTCATCTTTGCGACCATGGCGGCATCGTTTATCGGCGGCGGCTTTTCGATGGGCATAGCGGAACGGGTGTTCGTCTTCGGCATCGCCAGCGTCATCGCGTTGTGGGGCTTCAGCGCGAAGGAAATCCTGGTCGCGACGGTGATCGCGCCGCGCATGGGCCGCTTTCCCGGTGCCATCTCCGTCGGCGACATTATGGCCACCACCTATGGCAAACCCGGCCGGATCGTCACTGGCCTGTTCGGCGTGATCCTGTGCGCCGGCATTGTCGGGGCGCAGGTCGGCGCGATCGGCTACGTCTTCAACGTCTTCCTGGACCTGGATCAGCTTTGGGGCATCGCTATCGGCTGCGGCATCGTGATTGCCTACACGACCCTGAGCGGTATGCGCGGCGTGGTGATCACCGACCTGTTTCAGTTCGCCATCCTCGCGATCGGCATCCCCCTCACCCTCATCTTCGGCATCATCCATATCGGCGGCTTCGATGCCCTGGTAGCCGCCCACCCGCTTGACCGGTTGGAGATCCCCGGCCCGCACTACACCTGGCTGGGGCTGATCACCCTGTTTTTGGTCTTCGCGCTCGGCGAAACGCTGGTCCCGCGGTACCTGCAGCGGCTGTGCCTGTCGCGCGACCCGAAACGCGCGGCGCGTGGCACGCTGTTCTCCGGCCTGTTCTCCATACCCTTTTTCGCCATCGCCGGTGCCATTGGCCTGGTCGCCCTGGCGATCGATCCGACGCTGGACGGCAACCTGTCCCTGCCCCATGTCGCGGTCACCGTGCTTCCGCCCGTGGTGAAGGGCCTGGTGGTGGCGGCCGTCATCGCCATCGTCATGTCGTCGGCGGACTCGTTCCTTAACTCCGCGGCGATCGCCTTCGTGAACGACATCGTCCGGCCGCTGAGACAGGCGCCGCTGGGCGAAGCGGCCGGACTCAGGCTCGCCCGCATGGCGACACTCGTGATCGGCCTGGCGTCGGTCGGCTTTGCGATTTCGATCGCCAGCATCCTCGACATCCTGATCTACGCCTACACCTATTGGGCGCCGGTTGTCCTCGTGCCGCTGGTCGCGACCATTCTCGGCTGGCGCAAGGGCCCGTCCGCCTTTCTGGTCGCCGCCGGTGCCGGGCTGGCCAGTGCCATCGTCTGGAACGACGTGCTTGGTCAACCGGCAGAGATCGAAGGCATCATCGTCGGTGTCTTGGCTAACCTGATCGGCTTCACGTTGATGCCACGTTCAAGAGCGGCGCCGGCAGAAGCCTAAAAGTTCAGCACCAGACCGTCATGGGCGGGCGCGACGCCGGCGGGCAGCATGCCGACCAGACGGTCGTAATCCATCGTGTGGTTCATATGGGTCAGATAGGCCTGGCGCGGTTTCAGCCGTTCGATCCAGGACAGGGTGAGATCCAGATGGGCGTGGCTGGGATGCGGCGCCTCGCGCGCGGCGTCGACCACCCATGTGTCGATCCCCTCCAATACCTCGAACGCGGCATCGTCGAGGGCGACGACGTCGGTTGAGTAGCCAAACGAGCCAAATCGGAATCCGAGGGTGTTGGAATGGCCGTGGTTCTGAGTAAACGGGATCACCGGAATGTCGCCAATGTGAAACGGTCCATCGATCAGCACCGGTTGCAACAAAGGGCTGTAAATGCCGCGGTCCATAGTGATGCTGGCCATCAGGTAGCCGAAGCGTGCCTCGAGAATCCTCAGCGTGGCGGCGTCGGCATAGGCCGGCAATAGGTCCTCCGCGCCGAAACGCAGCGGCCGAATGTCGTCGGCGCCATGCACGTGGTCGGCATGGGCATGGGTGTAGAGAACGGCATCGAGCCGGGTGACGGCGGCATCCAAGAGCTGCTGCCGACAGTCCGGCGCGGTGTCCACCAGCACGACGGTATTTGCCGTTTGAAGCAGAATGGACGGGCGCAGGCGCCTGTTCTTCGGGTTCGACGGGTCGCAGGTGCCCCAATTGCCGCCAACCAGCGGTACGCCCAGCGAGCCGCCGCAGCCCAGAATGGTGACCGTCAAACCAGCAGGGGCAACCGTCATGTTTAGGCGGCAATATCGGCCGGCGTCGGCACTTTATCGAACAATCTCAAATAGTTATTGGTCGTTGCTTGGGCGAGTTCCGCCATCGCGACGCCTTTGACCTGTGCCATGGTTTGGGCGGTGTGCACGACATAGGACGGCTCGTTGGGTTTGCCGCGCTTGGGCACGGGCGCCAAATAGGGTGCGTCCGTCTCCACCAGCAACCGGTCCAGCGGCAGGTCGCGCACGATCTCCCGCAGTTCCTCGGATCGTTTGAAGGTCAGGATACCGGACAGGGACACATAGAACCCAAAACTCACCGCTTCTTCAGCGAGTTGCCGGCTGCTGCTGAAGCAATGGATAACGCCGCGCAATGGCTTGTCGCCGCCCTGCCCCGCACCGCCGTCGCGCAACAGGCGGAGCGTTTCGGTGTCGGCGTCGCGGGTGTGCACGATCAGCGGCAGCCCGGTTTCCCGCGCGGCCGCCATATGGATGCGGAAACTGGCCTCCTGCGCCGGCCGCGGGCTGTTGTCGTAGTAGAAGTCCAGGCCGGTTTCGCCGATGCCCACCACCTTGGGGTGGTGCGTAATCTCGATCAGGCGGTCGACCGTCAGATCGGCAGCACTGCTTGCCTCGTGCGGGTGGATGCCGACGGCGAGATGGACGTCGTCGAACCGCGACACCAGCTCAAGGTTGCGTTCCAGCCGGTTGACATTGGTGCAGATGGCCAGAAGGCGGCCGACGCCGGCCGCGCGCGCGCGCTCGACCACGCCATGCAGGTCCTCGGCCAACTGCGGGAAATCGAGATGGCAATGGCTGTCAACCAGCATCGGCCGCCTCGTCTTCCTCCACAAAACGGGGAAACACGCCGGCCGGCTTGGGCAGTGCCGTGCCCGGTGTCAGAGCCCCTGCCCTGCCTAGCCTGGCGAAACTGCGGGCATCCTCAGCGACGCTCAGCTGATCCAGCATGGCGGACATGGCACCCGGCATCACCGGCTGGGTCAGGATCGCCACGTGACGCACGGTTTCGGCGAGCACATAGAGCACGGTGTTCATGCGCGCCGGGTCGGTCTTGCGCAACACCCAGGGCGCCTGCTCGTCGACATAGCGGTTGGCGTCCCCGATCACCGACCAGATCGCCTCCAGCCCCCGGTGGAAAGCCTGAACGTCGAACTGCTCTGCCACGCTGTCGCGCAGGCCGGCGGCGGCGGTCAGCAACGTCTCGTCGGCCTCCGTGTAGGTGCCCGGTGTCGGCACGGCCCCGCCGCAGTTTTTGGCGATCATGCTAAGCACGCGCTGGGCCAGATTGCCGAGATCGTTGGCCAGGTCGCCGTTGATGCGGCCGACCATGGCCTCGTGGCTGATATAGCCGTCGCTGCCGAACGGCACCTCGCGCATCAGAAAATAGCGGGTCTGGTCGAGCCCGTAGCGTTCCTTCAGGTCGTAGGGCGAGACCACGTTGCCCAGCGACTTCGACATCTTCTCGCCGCGATTGAGCAGCCAGCCATGGGCGAACACGCGGCGCGGCGGTTCCAGCCCGGCGCTCATCAAAAAGGCCGGCCAGTAGACGGCGTGAAAGCGCAGAATGTCCTTGCCGATCATGTGCAGATCGGCCGGCCAGAAGTTGCGATAGCTGTCGCTGTCCGTGTCCGGATAGCCGATGGCCGTGATGTAGTTGGTCAGCGCGTCCAGCCAAACATACATGATGTGGGCCGGGTCGTCCGGTACCGGCACGCCCCAGTCGAAGGTGGTACGGCTGATCGACAGATCCTTCAGTCCCGAGCGCACGAAGCTAACGACCTCGTTGCGCCTCGTTTCCGGCAGGATGAAGTCCGGATTAGCGTCGTAGAACTCAAGCAGCCTGTCGCCCCATTCCGACAGGCGGAAGAAGTAGCTCGGCTCCTCGACCCAGCGCACTTCCGCGCCGGAGGGGGCCAGCTTCTTGCCGTCCTTGTCGGTCAGCTCATCTTCAGCAAAGAAGGCCTCGTCACGCACCGAGTACCAGCCGGCGTAGCTGTCCAGATAGATATCGCCCTTCTCGGCCATTGCCCGCCAAATGGCTTGCGCGGCCTTGTGCTGGCGCGGTTCGGTTGTGCGAATGAAATCGTCGATCGAATAGTTCATCGCCGGCGCCAGATCGCGGAAGTTCTGGCTGACGCGGTCGCAGAATTCCTGCGGCGCGACGCCGGCTTTCTCGGCCGATTCCTGCACCTTTTGGCCGTGCTCGTCCGTGCCGGTCAGAAAGAAAACCTCGTAGCCGTCCAGCCGCTTAAACCGGGCCAGAACGTCGCACGCCAGGGTCGTATAAGCATGGCCGATATGGGGTTTGTCGTTGACGTAATAAATCGGCGTCGTGAGGTAATAGTGCTTGTCGGCGGCCATCGATCGGTTCCGTTACGCCCGGACCGCAGCCTCAAGCGTTAAAAAAGTCTGCACAAGTGTCTGTTTTCGGTCGAGGTTCGCGGCCTCAGTCCGGGCAAACAGGCGGCCGGTCTTTTCCCACACAGCCAACCAGCGATCAAGCCCGGCCAGCGACGCCAGCCGTTGGGTCAGGGTTGCTTCTTCCTCAAGCACCGGCTCCGGCAGCGCTCCGCGCGCCTGGGCACGGACGAAGCGGCCCAGCCACCACATCATCAAGTCCGCAGTCAGCCGATAGGCGGGTTCGTTCGCCGCCGGCGCCAGCCCGTCGCCGAAACGGTAGACGGCCTGCCAGTTCAGATTGGGCAGCTCCGCCATCAGGGCCAGCAAAGCGCGATAGCTTTCCAGCGCCTCGGCGTTGGCCAGCGCCATGGCCCGCCCGATCGACCCGTCGGCAAGCTTGGCCAGCAGTGCCGCCTCACCCGCCTTGTCAGCCGGCAACTCGTTCGACAGAAACGCCGCCACCGTCTGTTCCGGCAACGGATCGAGCATCAGCAAGCGGCAGCGGGAGCGAATGGTCGGCAACATGGCGCCCGGATTGTCGGCGATCAGTAGGATGACCGCGTGGTCCGGCGGTTCCTCAAGGATCTTCAGCAAGGCATTGGCGCCGCTGCGGTTGAGCGTGTGGGCATCCTCCACGATGACGATGCGCCAGCCGCCCTCCGCCGCCGTCAGGCCGAGGAACGGCCCGATCTTGCGGATCGCATCGACCGGCAGATCCTTGGGCACGCGTCCGGATTTGGGATCGGGCGTTCGCCGGATGCTCAACACATCCGCATGGCCGCCGGCCGCGACGCGGCGAAAGACCGGATGATCGGACGGAACAGCCAGACCCGGTTCGCTGCCCGGTCTGGCCAACAGAAATCGGGCAAACCGATACGCCAGGGTCGCCTTGCCGACACCGGAAGGCCCGCCGATCAGCCAGGCATGGGCTAAGCGACCGCTGTTGGCAGCAGCGGCGAGTGCGCCTTCGGCTGTTTCATGGCCGGCGAAGTTTGGCCGCTGCCATGGTGGCATTATATTCATAATATCAGTGTTCTACAACTAACTGCTGAAGTAGCATCGCAATTTCATCCGCGATCTCATCGATAGGGCGCATGGCGTTGATAACCCTGCATCGGTCCGGATCCGCCGCCGCGATTGCCAGGAACCCCTCGCGCAGACGCCGATGGAAGTCGAGGCCCATGCGTTCGTATCGATGCTCGCTGCCCGCACGTTCGCCTGCGCGCTTAAGCCCCTGCTCAACCGGCAGGTCCAGGACAATCGTCAGATCCGGCCAGGCGCCGTCGATCGTGAGGTCGGCGAGTTGCCGGACGGGCGCCTCGCCGAGCCCGTGGCCATAGCCCTGATAGGCCAGCGTGCTGTCGACGAAACGGTCGCACAGCACCCACCGCCCCCCGGCCAACGCCGGGGCGATGACCGTTCGCACGTGATCTCGCCTGGCGGCAAAATGCAGCAGCATTTCGGTAACCGCATCCCATCGTCCGGGCTCACCCTCGACCAGCAACCGGCGAATTTGCTCCGCACCGGGCGAGCCGCCGGGCTCTCGTGTCACGACGGGGTCGATTTGGCGGTCATTGAGAAAGCTGGCCGCACGCGCGATCTGGGTCGACTTGCCGGCCCCTTCACCGCCCTCGAACGTGATGAAGCGGCCACGCCGGTCTGTTGTTCCCACCTCTTCGGTCATGGGTGGCGCATTAATTGCTGACGCCGCCAACCAACCCCCCGACCCCGCTGACGATGCGGCCTAAGAAGCCTTGTTCGGCAACGTTGGCGCCGGCGACCAGCGGCACATCGCGGTCCGGGATACCGGGCACGCGGATGGTCAAGCTGCCCAGGGCATCGCCAGCAGCAATCGGCGCGGGCAGCGGGCCATCCCAGCTTGCTACGACCTCCACCTCGCCGGATGCGCCCCGGGCCAGGGTCATGCTCAGATCCTCCGCAGCGACAAGCGGCACCTCGGCCGGGTCGCCTTGCCAGACGCTGGCGACTGTCACCGTCTCGCCGGCATCGAACAGGTGGACGGCGTCAAACTCGCGAAAGGCCCATTCCAACAGCCGTGCGGCCTCGTCAGCACGCGCCTGGGCGCTTTCAAGCCCGTTCACCACCACGATGATACGCCTGCCGTTTCGTTCCGCCGATCCAGTGAGGCCGTAGCCAGCCTCAGACGTGTGGCCGGTCTTCAAACCGTCCGCGCCGAGGTCGCGGTAAAGCAGCGGATTGCGGTTGCCCTGGGTGATGTCATTCCAGGTGAACTCTATCTCGGAGTAGTAATGATAATACTCAGGAAAGTCGGCGATGAGGCGCTGTGCCAGCAGGGCCAGATCATGCGCGGTCGAATAATGGTCAGGGTCCGGCAATCCCGTTGAGTTCATGAAGTTGCTGTCGGCCATGCCCAGCTCATGCGCCCGTTCCGTCATCTGTCGGGCGAAACCTTCCTCGGTGCCGCCAAGGGCCTCAGCAAGGGCGATTGCGGAGTCGTTGCCGGACTGAACGATGACACCACGGATCAGGTCCTCCACCGGTACCTGGTCGCCAACCTCGATGAACATGCGGCTGCCCTCGACACGCCAGGCCCGCTCGCTCACCGGCAGCAGGTCGTCGAGGGCAAGACGTCCCTGATCCAACGCCTCGAAAACCATGTACATCGTCATGATCTTGCTCATCGACGCCGTCGGCATCCGCTCGTCGGCATTGTGTTCCAACAGCACCGTATCGGTCGTTGCATCGATGATCAGCGCTTCCCGCGCCGTGGTTTCAATGGTTTGTGCCGTGGCCACCGCTCCGAAAAAGCCGGTCGCGAGCAGCAGGGCAAGCAGCGGCCTGCCGATATGTCGAAAAGTGATTGTGAAGAGGGTCATGGTCGCGCCGTGGATGCGGAATCGGTTCGGTCGATGCTCTTAGCGTTAGTATCGCCGGATGGCCGCAAAGAGGCAACGAGCACCCCGTGAGCCGGTGGCAGCGCACGCTGGCATCGCCGTCATTAGGGTAAGGCGGCCGGCGGAACAGGCCTGATGCGCGGGATTGGCACGCTCTGTCGCAAAAACTTCAATTGGCAGCGCGTTGGATTTGCTAGCTTTTCGGCCCGTTGCCCGACCCAAGCCCGTGCGAGATGGACCATGTATGAGAGCATTCGACCGGCCGATCTGCTCGACCTCTTGGCCGAACAAGACGAGCGTGACTTGCGAGCCTATCTGGCATCCAAGAAAGCCGCAGACATCGTCGATGCGATCGAGCGTCTTCCCGGCAGGCAGGTGCGGACAGTTCTCGCCGCTCTCGACGGTGCACAAAGGGGCGAGACGTTTGCCGGCCTGGACATTGATCTGCAGTTCGATGTTGCCGAGCGGTTGGACACCCAGCAGCTCACAGACTTGCTGGCAAGCATACCGACCGACGATGCGGCCCGGCTCTTAAGCCGTCTTGGGCGAGGTCGCCGCGAGGCGGTCCTGGCCGGCTTCAACCGCGCAGAGCGCGAAGCCATTGCGGCCCATGCCTCTTTTGGTCTGGAGTCGGCCGGCGCCTACGCCTCCCCACGATATGCAGTGTTGACCCCCGACATGTCTGCGGCCGATGCGCTGGCGCGGCTAAAGGCCGAGGCACACCAGGTCGAAACCATCTATGACGCCTATGTCTTGGCCGATAATCGGCGATTGGTGGGGGTTATCGAACTTTCGCGGCTGTTGACAGCGCAACCGAAGGCCCCGGTTTCGGACGTGATGGACCGGGACTTCGTCTCCGCCGCCGTCGACGAGGACCGTGAACCCGCGGCCGAGCGTTTACGGAAGTATAGCCTGCTGTCTCTGCCCGTCGTGGCCGACGACGGCGCGCTTGCCGGCATCATGACGCCACGTGACGCTGACGAGATCCTTGAGGAGGAGTTGCGCGAAGACGCGGATCGCTTCGTCGCGCTTACCGATGCGCCGGTTGAAGTGCCCTACTTGCGTCAGTCTGTCCTGGCCCACTTTCGCCGACGCGTCGGCTGGGTGCTCAGTCTGGCCGCCTTAGGGCTGATCTCCGGCTACATCCTGCACGTCTATGAAGACGTGATCGCCGCTCTGGTCATTCTGGCGCTTTACATCCCGACGATCGCGGACTCCGGCGGCAATGTCGGGACCCAATCATCCAGTCTGATCGTGCGCGGGCTCGCCCTGGGCGACGTGCGGCTGCGCGACACGGGCCGCATTCTGGCCAAGGAGTTTGCGGTTGCCTTGCTGCTGGCCGGCATCCTGTTTCTGTTCGCGCTCTTGAAGGTTCTGTTTCTATCCAACGCCAGCGACGTTCCCGCCAACATCACCTTGTTGAACGTTGGTCTGGCCGTCGGCATAGCGATCGCCGTTCAGGTGGTCGTTGCCACCCTTGTGGGCGCCATGCTGCCCTTAGGCGCCCGTCTGATGCGGCAAGACCCGGCGCTTGTTTCGGGGCCCGCCCTGACGACCCTGGTCGATATCACCGGCCTGTTCATCTACTTCCAGGTCTGCACGCTGTTCTTTGGCCTGCGGTGAGGCCGACCGACTTGGTTAAAGAACCGCCGGCCGCCAGCTTAGCACCTCGACACGGACCGGCACGATGCCCGCGTCGATGAAGTCCAGCCTCTCCGCGGCTTCCTCCGATACGTCGATGACCAGGTTCTCGCTGACCGGCCCGCGATCGTTCACCCGCAGGATGACGCTTTCGCGGTTATTGAGGTTGGTGACGCGCACAAAGCTCGGCAATGGCAGGTCGCGATGCGCGGCGGTCATTTCTTCGCGGTCGAAGACCTCACCGCTGGCGGTCAGGCGGCCGTGAAAACCCGGACCGTACCAAGAGGCCATGCCGTGTTCGACGGATAGGACCGGATCGACATCGGGGACGTTGAGCGACGCTGTTTGGACCGGTACGGGCTCCTGAACCTCGCTGGTTACACACGCGCCCAAAACAAAGGCCGTCATGGCCAGGGCGATGGTTGACATCCATCGACGTGTCATTGTGCACTCCCGTTCATACGCGCAGCCGCTACGCTTCGGCGATAGATCGCCTGCGGCCGTTAAACTGCTATTGATGTGTTCCGCCGGACTGGCGGCAAATGACAAGCGGTTAACGTGCCAAAAACGTCGCGAGATTACCACGGAAATGCCGCCAAAATAGGGCGGAGCCTCCGACAAATGGTGCGATACCCGCCTTTAACTCAAGGTTCTCGCCACCAATCGGAACAAGAAGGAAACCAGATCCGTGATTGCTCGTCCCTCGCTTCGCCTCCTGATCGGCGCCAGCAGCTTGGCGTTGACTGTCTCGCTTTCCGGCGCCCTGCCCGCCTTCGGGCAGCAAACCGCACCGGACATCGGTGGCCTCGATCTGCAACGGGTCATGCTGTCCACCGGCGGGGTCGGCTACTTCGAGTACGCCGCCGAAATCGTCGGTGATGCGGACCTGAGCCTGGAAGTCAGGCTCGACCAGGTCGACGACATCTTGAAAAGCATCGTCGTCTATGACGACAGCGGCCGTGTCGGCGATATCAGCCTGCCCGGGCGCGAGCCTCTGGGCGAAGTCTTCCGCGAGATGCCGTTCGGGCCGGGCGCCCTGTCGTCGCCAGTCGATCTCTTGAACGCGCTTAGGGGGGCGGAAATCGAGACCAGCGGGCCGCGCGGTCTCTCGGGCCGCATCGTCTCGGTGAACGCCGAAACCAGCGTGACCGAAAACGGCGTCGCCCAAACGGTGCACCGGGTCAGCGTGATGACCGGCGAGGGCTTGCGCCAGTTGATTCTGGAGGAGACTAACGCCATCCAGTTCTCCGACCCGGCCCTGCAGGACCAGATCAACACGGCGCTGGCCGCGCTAGCGGCCAACAACCAGCAGGACCGTCGGCGCCTTTCAATCAACCTGCCGGGCGACGGTCCGCGCAGGGTCCATGTCGCCTATGTCGTCGAGGTGCCGTTGTGGAAGAGCGCCTATCGCCTGACCTTGGGCGAGGACGGTGCGCCGTCCGACCTTCAGGGTTGGGCCGTGATCGAGAATCTGAGTGGCGAGGATTGGGTCGATGTCGACCTGTCGGTCGCGTCGGGCAACCCGGTCACGTTTCGTCAGGCGCTTTACGACGCTTACTTCGTCGACCGGCCAATCATTCCCGTCGAGGTGCTGGGCCGCCTTTTGCCGCCGGTTGATCAAGGCGGCATCGGGCTGCAGCCGCCATCGCCGGCGCCGATGATCGAAATGCTGGAATCCGAGGCCGAAGACATAGTGCGCGACGGCGCATTCGCACCACTGGCAGGTGCCGCGACGAGCGTTGCCGCCGATCTGGCTCCGACACCGCGCCGGGCCGAACTGCTGGCGGCCGAGAGCACGCAAGCCGCCACGCAGGTGCTGTTCCGCTTTCCAGAGCCGGTCAGCGTCGAGAGCGGCCATTCGCTGCTGCTGCCGATCATCAGCCGTGAGCAGCCGACTGAACGGCCCCTGCTCTACCAGCCGCAGACGAACCCGGTCCACCCGCTGGCGACCGTTCGGCTGGAGAATGAGGGCGACAGTGGCCTGCCGCCCGGTATCCTCACCCTTTATGAGCGCAGTGCCGCCAGCGGCCTTGTCGGCTATCTGGGCGACGCCCGGCTCGCGACATTGCCCCAGGGAGAATCCCGGCTGGTGGCTTATGCGCTGGACGAGTCGGTGACCGTCGACCGCGAAGATCGCCAGAGCGAGAACGTCGTCCAAGCCAGCATTGCCGACGGCGTATTGCGTCAGACCGTGCTGCAGCGCCAGGTCACCCAATACACCATTGAGGGCAATGCCAACCACGACCGGACCGTGATCCTGGAGCATCCGAGACTGGGCGGCTATGAGTTGGCCGGAATTGAGGGCGAGCGGGTTGAACTGACGCCAACCGCCTACCGCATCTCGGTCGTGGTTCCGGCCGGCGCCACCGTGACCGAGGAGGTCGTGCTGGAGCGCGAGGGCTTCCAGCGTGTCGAGATCGCCACGTTGGGCGCGGAACAGATCGCCTTCTACGCCAGCTCTACCCGGCTGTCGGATGAGCTGCGCGCCGTCTTCGCCGACCTGGCCGAACGGGTGCGCGCGGTGGAGGAACAGGAGGCCGGCGTCCGGCGCACCTCGGTCCAGATCGACGAGATCGTGCGTGACCAGGCCAGGTTGCGCGACAACCTGTCCGTGGTGCCGGCCGACAGCGACCTGTTCCAGCGCTACATGGCCAACCTGTCGGCCCAGGAGGATACGCTGGAGGGTCTGACGGAAGTGCTGGCCCACCAGCGCGATGCCGCGGAAGAGGCCCGCCGCGCGCTGGCCGACTACATCAACAGCCTGTCGACTTGACCGGGCATCGCGATCCGCTTGATCCGTTAGACCCGGCAATCGCAAAGGCCCGCTTTACCGCCCCGGCCGGGAATGGTAGAGCGGGCCTGCCTTTGCGGATGGGTGGCCGAGCGGTTGAAGGCACCGGTCTTGAAAACCGGCAGGCGGGCGACCGTCTCGTGGGTTCGAATCCCAC
>JBCBSH010000113.1:0-14578 GCA_039819285.1 Pseudomonadota bacterium
GTCGGCGGCTATCGGCCGGCGACCGTCATCGATTTCGAGGTACCGGAACGGTTCGGCCTGCGCCAGACGATCGGCGACACGCTGGGTGCCGGCGGCATCATGCGCGCGCTGCGCACCGTGCCGGTACTGGTCGAGACCGCCGACGACATGCGCCGCGTCTGCCCCAACGCCCTGATGCTGCAATACGCCAACCCGATGGCGATGAACTGCTGGGCACTGGGCCTTCTGGCCCCCGACATCCGCGTGGTTGGCCTGTGCCATTCGGTGCAAAAGACCTCTGCGATGCTGGCCGATCATCTGGGCGAGGATTTGCGGGACATCTCGTTCGAATGCGCGGGCATCAACCATATGGCCTTCTTCACGCGCCTGGAAAAACACGGGGCCGACGGGGTGGAGGATCTCTATCCGCGCCTGCGCGCCGTCTCACCGCCGGAAGACGAGCTGGTACGGTACGAGATCCTGCGCCGTTTTGGCTATTTCGTCACCGAGTCGTCCGAGCATTTCGCCGAATACGTCCCCTGGTTCATCAAGGGTGCGCGGCCAGACCTGATCGACGACTTCAACGTCCCACTGAACGAGTACCCCCGCCGCTGCGAACGTCAGATCGCGGCCTGGGCGGATCTGGAACGCGACCTGCTGACTAGCGACGGCTCGGACCTGGTCCGTTCGGAGGAATATGCCGTCGACATCGTGCGGGCGCACGTGACCGGCGAACCGGCCATCATTCACGGCAATGTCCCCAACCGCGACTTGATCGACAACCTGCCTGACGGCTGCTGCGTCGAGGTGCCCTGCGCCGTCGACCGAAACGGTCTCAGCCCCCTGAAGGTGGGCGTCCTGCCCGTGCAGCTCGCGTCCCTGATGCTGACCAACATCGCGCCGCAAGCGACAGCGGTGGAGGCAATCGTCACCGGCGACCACGACCAGATCGCCCGCGCTATGGCGCTGGACCCCCATACGGGCGCGGAACTGTCGCTGGATCAGATCTGGACGTTGGCCGATGCTCTGATCGAGGCGCACGGGACGGCGGGTGGGCGGACATCGGGGTGAACCTCCACAAACTCGCCGTCAAACACGACACGTAAACGAAAGATCGGGGTCGGCATCAAGGAAGGCGACGACGGCACACCGGTTGCTCTGCACCCGACGGAGGCACCATCGGATGGTTCTGTAAGGCAATACGAGGATGCGTCCAGTGCCCGCCAATGCCACGTCGTGCCGCACCGGTCTTGTGTCGACAGCTATGCGGTTGAAGCCCGAGGCGAAGGCCCCGACACTCACGATCGTCCTGCCGGCCCATGGGTCGACATCGCCAGATAGGTTTGTCGAAACCGCTCGTAGCCGTCACGGTAGAGAACCGCGTGGGATGGGTTGGGAAGGACGCGTTCTCCCTTTGCGATGAATGCGTTGGCTCCTGCCCAATCACCGGTCAGATCCGCGCCCATGGCCGCCATCCAGGCAGCCCCCAGCGACGAGCCCGGACGGCCGGTCAGCAGTTGAACCGGCTCTTGAATGATGTCGGCGACGATTTGCATCCACAGCCGGGACCGAGAGACGCCGTCAGAGGCCAGAAACTGGCTCGTGGGGTATCCCAGTTCGGCAAACACCAAACACCTTGTCAACAAGATTTGAGGCTAGACCACCAAAAGCCCACGACCACTGGGCTATGCGATCCTCGTGCCGGTCGCATCAAAGAGGTGGGCGTTATGTGGGTCAGGTCGTACCGGGATCACGTCGCCGAGACCTGCGTTGACGCGTTCATTGGTTAGCACCGTGATCTTGGTCTCTCCAAGCATTCCAAGCAAATGGGTTTCAAACCCCATTGTTTCGACGACCGCCACGGTCATCTCCAAACCGTCAGGGTCGAGCAGGAGATGCTCGGGGCGTATTCCGTAGGTGGTGGCCGACAGGTGGCGCCGCTCTTCGGGTACCGGGAGCAGATCGTCGAAGTGCGACAGGAAGCCATCTTCCGTCATCTTGCCAGCGATGAGGTTCATCGACGGGCTGCCGATAAAGCTGGCGATGAACGTGTTCCCGGGCCGGTCATACAGATCGAGTGGTGATCCAACCTGTTCGATCACGCCGTTCTGCATCACCACGATCTTGTCGGCCATCGTCATCGCCTCGATCTGGTCGTGCGTGACATAGATGGTCGTCGTGTTGAGCCGCTGCTGTAACTCCCTAATCTCCGCGCGCATCTGAACGCGCAGCTTGGCGTCCAGGTTGGACAGCGGTTCGTCGAACAGAAACACGGCCGGCTTGCGGACGATAGCGCGACCCATGGCCACACGCTGGCGCTGCCCTCCCGAAAGCTGTCTTGGGTATCGATCAAGCAGGTCCGACAAGCCGAGGATCTCTGCGGTGTCGCCCACTTTCTGCCGTGCGATGCTCTTGGCTTCGCCCTTGAGGCGGAGCGAGAATCCCATGTTCTCCGCAACGGTCATGTGCGGATAAAGCGCGTAGTTTTGGAACACCATGGCGGTGTCCCTGTCCTTCGGTGGCAGCGTGGTGACAACCTTGCCGCCAATGCTGATGTCGCCATACGAGATATCCTCCAGCCCCGCGACCATCCGTAGCAACGTCGATTTGCCGCAACCTGATGGCCCCACGAGAATGACGAAGTCGCCATCGTCGATGTCCAGAGACACCGCATCGATGGCCTGCACGTCGCCGTAGAATTTATCGACATCCCTGATCTCAACCTGGGCCATACGCTGGAGCTCTCCCAATTGCGCGCCGGCCACCTGGCTGATTGTCTGCAGGCTCTCGCGTCGCAAATAATAAAACAAGCGACCATATTTTGATATTAGGTACCGAGACTCACGGTCTGTCAACAGGTGTCCGACGCAGGATTACCGCTCGATGCACCGCTCTTGGCGTTTTCAGTTGCGAATGAAGGGCGTTTATGGAATGCTCAAGAAATGGAATAGATAACCACATATTGATAAATGAGCCAAACCGACGAGATTGCAGCGAATTCTGAGGGGGAGCGCAGCGTTGTGTCCTTCTCCTCGGAGGGCGCGGTGCCGGGAACCCAGGCGTTGCGGAAGGGTATCGCGACATTGGACGTGATCGCCTCGGCGCCGGCGAAATTTGGCGATCTGTCTGCGGCGACGGGAATCACCAAGGGCACGCTGCACCGGATCCTCGCCACACTCATTGAGGCCGGTTTGGTGCGTTACGATCGGTCAACCCATACCTATCACCTCGGTGTGCGGCTCTTCGAAATGGCGCACCATGTCTGGGATGATTTCGACTTGCGCGGCGCGGCCGAACCGGAGCTTGACTGGCTGTCGGCCCTGCATGGCGAGTCTGTCCGCCTCTCGGTCTTGGACAAGCAAGAGGCGCTTTGCATCGACGAGCGCTCCTCCTCACACGAGCTGCGTCTGGGCAACGGCGTTGGTTCGCGCGCGCCGCTTCACGCAAGCGCACAGGGAAAGGCACTGCTGTCGCATATTGAGCCGGTTGACCGGATGGAAATCCTCGGCCGGCTGGACCTGAACAAGCTGACGCCGAGCACGATCACGAGCCGCAAGGAGCTGCTGCGCGACTGCGAGCTGACCACCGCGCGCGGTTACGCGATCGCGGTCGACGAAAGCATTTCGGGGATTTCGTCGGTGGCGGCGGCGATCCTCGATCACCGAGCCCGGGCGATTGGCAGTATCGCGATTCTGGTCCCCAGTTACCGGGTGTCCGTGCCCGAGCTTCATGCTCTGGGCCGCGACGTCATTGAGGCCGCGCGCCGGATTTCGGGCAATGCAGGCGCGGTCGCCATGTCCTTGGAGGTGCGCGAAAAGCCGCTCGGTGCTGATCATCCGGACGTCGAGACCGCTATTGTATCGAACGCGTTCCTTGGCGAAGGGCCGTTTTGGTCGGTGGCGGAAAAACGGCTGTACTGGGTCGACATCCTCGCCCCCGCCGTGATGCGCGCCGACCATGGAAAGCAGATCGCCGAAAGCGTTGCCGTGCCCGAGATGGTAAGCGCTGTCGTTGCGCGTCGGCGCGGCGGCATGATCGCGGCCACGCAGCATGGCATCAAGGCGCTGGACCTTGAAACCGGCGCTATGAGCGCCATCGCCAACCCCGAAGCCGCGCGGCCCGGCAACCGCTTCAATGACGCCAAATGCGACCGGGTCGGGCGGCTCTGGGCCGGGACGCTTGCCAGCGACACCAGTCCCGGTGAGGGTAAGCTCTACCGCCTTGACCCCGATCACACCATCAGTTGCATGGATGCCGGCTTCCATGTGTCAAACGGCCTGGGGTTCAGTCCCGACGACCGCCGGATGTATTTCACCGACACCGGCAAGCACCTGATTTACCAGTACGATTTCGATCTGGCCTCGGGATGGATCGAAAACCGGCGCGTGTTCCATCACCTGCCTGAGGATAGCGGCGCGCCGAACGGGATGACGGTGGACGCCCAAGGCTTTGTCTGGAGCGCGCTTTGGGATGGTTGGTGCGTAACCCGCTATGATCCCGACGGCAAGGTGGAGCGCGTCATCAATCTGCCAGTGCCGCGCCCGACGAGTTGCATCTTCGGCGGGCCGAACCTCGACATCCTTTACGTGACCAGTGCCCGCATCCGCCTTTCTTCGCAGCAACTGCGGGAGGCACCGCTATCGGGGAGCGTCTTCGCCATCAACGCAGGCGTGTCCGGTCTTCCCGAAACGCCGTTCGCGGGGTGAAGGATGAGCGCCAGGAGCATGGTCAGCGGCGAACCGACGCGCGCCGAGGCCGAACTCGCCTGGGGCCGTCTGCATCAGGAGCGGACTAATCCCGCCATCCCTTGGCGCGACCTGTCTGCCTACCGCAAAGGCAACAACGGCGTTTCCTATTGCTTTACCTTTGACAGTGGCAGGTCCGGCCCGCACCTGGTGATCACCGGGCTGACCCATGGCAACGAGCCAAGCGGTCGCGAGGCCATCTTGATGCTGCTGGACAAGGACGTGCGTCCGCTGATCGGCAAACTTTCGCTTTGCCTGATGAATATCGATGCAGCCCACGGGTCAAACGGGGTCGATCCTTATGGCATCCGCTTCCTTGACGACGACCTGAACCGCGTTTGGGACGATGCGATCCTCGACGGAGATGGCAACAGCCGGGAAGTGCGTCGGGCGCGTGAGTTGCGGCCGCTGATCGCCTCAGCGGACCGTCTGCTGGACATCCATTCAACGCCCTATGAGGCGGCGCCCTTCTATATCCTGGATCCCGGCACCAGGGAGGCGAGGCTGGCCGAGGCCCTGGGCGGGCCGCGGACTTTTGTCACCTATGGCCGGGACAGCGGCAGCGCGCACCGCGCCACTGTTGTCAATTACGTTGCCAAATGCCAGGGCAGCGCTGGGCTTGGGATCGGTGTCGAGAGCGGACTTTTCTTCGCCGCCGAGAGCGCGGCTTGCGCCAAGACAATGGCGGCGCGCTTCCTGCATTTGTTCGGCGTGATTTCTGCACAGACGCTCGCCGAACTGAGTTGCTGGTCCGACAGCCGGCCGAAGCAGCGCCTGACCCTGCTGTTTCCGGAGATTGTCCAAACCAACGACATCGCACTGCTGTTCCGACCCGAAACCTATGCGCCCTACGCCGTGGGCGCGATCGTCGGATATGACGGCGACCGCGCCATCCGAGCGCCCTTCGACGGGGCAGTGCCGATGTGGCTGAAGCAGACATTCGAGGCCGGCGTTCAAGGCTTCATGTGGGCCCGCAAAGAGCCGGGCGAATGCGAAGCAGCACAACTAGAAACGACGATGGAGGAGAAGCAGACATGACCATCCGCAAAGCATCGATATTGGCGAGCGCACTGGCGTTCCTGGCGGGCAGTGCCATGGCGCAGGAGTTGGACTTCCCGACCTGGCAGGCCGAGGACCCCTCCTTCGCTCCCTGGTGGAACATGGTGATCGAGGAGTTCGAGGAACGCCATCCCGGCGTTACCGTGAACATGCGCACGATCCCCTTCCGCCAGTATGTTGATCAGACGACGGTCGCATTCGCTGGCGGCAATCCGCCAGACATCGTGCATCTGCCGTCGCGTAATTTCGCCGGCTTCGCCCGGAATGGCTGGTTGATGCCGCTCGATGGTTATCTCCAAGGGACCGATATCGTCGATAGCTGGACGCCGCTACAGGAGGGGATGAGCTGGGAAGGCTCCCACCAAGGTGTCCTGCTCCTCGGCTATGGCGCGGTGATGTACATCAACGACGAGATTTTCGATGCTGCGGGCATCGCCGTGCCGACTACCGTCGAGGACACCATCGCGGCCGCCGACGCGCTGACCGATCGCGAGGCCGGAATTTTTGGGTGGGGCGGAGCGACCACCGACCATCCGAATGCGGCCGGCGACATCCTGAACTGGATCATCGGGCAAGGCGCGAAGCCGACCGAGAACGGGGCCTATAACTTCACCGATCCGGAGACCGTCGAAGCAGTCGAGAACTACCGGCGCGCCTTTGCCAATGCGGCGCCGGGCCTGAACTCAACCGAGTATCGCCAGCTCTTCGGCGACGGACGGATCGCGGCCTATATTGGCGGTCCATTCGACTGGTCGCGCTACATCGACATTGATGGCCGGTCCATTGCTGCGGTTCCGTTCCCAGAGGTGCCGGGTTCGCTCAGCAACAGCCTGCACATCGCCGCCAACGCCGATCCTGAGACTGCGCAGTTGGTCTGGGACTTCATTGCGCTGACCACCGAGCCCAGGTTTCAAACCGCTTACGTGATGCAGACGCGTGCGCCGGCGCCGCGGATCGGTTCCCTCTCCGAACAACAACTTGCGGACAATCCGGATCTGGCGTTGATCGATGCAGCCGGGGCAACCGGAGCCAGTACGATTCCAGACGAGCTACCTCTGATTGAGAACTACTCGGAGTATCAAAACTATCTGGTTGAGACCGCGATCCGGCTCCAGACCGAAGATACCCCGACAGCAGAGATTCTTGCCGATCTGCAGGAGGAGCTGGAACGCCGCATTCCGCTTGAGTGACACCGATGGCCCGGCCGGCAGCGCCGGCCGGGCAACATTTGGACGGCGTCGCGATCAAGACGGAGAGCCGGTATCGCACCGCATGCCGCCGGCATGACTGCGCCGCAGCAGTTCGAGATTGAAGCAGAGGCGCCATGACAACGGCCCAATACGCAGGAAAGGCGACTGGACAGGCTCGCGGCAGCAAGTCCGACCCGGGAACCCGACCTGTTCGGCGGCGGAGGCCGGTACGGCGCAGCCATGGGCCGGTCGGCCATTCACGCGGTCTTGCCTATTTGCTGCTGCTGCCGGCTTTCCTGAGCGTGATTTTCTTGCTGGCCTATCCGCTTTATCTGGTCTTCACACTGGCATTGAACGAGCGGGTCGGCATCAACTTTCTCCAGACCCGCGAGATGAATTTCGGCTTTGCCAACTTCGAAATGGTTCTGACCGACAACCGGACCTGGCATGCAGTCTGGAACACAGTCGTCTACACCGCTGGTTCGATCATTCCTGCTTTCCTGATCGGACTTGCGCTCGCGCTGCTTTTGAACCGACAATTCCCTGCACGTCGCTGGATAAGGAGCCTTATCTTCCTGCCTTGGGCCGTGCCCGGCGTCATCGTCTCGATCACCTTCTTGTGGATGCTGAACACAAGTTTTGGCGTCGTCAACGCGCAGCTGAGGAACCTCGGGATCATTAGCGGCGAGATCGGCTGGTACACGGATCCGGACGTTGCAATGTTCTCAGTCATACTGCCGACAATCTGGAAGGGGTTTCCGTTCTTCGCCCTAACCATGCTCGCGGCGTTGCAGGCGATCCCGGCCACGCTTTACGAGGCGGCGCGGCTTGACGGCGCCACAAAGTTCCAACTGTTCCGATTTGTCACCTGGCCGGGCATCCGAGGTCCGGCAGTCCTGGTGCTGATCCTGCAGACGCTCTGGGTGATGCGTGAATTCGACATTCCGTTTGCCACCACCGGCGGCGGGCCAGCCGGTGCGACCGAGACCCTTGGCCTGCTCATCTACGACGAGGCGTTCAGCTATTTCCGCGTAGGCAATGCCGCAGCACTGGGCGTGCTGCTGCTGCTCATGGCGCTTGCCATCATCGTGTTCGCCCGTGGCCCGTTGCGCAAGGAGTATTTCTGATGAAAAGAGCTGCACGCGGACAGGTCATGCCGTTCTTCTCGATCGTGATGATTACGATCATCGTCCTGTTCCCAATCTACTGGGCGATCGTGACCTCGCTGGTACCGACACACATCGTCCTTTCCCGAAACCCACCTCTCGTTCCGCCCCTCAGCGCGATGAGCTTCCAGGCCTATGTGGATGTCTTTACGCGAGAGGCCATCTTCCATTGGCTTCTGAACAGCGCCCTGGTGACTTCGGGCGCCATCGTGATCAGCCTCGCGATCTCGGTTCTTGCCGGCTACAGCCTGTCGCGCTTCAACACGGTTGCCCAACTCGCCGCCGGCTACACCATGCTTCTGACCAAGATGTTGCCGGTGTCATTGATCGTGATCCCCTTCTTCGTGATGTTCACGACCTTTCACATGATCAACAATCCCATCGCGCTGATGCTGGCGAACTCCTCGGTCGGGGTGCCCTTCGCGACATGGATGCTCAAGAGTTTCTTCGATTCGATCCCGCGGGAACTGGAACAGGCTGCCATGGTGGACGGCTGCACGCCGCTCGGGGCGCTTTGGTATGTGATCTTGCCGCTGGCGCGTCCGGGGATCAGCGCCGCCGCAATATACCTGGCCATTATCTCGTGGTCGGATCTGATTTTCGCGCGAACGCTGACCCAAGACCCTGACCGCTGGACGATGCCGGTGGGGATTCAGAACTTCATCGGGGAGTATGAGGTCGAATGGGCCAGCCTGATGGCCGCCGGAATGATCTCGCTCATTCCCATCATCATTCTCTTCATCCTGCTCGAGCCTTTCCTCGTCAGTGGCCTGACCCAAGGGTCGGTCAGATAGAACGGAGCCCCTTCATGATTCCCAGCGGATGCCTTCCCGTTCTCTGTTCCACCTTCGATGCCGATGGGCAGATCGATTTCGACGACTTCGACCGGCTGATAGACTTTGTCATCGACTGTGGCGTCGATGGCTGCGTGTTTCCGGGGGTGGCCTCCGAGGTTGAGACACTGATCCCGGAGGAAAGAGAACGGATGATCCGTCATCTCGGTGCGCGCTTGGCCGGGCGGCTGCCGATCGTGGTCGGCGCTTCGGCCGCGACGGCGGAGGAGACGGTAAGCCATATCCGCATTGGGGCCGAGGCCGGCGCCACGGCCGCGATGGTGATGGCTCCGAGCGTTGCGGGGCGGGAGGCGGCGGGCCAGATCGCTCATTTCCGCGCGATTGAACGACAGGCGGCCCTTCCGGTGATGCTGCAGAACGCGCCAGCCCCTGCCGGTGCCGCGCTGGCGCCCGAGACAGTGGCGGAGGTCGCCAGCACGGTCCGTGCAATCGAGGCGGTCAAGGAAGAGACCATGCCCTGCGGTCAGAACCTAACACGCATCCGCACTGCCGCCGGCAACGGCATACGCGGCGTTTTCAGCGGGGCGGGCGGGCGCTACATCACCGACGAGCTTGCGCGCGGTGCGCTCGGGACGCTGCCCGCCGCAGAGCTGGCTGATCTCCATGCCCGGCTGTACAGGGCCTGGGCTGACGGCGACGAGGCCGAGGCGCGGCGGCTTTACAGGGTGTCGATGCCGCTGTTGAACTTCCAGGCCATCTTCCGGATGCAGATGACCAAGGAGGTGTTGCGCCTGCGCGGCGTTTTACACCACACCTTTGTCCGCAGCGCTGGCTCACGCATGGACGAAGGCGACCGGGCGGAGCTTTATGCACTGCTGCGCCAGGCGGCCCCCGAATTCGACCGGCACCCCGTCCTATGGCAGGCCGCCGCGGAATGACACCCCTCGACGCCGTCGCCAAGGTTGAAGTCTTCCTTGCACGAATGCCGCGCGACGTTCCCTATCTGGGGCCATTGCGCGCCGGTGAACTGGTCAATGAGAAGGGCTACATCGTCCGCAAGGCCAACCGGACGATCTATCCGATCGAGGATAGGTCCGTTCTCGTCAAGATCACTGGCGAAAGCGGCGAGATAGGCTGGGGCGAGACGTACGGCATTGCCGCCCCCGAGGCAGTTCGGGCCATCATCGAAAATCTGCTGGCTCCCGTGATCCAAGGGCGCTGCCCGTCGGAGGCAGCGGTGATATGGGAGGACCTCTACGATCTGATGCGAGTTCGGGGACACTATGGCGGCTACTATGGAGACGCCCTGGCCGGCGTCGACATTGCGCTATGGGATCTCTTCGGTCGCCGGGCGGGCCTGTCCGTGGCCCAGTTGCTCGGCGGGGCACGGAACCGGAAGTTGCCGGCTTATGTCTCGGGCCTGCCCGCAGCCACACTCAAGGAGCGCTGCACGATGGCCGAGGCCTGGGTTTCCCGGGGCTTCCGCGCGATCAAGTTCGCCGCCGCGGTGTCGGACGAGGGCATCGTGCAGGAGATGGCCGCGCTGAGGGAAGCGGTTGGGCCGCAGGTCGATCTGATGGTCGACCTGCACTGGAAATTCGAAGCTGGCGAGGCGATAAGGCTCATACGCCGGCTTGAGCCTTACAATCTCTACTTCGCTGAAGCGCCCTGTCAGCCCGAGGACATTGACGGGCAAGCGGCGGTCGCGCGCGGCATTGGGGTGCCGCTCGCACTTGGTGAGGAATGGCGGTCGGTCTATGAGGTGCGTCAGCGCCTCACTGCCCGGACCTGCGGGGTTGTTCAACCCGAGATGGGGCATACCGGCGTCACGCAGTTCGCCCGGATCGGGCAGATGGCGCAGGCATTCCACCTCAGCATCATCCCACATGCCTCGATCTCCATGGGGATTTTCATGGCAGCCAGCCTGCAGGTTGCCGCCACATTACAGCGCGTGGCCTATCACGAGTATCAGCACTCGGTGTTCGACCGGAATCTGGCCCTGACGGAAGGCGATATGGCCGCGGCCGAGGGGTACTATACGGTTCCCTCTGGCCCTGGCATTGGCGTTCGGCCTTCCGACCGGCTCATGGCAGCCATGGCGGAATAACCAGTGAGCGGAACGGCGCGTTGCCGCCCATCGCCGTGCCTTCGGTCTGTTTGGCAAGGAGGAATTGGCCGGTGGCGAAGACTCGGCGCTGCGGGGCGTTGGGCGATTATCAAGGATGGCTTGAGCAGGGCCGGGTCCGATCGAGAGAGGAGGCAAAGCGAATTCCATGTCCATAGAGACCGACGAAAAGACCCGCGAAGCGCTGTCACACGAGGATTTCCTGCATATGGCGACACGTTTGGATGTCGATCCTGACGTGCTGGAGGACCTTTATCCGCTTGCGCGCGACCTCCTCTCGTTCGCGCGTCAACTGAATCTTCTGGCCGCGGAGCTTGGTCAGGAGATCAGCGAAGACGCGCTCAAGGGGCGCGATCCCAGATGACCGCTTCTTTACATCACGAGAGTATCGTGGAACTGAGCGACAAGATCACAACCGGGGAGATCACCAGCCGGCAATTGGTTCAGGTTTGTCTTGACCGGATCGAGAAATTCGATGCCAGGGTCAATGGCTTTGTCTCGGTTCTTGGCGACCTGGCTTTGGAGCAGGCCAATCGCTCGGATCGGAGGCGCGCTGCGGGACGTCCGGCGGGGCCGCTTGACGGCATCCCGATCGGTGTCAAGGATTCGATTCCGACGGCGGGTATCCGCACCACATCAAACAGCCGGGTGCTTGAGAACTGGATTCCGAGGTGTGATGCAGAGGCGATCGGTCGACTGCGCGACGCCGGTGCCATCGTCCTGGGCAAGACGAACCTCAACGAGTTCGGCTGGTCATTGCCGGCCAACACCGACCTCACCCCTAAAGCGCTCAACCCCTGGAACACGACTTATGCGGCCATCGGTTCCAGCAGCGGCTCCGCCGTGTCGGTGGCGGCCGGTTTTGTCGCCGCCGCCGTGGGCACCGATGGCGGCGGGTCGGTCCGGCTTCCGGCGGGCCAACACAATCTGATTGGCATCAAAGCATCGCATGGCACGGTGAGCCGCCGGGGCATGGGCGAGTCCTGGGTCAGCGAAATTGCCCCCATGACCCGTACGGTTGCCGATGCCGCCCTTATGCTCTCGGTCATGGCTTCCGGGCCGCGTGGCTCTTCGCCCGATCTCATTGCGCGTCTGGACGCGAATATCAGCGGTTGGACATTGGGTGTACCGCGCCACCTTATCGATGCATCGGGTCTGGAAGACGAGGTCTCTGATGCATTCGAAGGCTCGCTCGATCGCCTGCGCAGCCTTGGCGTCAATTTGGTCGAGGTCGAACCTCCCGGGCTTGCAGAAGCGCGGATGGCCAATTTCGTGATGCTGAACGGGTTGGCGCACGCGGCCCACGCCGTCAGCCTGCGCACCCAACGCGAGAAGTATGGGCAGAGCGCACGGGTCTACCACTGGACCGGCGCCTTTCTGTCCGCGACGGATCTGTTGAACGCCAGGGCGGTTGCCAACCGGGTGCGGGATCTCCTTCAGCAGGCCTTTGGCAGTGTCCGGGCTCTCGTCATGCCGACGTCGCCCGTGGTTACGGCCGAAGCCGCACGCAACCCGGACACCCATCGCAAGGGTGCAAATGCGGTGTTCACATCACCGTTCAACGCGACCGGCCACCCGGCCATCAGCGTCCCGTCGGGCTTTTCGCCAACCACCGGCCTTCCTATCGGGCTGCAACTGGTGGGTCCGCTTGGCGGCGAGCGGACCCTGTTGCAGATCGCCTATGCGCTTGAGCGACTGTCCGACTGGCAGAGCGTTCGCGCGGACTTGGCCAGACCCGATGTAGCATCGACCTCAGACCCGTTCGCTCGTCCAGATTAAGGCGGGGTCCGTCTCAACACTGGTCCGCTCCCCTTGTTAGGACCGCCGGAGGCTAGAGATTTCCGGCTATGATCAGGGCAACGGGCTGGCTGCGTCGTCTGCCGCGTGCGATGCGCCCGGCATCGCCGCGTACCACCGTAACAGCCCGAGATCTTGACAAGTCGATGCGGACCGTAAGCACGTCCGAACCAAGTTCTTAGTTGGCGCCCAGTTTGGCGACAGCATCGCCGTCCTGCCGTCGGCGACCTCGCTGTAAACTGATCCATTGGGCACAGCTTTGGAGGAAGGTTTCGCGGTTCGGCTTGTCCGGTTGGGCCGCGTAAATGACCAGTTTAAGCTGGTCGGTTTCGCCGATCTTGCAAACGATGAAGTCGAAGTTGACGGTCCCGATCCCCTCCACATTTACAAGCCGTGCGCCAGCGCCGGTCTCCAGCACGGCCTGCATCTGCCAGATGCGCCGGAAATCGGCCGAATGCTCGTTAAGTCGGTCGATCAGCTGTCGGAAGCGTTCGTCGCCGGCAGAGCGGGCGAAGTCGGCGCGCAGCCGAGCCATAAGGCGTCGCGCATCGTTTTCCCAATCCACCATAGTGCGGCGCAGCCGACTGTTCGTGAAGGTCAGCCAGGCGATGTTCCGGTCTCCGGCGGGAATCTGGGAAAAATCGCCAAAGACAAATGAGGCCGCCCCATTCCAGTACAGGACATCCCAGAGGAAGTTCTTCACATAGGCGGGCCGCGTGCCCAAGCCATCCGTCAGCCGCATCAGGCTTGGTTCGACCTGGGATGCATCCTCGCCGGCGGAGCGTGTCGCAAGCGGTCGATCGGCCAAAAAATAGAGATAGGACCGCTCGGACGGATTGAGCCGCAGCGCCCCAGCGACGTTGTCGAGAAATGAAGCCGAAACGCCGATGTCCCTGCCCTGCTCGAACCAGGTGTACCAGGTCAGCCCGACACCGGCGATTGCCGCAACCTCCTCGCGGCGCAAGCCCTTGGTCCGACGATTCTTCCGAGAATCGAATCCGAAGCTTTCGGGCTGGAGCTGGGCCCGTCTCTGGCGGATGAAAGCCGAAAGCTCGTGGCGAGTCCGCGAGAGGTAGGGCGGCGGCATGATCCTGTCACTGATCATAATAGGATAGGAAATATTATATACTTGGCTGTCGATTGACGGCAACGCTTCCCAATGAACAACAGGGGGTTGCCGCATGGCCGAGATCTTCGTGTGCGCTCAATCAGACATGCAGAACGGCGATCGTATGATTGTCAGAACCGGCACCGGAAAAGAACTTGGCGTGTTTTTTCACGAGGGTTCGTACTACAGCTACAGCAACTATTGCGTTCATTCGGGCGGCCCGGCGTGCGAGGGCATCATGATCCCGCGTGTGCTCGATCTGGTCGACGAGCAACGCCAGCAGGTCGGTCAGGATTTCGGCAACGAGATGCACTTCGTCTGTCCCTGGCACGGCTACGAATATGACCTCAAAACCGGCGAGTGCGTCGGCAATCGCAAACTGAGGCTGAAGAAGTATGACGTCATCGTGCGCGATGGGGGCGTCTACGTTATCGCATGAGATCATCTGAGGAGAGCAAGATGAGCACCGCGGAAGTCCGTCGCGTCACCTTCGACGACTATGCCAGCGACCGGTCACTGATCCACGCCGCCGAGCAGGCCCACAGCCGGAACTACAAGGACTTTCTGATTGTTGACGTCGACTCACATCACTACGAGAACGAAAACTATCGGGAG
>JBCBSH010000114.1:0-14373 GCA_039819285.1 Pseudomonadota bacterium
TTCGTCATCGCGGGCCTGCTGGGCGGGCTCGCCGGCTATCTGTGGGCCGTGCAAAGCCTGTTCGTGAACCCGGAACTGGCCGGATGGCACATGTCGGCTGAGATCCTGCTGATGGTCATCCTGGGCGGCATGGGCACGATCTACGGGCCTATCCTTGGCGCGCTCGCGCTGGAGGCGCTGCGGGAACTGGCCGAAATCGCCATCGAATACGGCGTGACGGCCTCCAACGCGATCGGCCTGACGGAGATGGACCCCCATCGCGCCGCCACCGACTATTACCTGCTGGTCGAGGGCGTGGTGATCATCGCCATCGTGATCGTCTTGCCGCGCGGCCTGTCTGGCCTGATCGAGGATCTTGCCGCCTATCTGCGGTCCGGCCGCCGGTCGGCCAAGGGCGAGGCGGAGCAGACGACGTGAGCGACGCGCTGCTTCGAACCGACACGCTGTCGAAAAGCTTCGGCGGCCTGCGCGCCGTCAGCGACGTGTCGCTGGAATTTCCGGTCGGCCTCTTGCACGCGGTGATCGGGCCGAATGGTGCCGGCAAGACCACGCTGATCAACATGCTGTCCGGCGATCTGAAACCGTCAGGCGGTGCCATCTATCTGAACGGCGAGAACATCGCCGGCCTGCGGGCCGATAAAGTTTCCAAGAAGGGCGTCGGCCGGTCCTACCAAAAGACCAACATCCTCGCGGAGATGACCGCGCTGGAGAATGTGCGCCTGGCCGCCCAGTCCCGAGTCGGCAGCGGGCTTGGGCTGATCACCGCCGTGACACGCCGGGGCGACCTGATCGACCGTGCGCACGCCGCCTTGGAACGGGTCGGCTTGCGCGCCACCGACAACCGGCTGGCCTCAGCGCTGAGCCATGGCGAGCAAAGGCAGCTAGAGATCGCGATGACACTGGCGACGGAGCCGAACGTCCTTTTGCTGGACGAGCCGCTGGCCGGCATGGGGCCGGAGGAAACTGAGCGCATGGTCGCGCTGCTCAAGAGCCTGGTCGCCGGCCACGCCGTCGTCCTGGTCGAGCACGACATGGACGTGGTCTTCTCCGTGGCCGACCGCCTGACCGTCATGGTCAACGGCGCGGTGTTGGAGAGCGGATCGCCGCAAGCCATCCGCGCAAGCGCCGTCGTGCGCGAGGCCTATCTCGGCGAGGATGAGGACGATGCCTAGTGCCGCGCCCGCCTCGTCGCCGACGGCCGACGCCGCCCCCGCCCTGCTGGAGGCCGCCGGCATCCACACCTTCTACGGTGCCAGCCACATCCTCCATGGGGTCGATTTTCGCATCAGGCCGGGCGAGACGGTCGGCCTGATGGGCCGCAACGGCATGGGCAAGTCGACCCTGATCCGCTCCATGCTGGGCATCGTCCCGGTCCGCGAGGGCCGCATCCTGGCCGGCGGTCAAGACCTGACCGGCCGGCCGTCCTACCAGATCGTGCGCACCGGCATCGCCTACGTGCCCGAGGGACGCGGCATCTTCGGCAATCTGTCGGTGCGCGAAAACCTGGTGATGTCCGCGCGGCCGGCACCCAACGGTTCCACAGATTGGACGCTGGACCGCGTGCTGGCCACTTTCCCGCGCCTGGCCGAACGGTTGGGCCAGGCCGGCGACCAGCTTTCCGGCGGCGAACAGCAGATGCTGGCCATCGGCCGTGCGTTGATGACCAACCCGCTGCTGCTGGTCCTGGATGAGGCGACGGAGGGCCTGGCGCCGCTGATCCGCAAGGAGATCTGGCGCATCGTCCGGCTGGTGCGCGACACCGGTATCGCCACCCTGATTGTCGACAAGAACGTCGCGGCCGTTTCCGCGATCACCGACCGCAATGTCATCCTGGTCAAGGGGACGGTGGTCTTCGAGGGCGCCAGTGCGGAGCTGGACGCGCAGCCCGACCTGAAGCACCGCTATCTCGGGGTCTGACGCCGTGTCGTTCATGACCATACGGGGCCACCGGCTGGAGGTCGCGCACATCCCCGGCGACGCGGAACGTCCGACCCTGGTGTTCCTGCACGAAGGGCTGGGCTCCGCCGCGCTGTGGAAGGACTTTCCGGCCAAGGTCGCCGCCGCGACGCGCTGCCCAACCCTGGTCTATTCGCGCTATGGCTATGGCCAGTCGGACCCGCTGGTCGGCTCGCGCGCCGTGGACTACATGCATGACGAGGCGTTGGAGAGCCTGCCGGACCTGCTGGACAGGCTGGGCATCGACCGGCCCATTCTGATCGGGCATTCAGACGGCGCCTCGATCGCCTTGATCCACGCCGGTTCCGGCATCCGGCCGGTGCGCGGCCTGATCCTTGAAGCGCCGCATGTGTTCGTCGAGGATTTGACGGTCGACAGCATCGCCAAGGCCAAGACGGTCTATGAGAAGACCGATCTGGCGGCCAAGCTGGGCCGGTACCACGACAATGTCGATAACGTCTTCTGGGGCTGGAACGACATCTGGCTGCACCCGGATTTCCGGGCCTGGAATATCGAGGAGTATCTGCCGGCAATCACCTGCCCAATCCTGGCGATCCAGGGCGCGGATGACGAGTACGGCACGCTGACCCAGCTTGAGGCCATCGCCGCGAAGGCCAAAGGGCCGGTGAGCGAGCTTGTGTTGCCCGATTGCCGCCACTCGCCCCACCGCGATCAGGAACAGGCCACGCTCGACGCGATGGCCGGGTTCATCAAGGAACTCTGAGCCATGCCAGACGATCGCAGCCCCCCACCGTTTCCGCTACCGCCGCAAGGCCATCCGACCGAGGTGCTGGACGGCATCTTCTGGCTGCAAATGCCGCTGCCCTTCGCCCTGAACCATGTCAATCTTTGGGTTCTGGACGATGGCGACGGCTGGGTCATCGTCGACACCGGCATGTCGACCGAGGCGATCAAGCATCATTGGGAGACAGCGCTGACAACCGCGCTCGCCGGCCGTCCCATAAACCGCGTCATCGCCACCCACTTCCACCCGGACCATGCCGGCCTCACCGGCTATCTGTCGCAGCGTGTGGACGCCCCCGTCGCCATGGCGACGGAGGAATGGCGCCTCGCCACCCATATCAGCACCCGCAGCGCGGCCGAGTTCGTCGCCGGCCAGCAGGCGTTTTTCGCCCTTCACGGCCTGGACCGGGAGACGCTCGATCGGCTGGCGCTGCGCGGCAACGTGTTTCGCACGCGCATCGAACCGATCGTCGAGACGATCGAGCCGCTGGCCGCAGGCGACGTCTTGGCCATCGGCGGGCGCCAATGGCGGGTGGTGACGGGCCGTGGCCACTCGCCCGCCCATGCCTGCCTGTGGTGCGAGGCGGAAAACCTGTTGATCGCCGGCGATCAGATCCTGCCCAAGATCACGCCGAACATCTCGGTGCTCTGGGCCCAGCCGGACGCCGATCCGCTGACCGATTTCCTGGACACGCTCTCCGCCTTCTCGTGGCTGCCGCCTGAGGCGCTGGCCCTGCCGGGGCACCGGACGCCCTTCCGCGGCTTTCCAGAGCGGCTGGTGGAACTGGCCGAGCATCACGAGCATCGGCTGAACGCGGCGCTTGCCGCATGCGTCGACACACCGAAATCGGCCACCGAGCTTATCCCGACCCTGTTCGATCGGGCCATGGACGATCATCAGATCGTCTTCGCGCTGGGCGAGGCCGTGGCCCATCTCACCTACCTGGCACGCCGCGGCTATTTGCAGGTTTCGGATGATGGCGGCGTCAGGCGGTACGCGACCGAACGGCCCACCATCAGCCTGGCGGATGAAAGGAAACAGCCGTCGTGAGCAGCTTCGATCTCGATTTCCCGATCCGGTTCGAGCATTGCGATGTCGCCGGCATCGTGTTCTATCCGCGCTATTTCCTGATGTTCAATCAGATGGTCGAAGACTGGTTCGCCGGACCGCTTGAAACGCCATGGGCCGCGCTTCATTTCGAGGAACGGCGCGGCACGCCGATGGTCGACATCAAGGTCCATTTCCAAAAGCCAAGCCGCATGGGCGACGTGCTCCGCCTGTCGATGACGGTCCTGAAGATCGGCCGCAGCGCGATCGACCTCGCCATCGTCGGTTCGTGCAATGGCGAAGACCGCCTGAAGGCAAAGCTGACCGTGGTCTACACCGATCTCGACAAGCTGAAATCCGTCCGCATCCCTGAGGCGTTGGCCGCACGCATGGCCGGTTTCATGGCCGAGACCGAAATCCCGGCAAACGTGCCATGACCCTGGGCGCGTGATACGGTCCGGCCGATGACGGACACGTTCAAGACGCTGACGCTCGACCAGCGGGGCGCCATCGCGGTTGTCACGCTGAACCGGCCGGCCAAGCGAAACGCCGTCAACGACCTGCTGATCGACGAGCTCGACCGGGTTTTTTCCAAGCCGCTGTCCGAAGCGAAGGCGGTCGTTCTGGCAGGCGCGGGCGAGCATTTCTGCGCCGGCCTGGACCTGAGCGAGCACGCCGAACGCGACCCGTTCGAGGTCATGCGGCACAGCCAGCGCTGGCATGCGACCTTTCACAAGATCCAGTTCGGCGGCCTGCCGGTGGTCGCGGCGCTGCATGGCGCGGTCATAGGCGGCGGTCTGGAACTGGCCCTGTCGACCCATGTGCGCGTGGCGGAGCCATCGACCTTCTACGGCTTGCCAGAGGGACGTCGGGGCATCTTCGTCGGCGGCGGCGGCAGCGTGCGCGTGGCCCGCACCATTGGGCAGGGCCGCATGGTCGAGATGATGCTGACCGGCCGCACCTATGATGCCGACGACGGCCTGAGGCTCGGCCTGTCGCACTACACGGTCGACGCGGGCGAGGCGATGGAACGCGCACTGTCCCTGGCCGAAACCATCGTCGGCAATGCGCCCTTGTCCAACTATATGATCCTGAACGCCATCGCCCGCATCGACGAGATGGCGCCGTCGGAAGGGCTGTTCACCGAGAGCCTGGCGACCGCCTTGGCCCAGACCAGCCCGGAGGCGGTCGCCGGCATGCGCGCGTTCTTGGCAGCGAAAAAGGGGAAAGCCGATGACGACGCCAAGTGACGCCGTCCAAGCCTTTTGGCAGGCCTTCAAGCAGTCCACGGGCCACAGCGGCGACGACTATGAGGCGCTGAGCTGCGGCGACAGCCCGGCCCTGCAAACCGAGCTGGCCGAGTTGATTGTCGAAGGCCGCAAGCGGGCGACCGCGGGCCTGTTGCGGGACTTCATCGAGGGCGGCGAGAAGATGCCTGCCGTCGGCGACCTGGTGATCGTGCTGGACGGCGCGGGCGCACCCCGCTGCATCTGGCGCACGACCGAAATTACTGTCAAGCCACTGATCCAGGTCGATGACCAGTTTGCGTGGGATGAGGGCGAAGGCGACCGCTCCCGCGACTGGTGGCTGCAGGCCCATCGCACCTATTTCAGCCGTGAGGCGGCGCGCGAGGGCTTTGCCTTCACCGACGACATGGACACCGTCTTCGAACGGTTCACCGTCATCTGGCCGCCGGAGATCGCGGACACTTAGCCCGGTTGCGTCGGGCCAGCGAACGCGCGACCCTTCCCAAAAGACTGACAAGGGAGGGTAAAGCCATGCGCGGACTGATGATGGATCGCCCGCTGTTGATCTCAACGATCCTGGATCACGCGGCCAGCGTCTTCCATGACCGGGAGATCGTCACGCGAACGGTCGAAGGGCCGATCCACCGAGAGACCTACGCGGACGTCGCCAACCGGTCGAGGCAGCTTGCCAACGCCTTGACCGACCTTGGCATCGGCCAAGGCGACCGCGTCGCGACGATCGCCTGGAACACAAACCGCCATGTCGAGCTCTATTTCGGCGTCTCCGGCATGGGCGCGGTCATCCATACGATTAATCCCCGCCTGCACCCGACCCAGATGGCCTTCGTCATCAACCATGCCGAGGCCCGCATTCTGTGCGTCGACCTGACCTTTGCGCCCCTGGTCACCAAGCTGATCGACCAGTTGCCCAAGGTGGAGCGGGTCGTCTACCTGACGGACCGGGCAAGCATGCCGGCCGACGCTCTTGATAACGGCCTTTGCTATGAGGATCTGTTGGCCGCGCAATCGACCAATTATCCCTGGCCTGAGTTCGATGAGAACACCGCCTCGGCGCTCTGCTACACCTCCGGCACGACGGGCGACCCCAAGGGCGTGCTCTACAGCCATCGGGCCACGGTGCTGCACGCATTCGGCTTCTCCCTGCCCTCTGCCGTGCCGATGGCCGAAAGCGACGCCATGCTGCCGGTGGTGCCGCAGTTCCACGTGCTGGCCTGGGGCATTCCTTACGCGGCGGCCATGAACGGCACCAAACTGGTGATGCCGGGGCCGGGCCTGGACGGCGCCAGCCTGACCCGGCTCATGCGCGACGAGGAGGTGACCATCACGGCCGGCGTGCCGACCATTTGGCACGGCCTCTTGGCCCATTGGCGCCAGACCGGCGAGACCGTGCCATCACTCAAGCGGATCATCATCGGCGGGTCGGCAGCACCACGCTCCATGATCGAGGCGTTTCAGGAGGAGTTCGGCATCACCGTGCTGCACGCGTGGGGCATGACGGAGATGAGCCCGCTGGGCACCGTCAGCTTGTTGAAGGCCGGTATGGAATCGGCCGACAAGGACAAGCGCTTTGGCAAGCTGGCCAAGCAGGGGCGGGCGGTCTATGGCGTGGAAATGAAGATCGTCGACGAGCACAACCGGCCCTTGCCCCATGACGGCACCGCCTTCGGCGCCCTGAAGGTGCGCGGCCCCTGGATCGCGTCCGGCTACTACCGGCTCGACCACAGCGAACACCATGACGCGGATGGTTGGTTCGACACGGGCGATGTCGCGACCATGGATGACGACGCCTACATGCAGATCACCGACCGCAAAAAGGATCTGATCAAGTCTGGCGGCGAGTGGATCAGCTCAATCGATCTTGAGAACGTGGCCATGGGCCACCCGGCGGTTGCCCAGGCCGCCGTCATCGGCATCCCCGACGAAAAGTGGGATGAACGGCCCTTGCTGGCTGTCGTGAAGGCCGCCGATGCAACGGTCGATGCTGAGGGCATCCGCGCTTATCTCGGCGAAAAGGTCGCCAAATGGTGGCTGCCGGAGAAGATCGTGTTCGTCGAGGCCCTGCCAATCGGCGCCACCGGCAAGGTGCTGAAGACCAAGCTGCGCGCGGCCTACGCCGATGGCTCGCTGACGGCAGAAGGCGGCGCCTAAACGTCCAGGTTGGCCACCATCAGGGCGTTTTCCTGAATGAACTCACGCCGCGGCTCGACCACGTCGCCCATCAGCGTGTTGAAGATCTCATCCGCCTCGTCGGCATGGGCGACCTTGACCTGCAGCAAGGTGCGCACGTTCGGGTCGAGCGTGGTTTCCCACAATTGCTCTGCATTCATCTCGCCCAGGCCCTTGTAGCGCTGGATCGAAATGCCCTTGCGGCCCAGCTCCATCACCTTGTCGACCAGGCTGACCGGGCCGGCGATGGCGAACTCCTGCGGCTCACCCCGCGACGGCGTGATGGTCAGCGTCGCCTCGCGGGCGAACGCCTCCTGCAGGTCGCCGGCGATGGTGTCCAGGCGCCTTGCCTCGCCGGACCGCACCAGATCGCCGTCCACATGGCGGACCTCGGTCACGCCGCGCACGGTGCGCATAAAGCGCAGGCCGCCGGGCAGGTTGCCGCGCGGGCCCAGGGCCTCGCCCGTCCAGCCCCGCTCCAGCAACGGCGCCAGCGTGTCCAGGCGCTTGGCGACATACTCTGCCGCCGCGCCGGACCGGTCGCGGTCGGACAGAAGCGTGGCCGAATAGGCACCGGCGATCGCAACCTGTTCGACGACATCCATGCGCCCGACCCGGCGGGCCAGAACCTCCAGATGCCGCTTGGCCTCGCGCGACATGTCAACCAGCGCGCGCAGATCCGCCGAGGCGATCTGCACGCCGTCATGGCGGGTCAGCACGGCATCCTGAATGCCGCTGTCGATCAGGTAATCCTCCAGCGCCGCATCGTCCTTCAAATAGATCTCCGACTTGCCGCGTGCCGCGCGGTAGAGCGGCGGCTGGGCGATGTAGAGGTAACCCTGCTCGATAATCTCAGGCATCTGGCGATAGAAGAAGGTCAGCAGCAGGGTGCGGATATGGCTGCCGTCGACATCCGCGTCCGTCATGATGATGACCCGGTGATAACGGGTCTTCTCGACGTCGAAATCCTCGCGAATGCCGGTGCCCAGCGCCGTGATCAGGGTCCCGATCTCCGCACTGGACAGCATCTTGTCGATCCGCGCCCGCTCCACGTTCAGGATCTTGCCGCGCAGGGGCAGGATGGCCTGGAACTTGCGGTCGCGGCCCTGCTTGGCCGAGCCGCCGGCGGAATCACCCTCCACCAGGAACAGCTCGCTTTCCGCCGGATCGCGGTTTTGACAGTCGGCCAGCTTGCCGGGCAGGGAGGCGATATCCAGCGCAGACTTGCGCCGCGTCAGCTCGCGGGCCTTGCGCGCCGCCTCGCGCGCGGCCGCCGCCTCGACCACCTTCTGGACGATGCGCTTGGCCTCCGCCGGATGTTCCTCGAACCAGGTGCCCAGCGCCTCGTTGACCAGATTTTCCACCACCGGCCGTACCTCGGACGAAACCAGCTTGTCCTTGGTCTGGCTGGAAAATTTGGGGTCCGGAACCTTGACCGAGAGGACGGAGGTCAGGCCCTCGCGCGCGTCATCGCCTGACAGGGAGACCTTCTCGCGCTTCGCCAGGCCCGACGAGGCGGCGTAGGCGTTCACCTGTCTGGTCAGCGCGCCGCGAAAACCGGCCAGATGCGTGCCGCCGTCGCGCTGCGGAATGTTGTTGGTGAAACACAGCATCGTCTCGTGGAAACTGTCGGTCCATTGCATGGCCAGTTCCACGGTGATGCCGTCCCGTTCCGCCGACATGACGATTGGCGGGCGATGCACCGGCGTCTTGGACTTGTCGAGATAGCCGACAAACGCCTCCAGCCCGCCCTCGTAATGCATCTCGATGCGCTTGGGCTCGACCCCGCGATCGTCGATCAGGATCAGGGTCACGCCGGAATTCAGGAACGCCAGTTCGCGCAGGCGGTGTTCCAAGGTCGACAAGTTGAAGTCGAGCATGGTGAACGTGGCCGGCGACGGCAGGAACGAAATCGACGTGCCCGTCTTCGCCGTGCCGTCCTCAACCGGCGCATCACCAGTCACCGCCAGCTTGTCTTCCGCCTCGCCATCGACGAAGCGCATGGCCCAGGTCTTGCCGTCGCGCCAGATCGTCAGGTTCAGCCATTGCGACAGCGCGTTGACGACCGAGACGCCAACGCCGTGCAAACCGCCCGACACCTTGTAGGAGTTCTGGTCGAACTTCCCGCCGGCATGCAGCTGGGTCATGATGACCTCAGCCGCGCTGACGCCTTCCTCCTTGTGGATATCCACCGGAATGCCGCGCCCATTGTCGGTCACCGTCACCGACCCGTCCGGGTTCAGCGTGACCTCGATGGTGTCGCAATGGCCGGCCAGGGACTCATCGATTGCGTTGTCGACGACCTCGTAGACCATGTGGTGCAAGCCCGAGCCATCGTCCGTGTCGCCGATATACATGCCCGGGCGCTTGCGCACGGCCTCCAGGCCGCGCAGCACCTTGATTTGATCCGCGCCATATTCGGGATCGTCGGCGGCGTTCTCCGCGCCCGCACTGATCGGCTCAACCATCACTAATCCTACCAGTTCCTTCAGTACACCACGTACAAATTCGTATCCGTCACAACGCCAAATGTGTCAGGTTTCGGGCTGCAACTGACCGTCCTCGACGGTCACGTACAACGTCTCGGCGGCCATGCCTTCGAACAGGCCGCGATCGGTGCCGCTTAGCCACGCCTGACTGCCCAGCGCCGCCAACTCGTCAAACAGCGCCCGGCGCCTGTTCGCGTCCAGATGCGCCGCCACCTCGTCCAGCAGGAAGATCGGCGGCGATCCTCTTTCCGACGCGGTCAGGCGCCCGTTCGCCAGGATCAGCCCGATCAGCAGCGCCTTTTGCTCACCGGTCGAACATTGCGCCGCCGGCATGCCCTTGGCCGCGTGATGGACCACCAGATCCGCGCGATGCGGCCCTTCCGTTGCCGCCCCGGCCGCCGCGTCGATCGGCCGGCGCTCACGCAGTAGGGCCCGAAGCGCGTCCTCAACCTCCGCCGCCGGCTTATCGGCCAGCCACGCCTCGACGGTCCCGCTCAACGCGATATCGGCCTGCGGAAATGCCGATTCGCTGCGTACGCGTACGGCCCGCACCAGCCTTTCCACCGTCGCCAGACGGGCCGCCGAAATCGACACCCCATGGGTCGCCATGGCGTCTTCCAACGCCGCCAGCCATCTATCGTCGCCCCGCCCGTCACGCAACAGGCGCGTGCGTTCCCGCATGGCCTGCTCGTAGGCCGTCAGGGCCGCCGAATGGCCCTTGTGATAGCCATAGACCATCCGGTCGAAGAACCGCCGGCGACCGCTGGACCCGTCGGCGAACAGCCGGTCCATCTGCGGCGTCAGCCATTGTATCGTCGCCAGTTCCGCCAACGCCGTCTGGCTCGGCGCCGGCCGCCCGTCGACCCTGACAACCCGCCGCAACGTGCCGGGCGGCGCGGACGGATCAAGCCCCGTACCCACCGGAACGACGCCCGTTTCCGTCATCAGCCGGGCCGAAACGGCCCAGCGTGTCGGCTCGGTCGCGTCGGCGCGCCGTCTCCCGACCTCCGCTAGTGGCGCCCGACGCAAGCCCCGCCCCGGCGCCAAGAAGGATACGGCCTCCAACAGGTTCGTCTTGCCCGCACCGTTCGGCCCGCTCAGCACCACGGACCGGCCCTCGGCGGTCAGCACCGCAGCGCCGTAGCAGCGAAATTCGCTGACCGTCAGGCGCTCAATGGCGACTCGGCTTGCCGTCTTCACCGCACTTTCCGACGTATTTTCTGGCAGGGCGGCCAGGGACGAACGCACGCTGTGGCTAGACCCGCATGGGCATCAGCACGTACAGGGCACTGGCGTCGGCAACATCCTGAATGATCGTCGGCGACGCCGCGTCGGCCATGACAAAGCGCGCGCCATCGCCGTCAAGCTGCTGGGTTATGTCCAGCAGATATCGGGCGTTGAAGCCGATTTCCAAGGGGTCGGCCTCGTAGGCGACCTCAAGCTCCTCATTGGCGCTGCCCTGTTCCGCGCTGGTCGCCGACAGGGTCAGCGCGCTTGGATTGAGATTCAGCTTGATCGCCCGGCTCTTTTCCGTCGCGATCGTGGAGACGCGATCGACCGCCTCGGCGAATTCCTTGGCCTGCACCTCCATGACCTTGTCGTTGGCCGCCGGTATGACCCGCTCATAGTCCGGGAAGGTGCCGTCGATCAGCTTTGAGGTCAGAATGATGTCGCCGAACTGAAAGCGGATCTTGGTGTCGCTCAGCTCAATGGCGATGTCGCTGTCGGTCTCCTCGATCAGGCGATAGAGCTCGTTCACCGTCTTGCGCGGCACAATGATGCCCGGCATTTGTTCCGCGCCGGACGGCAGTACCATCTCAACCCGCGCCAGCCGGTGGCCGTCGGTGGCGACCGCGCGCAGCATCGGTGTGTCCCCGTCCGAGGCGTGGAAATAGATGCCGTTGAGATAGTACCGCGTTTCTTCCAGCGAAATCGCAAAGCGCGTGCGCTCGATCAGCCCGCTCAAATCCGCGCCCGTCAGCGTGAACCGATGGGTCATATCGCCGCCGGCCATGGTCGGAAAATCGGCCACGGGCAGGCAGCCAAGCCGAAAGCGCGAGCGGCCGGCGCGCAGGGCGATGGCATTGGCGGCGCTGTCGAACGCCAGTTCCACCTGGCTGCCCTCAGGCAGCTTTCGGACGATGTCGTAAAGCGTATGCGCGGGCGCGGTTGTTTCGCCCGCGGTCTGGACGTCGACAGCGACCGACTCCACGACCTCCAGATCCATGTCCGTGGCGGTCAGGCTCAGCCGGCCGGTTTCCGCCTTGATCATCACATTGGCCAGGATGGGGATGGTGTTGCGTCGTTCCACCACGCTTTGCACATGGCCCAGCGACTTCAACAATGCGGCGCGTTCGATGGTGAGTTTCATGCGGCAATCATCGTCTGTGTCTCAAGGCTGTCCAGGATGGACGCAGCCCACCGGCGTTCCGGTGATCCTAGAGGTTTCCGTCTGAGGCTGGAGCGTCGATGCGCCCACCCGTCACCGCGACTCAGCCGCAGCGTCGAACGGACCGGGATTCCGGAGACGGATTATATCCCAAAGCCCTGTGAGTTTAAGCTTTTTCGTCATTTCGATGCCGGTTGGACCCGGCGGGCGAACCGGCCATAATCGGGCGTCATGGCCCAATCGGTGCGCGCAAGGCTTTTCAGGCTTCTGGACGGATCAGGCCGCGTCGGGCTGGGTCACCATCTGCTCAACGCCGTGCTGGTCGTGCTGATCTTGATCAGCATCGGGTCGCTGGCGGTCGAAACCATCAGCAGCCTGCCGCCGGAATGGCGCGACGTCACGCGCTTTATCGACTGGTTCACCATCTCCGTTTTCACGATCGAGTATCTCGCCCGGCTGTGGTGCGCGGTCGAAGACCGGCGCGAGCGGTTTCATCACCCCGTTTGGGGGCGGCTGCGCTATGCGATGACGCCGATGGCGATTGTGGATTTGCTGGCCGTTCTGCCGTTTTGGCTGTCGTTCATCCTGCCCTTCGACCTGCGCGTGCTGCGGCTGTTCCGCATTCTTTGGCTGATCAAGATGACCCGCTACTCACCGGCCATGGCGTCGCTGGCCTCGGTGGTGCGGGCGGAAGGGCGAACGTTGATCAGCGCCATGCTGTTGATGCTGATCACGGTCATGGTCGCGTCAACCTTGATGTACGAGGTTGAGCGTGACGCCCAGCCGGAGGCGTTTTCCAGCATTCCGGCGTCCTTGTGGTGGGGCATCATCACGCTGACCACGGTCGGCTATGGCGATATCGTGCCCGTGACCGACCTGGGCCGCACGCTGGGGGCGCTGTTCATGTTTTTGGGCGTCGGCCTGTTCGCCTTGCCGGCGGCCATTCTGGCGGCAGGGTTTGCCCGCGAAATCCGGCGCCACGACTTCGTCGTCAGCATGAACCGACTGCTGCGCGTGCCGATCCTGGCGAAGCTCGACGCCGCCACCCTGGCCAATCTTACCGTCGCGCTGGTCAAACGGGCCGTGCCCGCGCGCCATGCCCTGCTGCGCCCCGGCGATCCGGCCGACGCGCTTTACATCGTCGTCGAAGGCCAGCTCGACGTGACGTCGCCACGTGGCAGCAGACGCTTGCACGAAGGCGACTTTTTCGGCGAAAGCGCCCTGATCGGCAGCGACCAGCCCTCGGAAAGCACGGTCACCACCGTCACCGAATGCCAGTTGCTGGTTCTGTCCGCAGAGGACTGCGCGCAACTGGCAAGCGATGACCCGGTCTTTGCCGAAAGGCTGAAAGAACTGGTCGACCAGCATCGCCGCCCAGCAGCGCAAACGCAGGACTAGGGCCGTTCGCCGGTCGACCGGTCGTGTCGACGGGGCTTCAGGGCTGCAGCATGCGCCTCAGAAGTTCGACCTCCTCGGCAAATGCTCTGTCAGCAGCGCACAGTTCCTCGATCTTGCGCACGGCGTGGATCACGGTGCTATGGTCGCGACCCCCAAATTTCCGGCCGATTTCCGGCAGCGAACGCGGGGTCAATTGCTTGCACAGATACATGGCGACCTGGCGCGGCCGCGCGACCGACCGGGACCGTCGCGCCGAGTGCATGTCCGCGACACGGATGTTGAAGTGCTCCGCGACCTTGCGCTGGATCTCATCGATCGTGACGCGCCGGTCCGACACGCGCAGCACGTCGTGCAGCAACTCGTTGGTCGACTCCAGCGTGATCTCGCGGCCGACCAGTTCGGCCGTTGCGATCAGCCGGTTCAGCGCCCCTTCCAACTCGCGCACATTGTTGACGATCTTGTGGGCCAGATACTCCAGCACCTTGGCCGGCACCGCGACATTGGGGTGCTTTTCCGCCTTGGCCTGCAGGATGCCTAGCCGAAGCTCGTAGGTGGTCGGGTGGATGTCCGCGACCAGCCCCCAGCCTAGGCGCGACTTCAGCCGCTCCTCCATGCCTTCCAGGTCGGTCGGCGATTTGTCGGCCGAGACGATGACCTGGCGGTTGTGATCAACCAGGGCATTGAAGGTGTGGAAAAACTCCTCCTGCGTCGACTCCTTGCCCGAGATGAACTGAAGGTCGTCGATCATCAGCACGTCGACCGAGCGGAACATGTCCTTGAAGCTGACCGTGTCCTTGTAGCGCAGGGCCTGAATGAACCGGCATCCGGAACGGCAGGTTCTCTACACCTCCGCTGAGACCTTCATGCGCCGGTCCCGGATGTGCCAGGCGATGGCGTGCATCAGATGGGTCTTGC
>JBCBSH010000115.1:0-14277 GCA_039819285.1 Pseudomonadota bacterium
CACTCATAGACCTCGCCCATCAACACCGGCATGTTGGTGCCGGCCAAGGCGATGACCACGGCGAAGACTTCGAACGCCAGGATGGTGCGCAGGATCAGGGCCGTCTGCAGGCTGGGCCGCATCATCGGCAGGGTGATCTTGACGAACCGCTTCCACGGGCCCGCGCCAAAGACCTCCGCCGCCTCATAATACTCTTTCGGGATCAGCCCCATGCCGGCAACCAGGATGACCAGCACGATCGCCGTCGAGCGCCAGATCTCGGCGATGGCGACCGCGATCAGCAGGACGAACGGATTCTGGTAGCTGAGATAGGTCGTCGGGCTATCGATCACGCCGAGGCCGTAGAGCGCGCTGTTGAGAAAGCCGTTTTGCTCAAGGATTGCGAGCCAGATGATGCCCGCCGCCAAATCAGAGATGCCGAGCGGTATCGTCCAGATGTACAGGATCAGGTCCCGCCCTCGCTTCATCTTGGTCACGATCGTCGCCATGAACAGCGACAGCGCCAACTGAAGCGGCACGACAATCAGCGCCAGCAGCAGCGTGTTGAACAGGGCCGAATTGAACTTCCAGTGATCGACCATCTGGTCGAAGTTCATCCAGGTCCATTCGCCATCGCGCGTGAAGGCCTGGATCGCGACATCGATTGCTGGATACAGGAAGAAGATGATCAGAAACACGGCAGCCGGCGCGAGCAGCAAATAGGGCAGCGCTCTTGCTTGCATCGGATTTCCCCCAGGGTAGGCGCCGGCGGCTTGTCGCCGCCGGCGTTTTCACGGACTTAGTTGACCGGGCACGGTCCGTCCGATGGCGGGTCGGGTGCCCAACATGGCGCTCCGGCCTCATCCATGATCGACCGCAACGTGTCCGCCTGGTCGTCCAGCACCGTCCTGATGTCCTGACCGGCAAGCGCGATACGCTGGAAGGTATCGACGTAGACCTGGTTGAACTGGCCACCCAGGTCCCCGAGGCCGACCGGCAGCAGGCCGGGATTGGCGTCAGGCGAATTGGACTGTGCGGCAATCGCTGCGCTCGACGCCCGCACCGATGCCGGCATCTGGGCCGGCAACTCGACGTCGACCACGGGGAAGAAGTTGGTCGCCCGCAGGGTCGCGATCTGCGTATTGGGCTCCAGCAAATACTCCGTCAGATCCATCGATACAGTTTGGTCAGGCGCTGTACGCGGGATCGCTACACCGGCGAGCACAGGCATAAAGCCGCGACCGGTGGGACCAGCCGGTGCCGGGAAGGCCACGAAATCCTCAGGCCGCTCGTTAAAGGCCTCGGCCAAGCGCGCGGTGTGGTCGAACGCGACCCAGACCTCGCCGGTCAATAGCTGCTCTTGCATGAAGTTGTAACTTGGCGAGGCCGGGCTGGTGACGGCCCACAGGTCCAAGAAGGTCTCCCACATTGACTCGGCCTGGTCCGACCGGAACTCGGTCACCATCGAATCCGTGAATGACGGGTAGAGATAGCCTTGGAAGAAGCGATGGATCAGACCGCTGGGACCAGCAGGAATGCCAATCTTGGGCGATCCCTCGGCTTCCGCCATGTTTTGACCCCACTCGATCAGTTCCTCGTAGGTCAGTGCGTTGATGTCGGCACCGTCCGGCAAATAGGGCAACGCCTCGCGATTGGCGGCCATGATGTAGGTCGCTTGCATCCACGGCATGTAAAGCTGCTCGTCAGAGCCCATGCGGCCGAGTTCCAGTAGCGCGTCGCTGATGCCCAGGCTGGCCGTGTCGACGCTGGAGAGATCGACCAGATTGTCGTTGCCAAGGGCCGTGAAGTCACCGTGCAAGGCACCAATCAGGCCAATCGTGCCGGTACCTGTCGTGAACTCCGCTTCAAGCCTGGTAAGGAACGGGCCTTGGTCCTGGGGCTGATAGTTCACCGCCCCGGCGCCGTCAAAGCCGGCGAGCACGTCGTCGCGCATGGCCTGGGCCTCTTCGACCGGGCGCGCCTGGGTCGACCAGAACAGGATTTCCTCTTGGGCCAGGCCCGGCGTCGCCGCCAGGCCGGTGGACAGGAACGCGGTGGCCGAGGCCAGAAGAACGGACTTGGTCATTCGTGTCATGAGATCCTCCCTTGTTGACACGTGGGTTTTCAAAAACGATCAGCCGACCGCACGCACCGATGGCCGAGCCGGCGGGGCCGGCCCGTGGCTGCCACGGGCGATGAAGTCGGCTTTCACCAGACGCGGCTCCACCGCGTCGATCCCTTGGTCGATCAGTTTCACCAGCATCTCGGCGACGTGGATCGCACTGTCCTGAATGCTTTGGTCGAACGTCGTGATGCCCGGCGAGGCGTAAGCGGAGACGGGCAGGTTGTCGAAGCCGATGACGGAGAGATCAGCCGGCACGTTGATCGTGCGCTTGGCCGCCACTTCCAGCAGCTTGATGGCTAGCCCGTCCGTCGCGCACAGAATCGCCGTGGGTCGCGGGTCGAGGCCCAGAAGCCGGTCGGCAGCGCGTTCAACCTCGGCCTCGTCAAAGCGGCTGACGCTGGCAATCGCCTGATCGGGCAAGTGCAGCCCGTGGTCGCGCAACGCGCCTTCCAGGCCGATGCGGCGAAAATGCGCGAAGGTCAACGGTTCGGTGAACGTCAGATAGCCGAAATCCCGATGACCAAGTTCGATCAGCATCCGCGCCGCTTCGCCGAACGCCGTTTCACCGTCGGTGTCGAACCAGACATACGGCCTGTCCTCGCCCAGGACCCGACCGTGCAGGACGAAGGGAACTTGCTGATCCAACAGATAGGTGACCCGGTCGTCCTCGCTCAGAGCCCTGGTGAGCACCACGCCGTCTGCCTGTTGCCCGTTCACGACGTGGCGCAAGACATCGACCTCGCGACGATCCCTCGCGGCTGTCGTGATCGTCAGGTCGCGGCCACTGTCCGTGAAGGCCTCGCTCAGGCCGACGATGAACTCGCCCAAAAACGCGTCGATGAAGTGGGAGTCACGCAAGGGCACGACCAGACCGACAAAACCGCTGTTGCCGGACACCAGCATCCGGCCGGCTCGGCTGGGCACGTAGCCGCGTCGCGCGGCCATCTCGCGCACCCGCTCGCGCGTCGCCGCGCTGACATCCGAATAGCCAGCCAACGCCCGCGAGACCGTGGTGATCGACAACCCCAGCTCCGAAGACAACTCCTTCAGACGCGGCTGCCGGCGACCCTTGTTAGCCATGAACGGCGGGTCCCCCCTTTATTTACGGCACTTGGTTTGGGCCGCTTCCAAAACGTTTTGGAAAGCATGCGCGGAGTTTTCCATATTGTCAAGAAACTCCGAAAACCACTACTCGCCAACCGGGACGAGAGACGGTTTCTGCTAGTCTTTATCGTTTTCTATCAGGGGGTTGCAGGTTCTGTGTGTAGCGATTGAGCTCCACTACAGCGGCCGGAGCCTCTGGTGCCGCCATCCCTGGTGTGCTGTTCTGGATCGTCGCGGCTCGGCAGCCGATATCACCAACCGATACGTTCCAGGAAGCTACGGATGCAGGTCTTCTATTCCGACAACTCGCCCTATGCCCGCATCGTCCGCGTCGCGGCCAGGGAAGCCCGCCTCCACGATCGGATCACGTGGGTGAGGGTCCGCAACCGGGCACCAGGCAGTCCGCTGCTGGCCTACAGCCCGGTTTGCCGCGTGCCGACCCTCGTGGAGGGCGACCTGGTCCTCGGCGAGGCGCGGAACATCTGCGACTATTTCGGCGGGGTAGCCGGCGGGACGCCGTTGCTGCCGGACGAGAGTGACTGGGCGGCCCGCGGGCTCGAAAGCATGATGACCGGCTTTCTGGACGGCATCGCGGTCTGGGTGCGCGAGTTGCGACGCTCGGTACCGCACCGATCGGACTTTCTTCTGGATGTCGAGGCGAAGCGGGCCAATCGATGTCTGGGCCACTTCGAGGTGACCTGGAAGGGTTTGGATGGCCCGCCCGAATGGGACTTTGGCCACATGGCCCTGGCCTGCGCCCTCGATATCGCCGATCTCAACGCGCTGATGTCCGGCTGGCCGCACGAACATCCCACACTGGCATCCTGGTTCGCTGACCGCAGAACACGCCCGTCAATGATTGCGACAAAGCCGCTGCAAGGCGCCCATGACCAAACGCCTCTTGGCTGACCAATCCATATGACCACCTTGAGGATCGGAGAAGAATGGAGACAGGCCAATGGCCGCAGATGCCAACCGCCCGCACGAGGTCGTAATCATTGGCGCCGGGTTTGGGGGACTGGCCGCGGCCAGAGGACTCGCCGGCGCGCCAGTGCATGTCACCATCATCGACCGGAAAAACCACCACCTGTTCCAGCCCCTGCTCTATCAGGTGGCGACCGCCGGCGTTTCGCCGGCTGACGTCGCGGTGCCGATCCGCAGCCTGTTTCGCAACCAGAAGAACGCGACCATCCTGATGGACACCGTCGTCGACGTCGACGTGGCTGCCGGCACGGTGCGGGGCGAGCGGGCCGACCATCCGTTCGACACGCTGATCCTGGCGACGGGGTCGGAATACAGCTATTTCGGCCATGATGACTGGCGCCCGCACGCGCCGTCGCTGAAATCCCTGAAGGATGCGCTGGACATCCGTGAAAAGGTCCTGTTGGCGTTCGAGTATGCCGAGACGACGGATGACGAGGCCGAACGAGAGCGCCTGATGACCTTCGTCATCGTCGGCGGCGGCGCGACCGGCGTCGAGCTCGCGGGTGCCTTGGCTGAGCTTGCCAAGAAGGCGCTGGCGCGCGATTTCCGCCATATCAGGCCGCGCGAAGCGGAGATCATCCTGCTGGAGGCGGGCCCGTCCCTGCTTTCCGGCTTTCCGCCAAAGCTGACCGACTTCGCCAGGCGCGCACTGACCAAGCTGGGCGTCAGCGTCCATTTGAACGCAGCGGTCGACAAGGTCGACGGGTATGGCGTGACCCTGCAAGACGGGCGAATGATCCCGGCAGCCAACATCCTGTGGGCGGCCGGCACCAGGGCGCCTGCCGTCGGCAACTGGCTGGGCGCGGAGACGGATCGGCAGGGACGCGTGATCGTCGCCCCGGACCTGTCGGTGCCGGGCCACCCGAACATCTTCGTCATCGGGGATGCGGCCAGCTATACACCTGACGGAGGCAAGCCTCTGCCTGCGGTCGCGCCGGTCGCCAAGCAGCAGGGCGCCCATTTGGCCAAGGTTATCCGAGGCCAGCTCGGGCCGACGTCAAAGCCCCCGCGATTTCGCTACCATGATGCCGGCATGCTGGCGACGATCGGCCGGCACGCCGCCGTCGCCAACCTGCGCTGGATCAAGATGGCCGGCTGGTTCGCCTGGCTGTTCTGGGGCCTGATCCACATCTACTTCCTGATCGGCGCCCGCAACCGCATGATGGTGTTCATGAACTGGGTCTGGGCCTATTTCACCTATGGCCTCGGCGCCCGGCTGATTACCCGATCCAGCGTGGTGGCAACCGAAAAGAAGCGGAAAAGAGAAAGGCCGGCCGCCTGATCGGGCGGGCCAGCCTCTCAGGAGGCGATAGCGCCGTCGATCAGTTCTTGGCTTTGTCGACCAGCTTGTTCTGCGCGATCCAGGGCATCATGGCGCGCAGCTTTTCGCCGACCTTCTCGATGTCGTGCGCGGCCGCGCGCCGGCGGGTGGCCTTGAAGCTGGTCTGGCCGACCTTGTTTTCCAGCATCCAGTCGCGCGTGAACTCACCGTTCTGGATCTCGGCAAGCACCTTTTTCATCTCGTCGCGCGTTTCGTCGGTGATGATGCGCGGGCCGGTGCGGTAGTCGCCATACTCCGCCGTGTTGGAGATGGAATAGCGCATGTTCGCAATGCCGCCCTCATACATCAGGTCGACGATCAGCTTGACCTCATGCAGGCACTCGAAATAGGCCATCTCCGGTGCGTAGCCGGCGTCGACCAAGGTCTCATAACCGGCCTGGATGAGAGCCGTCAGGCCGCCGCACAGCACCACCTGCTCGCCGAACAGGTCGGTTTCGCACTCCTCCTTGAAGGTCGTCTCGATCACGCCGGCACGGCCGCCACCGATGGCCGAGGCGTAGGACAGGCCGACATCGAAAGCCGAACCGGTGGGATTGCGGTCGACCGCCAGAAGGCACGGCACGCCGCCGCCCTTCAGATACTCCGACCGCACGGTATGGCCCGGGCCCTTCGGCGCAACCATGAAGACGTCCAGGTCGGCGCGCGGTTCGATCAGATTGAAGTGGATGTTCAGGCCGTGGGCGAAGCCGAGTGCCGCGCCCTCGTTCATATTGTCGTGCAGGTGGTCGCGATAGATATCGCCCTGCAGTTCGTCAGGCGTGCACATCATGATGACGTCGGCCCAGGCGGCGGCCTCGGCGGGGCTCATCACTGTGAAGCCGGCCTCCTCCGCCTTGCGCGTCGTTGCCGAGCCCGGGCGCAGCGCGACCCGGACGTCTTTCACGCCGGAATCGCGCAGATTGGCGGCATGGGCGTGACCTTGCGAGCCATAGCCCACGATCACGACCTTCTTGGCCTTGATCAGATTAACGTCGGCGTCGCGATCGTAGTAAACGCGCATTCTGTCAGTTCCTCGATGTTCTTTAGACTGTAAGCGGCGGCGTCGCGCCTAGCTGTTGATCAGAAGGCCTTCTTCGCCCCTGGCAATGGACGCCACACCCGTGCGGGTGATGTCGACCAGGCCCAACGGCAGCATCAGCCCAACAAACGCGTCGATCTTGTCCGACGCGCCAGTGACCTCGAACACGAAGCTCTCGGTCGTGCTGTCGACCACACGGGCGCGGAAGATGTCGGCAATGCGAAGGGATTCGATGCGTTTTTCGCCTGAGCCACGGACCTTGATCAGAGCCAGTTCCCGTTCGATTGACGGCCCCTCAATGGTCAAATCGTTCACCGTGTGGACCGGGACCAGCCGGTCAAGCTGGGCCTTGATCTGTTCGATGATCATCTTGGTGCCGCTGGTGACGATGGTGATGCGCGAGCGGCCGCCGGCATGGTCGACCTCCGCCACGGTCAGGCTCTCGATATTGTAGCCGCGACCGGCAAACAGGCCGATGACACGCGCCAGGACCCCCGGTTCGTTGTCGACAAGCACGGCGATGGTATGGCGTTCGGTGGGATCTTGCGGCGGCATTGGGGGCGCCCGATTGTCGGTGAGAAGCGATCGATGAAAGGCGACGCGGGACGGCGGCACCCAAGGCCGCCAGCCGCGTCAGCCGGAAAGGGCCGGCAGGCTATACCAGAACCATGCCCTCTTCGGAAGCGGGCTGCTCGGCCTGGTCTTCCGGGCCCAGCAACATGTCATAGTGCGCGTGACCACCCGGGATCATCGGGAAGCAGTTCTCGCGCTGGTCGACACACATGTCGACGACGACCGGCCGCTTAATGGCGATCATCTCGGCGATGACGTCGTCAACCTCCTCGACCTTGGTGGCGCGCAAGCCGACGCAGCCGAACGCCTCGGCCAACTTGACGAAGTCCGGCAAGGCCTCGGAATAGCTGTGGGAATAGCGCTCGCCATGCAGCAACTCCTGCCACTGGCGCACCATGCCCATCCACTGATTGTTGATCAGGAACAGCTTCACCGGCAGTTCGTACTGCTTGATCGTCGACAGTTCCTGGATGTTCATCATCGCCGACGCCTCGCCGGCAACGTCGACCACCAGCGCGTCGGGATGGGCAATCTGCACCCCCATGGCCGCCGGCAGGCCGTAACCCATGGTGCCGAGGCCGCCAGAGGTCATCCAACGGTTCGGCTTCTCGAACGGGATCAGTTGCGCCGCCCACATCTGGTGCTGGCCTACCTCGGTCGTGATGTAGACGTCGTCGCGGTCCTTGGTCGCCTCGACCAGCCGCTTGATGGCGTATTGCGGCTTGATGATCGAGCCGGGTTCGGTCGGCTGGTTAAAGCGCAGACTGTCGCGCGCGCGCCACTGATCGATCTGCTGCCACCATTTGCTCAGCGCCTGTGCCTTGGGCTCGTAGCCGCGATCCTTCCAGACCTTGATCATGGCCTGCATCGTGGCCAACGCGTCGCCGACGATGGGGATGTCCACGGCCACGTTCTTGTTGATCGAGCTGGGGTCGATGTCGACATGGATCTTTTTCGAACCCGGCGAGAACTCGGCCAGCAGGCCGGTCACGCGATCATCGAACCGGGCGCCGATATTGATCATCACGTCGCAATGATACATCGCCAGATTGGCCTCGTAGGTTCCGTGCATGCCCAGCATGCCCAGGAACCTCTTGTCCGAGGCCGGAATTGCGCCCAGGCCCATCAGCGTGTTGGTGATGGGATAGCCCGTGAGCTGGACGAACTCGGCCAGGACCTTCGATGCCTCTGGTCCCGCGTTGATCACGCCGCCGCCGGTATAGAAGATCGGCCGTTCCGCCTCGGCCATGGCCTCCACGGCCCGTTCGACCTGGGCCATATCGGGCTGAAGCTGCGGCCGGTAGGTGCGGTGCTCCACCGCCTCCGGCGGCGTGTACGGTCCCGTGGCGAACTGGACATCCTTGGGCAGGTCCAGCACCACGGGCCCCGGGCGGCCGGACTTGGCGACCAGAAAGGCTTCATGGACTGTGCGTGCCAGCTTGTCGATATCCTTGGCCAGATAGTTGTGCTTGGTGCACGGCCGGGTAATCCCGGTCGTGTCGCACTCCTGAAACGCGTCATTGCCGATCAGATGGGTCGGCACCTGGCCGGTCAGACACAGGATCGGGATCGAATCCATCAAGGCATCGGTCAAGCCGGTGACCGCGTTGGTTGCCCCCGGCCCCGAGGTGACCAGCACGACACCAACCTTGCCGGTCGACCGCGCATAGCCCTCCGCCGCGTGAACGGCGCCCTGCTCGTGCCGGACGAGAATGTGGCGGATGTGGTTCTGCTGGAAAAGCGCGTCGTAAAGCGGCAGGACAGCGCCGCCGGGATAGCCGAAAATGACGTCCACGCCCTGGTCGGTCAGGGCTTTCAACACGATTTCGGCACCAGTCAGCATCTTCTCGGACATGGGGTCTTTCATCCGCCTTTTGTGCCGTACAGCGGGAAGCTGTATGGCTTTACTAACATCTTGTTTTGTCAATCATTTTCGCACCGAAGCTGGTTTTGCCGCAGTGCGGGAGCGGCAAGCTAGACGGGATGCTGAACGAGGTCAACGGGATTTTCGAATTTTCTGCAAGATTTCTGTCGTCAAACTTTCCGAATATTGCGCGCCATAAACATGGCTGGCATGCACCGACGGGGCCAGCCGCTCCGGCAAAACTTGATTGCGAAACCAGGTGAACTGCCGCTTGGCGAGGTTCCGCGTCGCCTGCTGGGCCTTCGCAATCGCCGTCGACAGGTCGATCATGCCGCCCAAATGGGCCAGCAGTTCCGGCACGCCCACGGCTTTCATCGCCGGTAAGTCCGAGCTGAGGTCACGTGCCGCTAGGGCGGCAGCCTCATCCAACCCGCCCTGCTCAATCATCGTCAGGAAGCGGGCATCGCACATCGCGTACAGCGGCTCACGCGGCGGCATGAGGATGTGTAGATCGAACCGCATGTCGGGTGGCGGGCCGACAATCTCGTCCGCCTGCCAGTCGGCCAGCGACCGGTTGGTCGCCGCCATGACCTCCCAGGCGCGGATCAAGCGCTGGGTGTCGCCTGGCTCCAAGCGCCGCGCCATGGCCGGGTCCCAGCGCGAGAGCTGCTCGTGAAAGGCCGGACCGCCAAGCTGTTCGTGCAGATCGCGGGTTGCCTGGCGTACATGTGCGGGAATGGCCGGGATCTGGTTCAGGCCCTCAGTCAGCGCCTTCAGGTAAAGGCCGGTGCCGCCGACCAGGATCGGTTGCCGCCCATGTGATTGAGCCAGCGCAATCTCCGCCAGCGCCATGTCGACCCAGGCGGCCGCCGAGCAGGGCTGCTCGGCCGGCAGCACGCCGTACAGGCTGTGAGGCGCAGCCGCTTCGTCTTCCGCCGTCGGCCGGGCGGTAAGGATCCGCAGATCGGCATAGACCTGCATGCTGTCCGCGTTGATCACCACGCCGTCAAGCTCGCGGGCCAAGGTCAGGGCCACACCTGACTTGCCGGAAGCGGTCGGACCGGCAATGACGATAACAGGAGGCGTGTTCTTCTCAGTGGGCATGTGAGGCAAACTGGAACAAAGGCGCCCGCTGGACAAGCGGCCGCACCGTCCGGCATAAACCGGCGCCGTCCCCAACCTCATGATCCGACCCCACGATCCGAAGCAGCATGGCCGAAGACATCGGAATTCTGGTCCTGACACTGGTGAGCGCCGATTCCAAAGCGCTCGACGACGATGTTCTGGCTGAAATCGCCGACCACCTGTCCGGCGCCGAACCCCCGGATTGGCTGGCGGCGCAACGCGCCTGCGACATTCGGTTCGTTGGGCCTTTGGCAGATGACGCTCAGCGAAATCTGCAAGCGGCCCTGCGGGAGGTGCTGTCCGGACGCCCGATTGACGTGGCCGTTCAACCACCGGAGGGCAGGCGCAAGCGGCTGCTGATCGCCGATATGGACTCGACCATCGTGGTCGGCGAAACCTTGGACGATCTTGCCGCCCATGCCGGCCTAAAACCGAAGATCGCCGAAATCACGGCCCGGGCCATGCGTGGCGAGTTGGAGTTTAAGGGCGCCCTGCGCGAACGGGTCGCCCTGCTTGCGGGCCTGCGGGAAACGGCACTGTCGGAAACCTACGAACGGCTGGAAGTGATGCCGGGCGCCGCAACCCTGGTCGCGACGATGAAGAGTAAGGGCGCCTACGCCGCGCTCGTCTCCGGTGGTTTCAACCACTTCACGTCGCGTGTCAGGGAAAGCCTGGGCTTTGACGAGGACAGCGCCAACGATCTGGAAATCGCGGACGGCCGGCTAACGGGCAAGGTCGTCGAACCGATTCGCGATCGCGACGCAAAACGTGCGACGCTGATGACACTATGCCAGCGGTTGGACATCCCGCAGGGCGCCGCGCTTGCCGTTGGTGACGGCGCCAATGATCTGGATATGATCGCTGCGGCCGGCATGGGCGTGGCGTTCAAGGCCAAACCGGCGGTGCGTGCCGCAGCCCGCTTTGCCGTCGACCATGGCGACCTGACCACCCTGCTCTACTATCAGGGCTACAGGTTGGACGAGTTCAGCCCGACCTGAACGCGGTCGTGAAAAAGGGCGCCCCCGTAGAAGGGACGCCCTTTCCAACTGCTTTGTCGAGGAACTGGTCGATCAGCTCTCCGAGACGTTCAGCGCCACAAAGCGCAACTCGCCGTCGCGGTCGATCAACAACAGGACCGAACGCCGGCCGGCATCGCGTGCCGCCTCAACGCGCTCGGCCACCTCCTCCGGCGACGTCACCGCCTCCTGACCGACCTCGACGATCACCTCGCCGGGCTGCAGGCCTTCGCTGGCAGCCTGAGACTCCGGATCGACCGACAGGATCACGACCCCCTCTGCGCCCGCACCAAGATTGAACTCGCTACGTAGCTGGTCGGTGACAGGCGACACCGTGAGGCCCAAATCCGATAGCTCCTCCTCGATGCCCAGCGCCTCGTCGGACGGTAGAGCGGCCAGCAGGCCTTGCTCTTCCGCGACCTCAAGCTCGCCCAACTCGACCTGAACCGTGACCATCTCACCGCCGCGGAAGACATCGACATCGACCGTCGAGCCCACCTCGGTGTCGGCGACGATGCGCGGCAGGCCCCGCATATCCTCGACATCACGATCGTCGAACTCGACGATCACGTCGCCGGGCACGATGCCGGCGGCCTCAGCCGGCCCGCCCGGCGTCACGCTGGCCACCAGGGCGCCGCGCGCGTCGGCCAGCCCCAGGCTTTCGGCGATATCGTCAGTGACGGTCTGGATACGCACACCCAGCCAACCGCGCCGCGTGCGACCGAACTCGATGATCTGGCCGATCACGCCTTGGGCCAGATTGGCCGGAATGGCAAAACCGATGCCGACAGAGGCACCCGTCGGCGAGTAGATCGCGGAGTTGATGCCGACGACCTGACCGTCCAGGTCAAACAGCGGACCGCCGGAATTGCCGCGATTGATCGCCGCATCCGTCTGGATGAAATTGTCGTACCGACCGGAATTGATGTCCCGGCCCCTTGCCGAAACGATGCCGGCGGAAACCGATCCACCCAGTCCGAACGGGTTGCCGATGGCCATCACCCAATCGCCGACCCTGAGCGCGTCGCTGTCGCCGAACGGCACGGCCGGAAGCGGTTCGTCCGCTTCGACACGCAGGACCGCGAGATCGGTCTCGGCATCCGCGCCGATCAGTTCCGCCTCGTACGTGTCCTCGTTCTGCATGATGACCGTAATCTCGTCGGCACCCGCAATCACATGGTTGTTGGTGATGATGATGCCCGTCTCATCGATGATGAAGCCCGAGCCAAGTGCACTGGCCTGGCGCGGCGGCAGGTCGCCATCCTCGCCCCGACGGTTCTGAAAGTCCTCGAAGAAGTCTTCAAAGGGCGACCCCGGCGGAAATTGCGGGATGGCCGGGCCTTGCAGATCTGATCCTTCGATCAGCTGCGTGGTCGAGATGTTGACGACCGATGGCAGCAATCTTTCCGCCAAATCGGCGAAGCTATCGGGCCGCTCTTGGGCTTTGGTTGCCTGCGCGGCCAAAAGGATGACGGCCATGGCAAGCGTCGCCATCATCCAGACCAGTGGTTTCACGCACATCGCCGGAATAGCGGAGGCATCCGCATGGGCACGCGCGCACGAGTTTGTAAATCTGCGCATGGACTTGTGTTTCTCCTCCTCATCCTCGACCGGCGCATATGACCGGGAGGCCATGATCTCGGGGTCCAACCCCTTCCATGATTGAAAGCTATGCGCCAGCCCGGCAATCGCCAGCGCTGCCGTCAAAGGATCTTCGCACCAAATATGGTGCCTTTAGGGCGCAACTATCGGTCACAATAAGATGATCATGTCGCGAAGGCCGGCACTATCATCCGCGAATCAACCAGACCAGCAACAGCCCCAAGGCGGCGACAATCAGGCCGGTTGTTCGAAGCACATTATCGGGCAGCGCCAGCACGCTGGCAACTGCCCGCTTCATGGGTCCCGGAAACGCAGCGTAAATCACGCCCTCGATAACGAGAACAAGTGCCAGGGCCGTCCAGAGATCCGACACGGGGGCGAGGGTCGGCGCTCTGGCCCGGCTACTGCGTCACCACCGGTTCGGTGTCATCAGGGTCGTTCTGCGCTGTGTCGTCCTCCGTCGGTTCTGCATGCGGCTGTTCAGCCGGCCCATCGCTCAGCGCCGAAAGGCCGCCGGTGGCATCCCGGAAGAACCGGAAGAAGTCCCCCGTCGGCGAGACCACCATGGTCGTACCCTGGTCCGCGATGGACGTGCGATAGGCCTCAAGGCTGCGATAGAAGCTGTAGAATTCCGGGTCCTGCCCGAAGGCATCGCCGCGAATGGTAATGGCCTCGCCGTCGCCCTCACCGCGCAGGATCTGCGAATCGCGCTCGGCGTTGGCCAGAATAACGGTGCGGTCACGATCGGCGCGGGAGCGAATCAGCTGCGCCTGCTCCTCACCTTGGGCACGGAACTCTGCCGCCTCACGCTCACGTTCCGACCGCATTCGGTCATAGACGGATTGAACGGTCCCTTCCGGTACGTCCGCGCGCCCGATACGCACATCGATAATCTCGATACCGAAGCGGGCGGTCTGCAAGGCGACCTCTGACAGGATATCGTCCATGATGTCGGCCCGCGCCTCGGACAGAACCTGGGTCTGGGTGGTGTTGCCCAAGACCCGGCGCAGCGCGGCATTCGTGATCGTCGAAATCCGTGCCGCCGCCGTTTGCTCGTCCCTGACCGCCTGGAAGAACAGCAGCGGGTTTATGATGCGGTAGCGCACGAAGGCGTCGACATCCAGTCGGCGCTGATCGGACAGCAAGACCTGCTCGACGGGCGGGTCGACCGGCAGAATGCGCTTTTCATAGACCTGAATATTCTGGATGAACGGGATCAGGAACTCCAGCCCCGGTTCACGAACCTCGTCCACCGGTTCGCCGAACTGCAACACGATGACCTGTTCGGTCTCTCGAACGATGAAGATTGCCTGGGAGGCAATGATCGCGGCGACCAGGACAACGATGCCGATGATAAGCTTCTTGCTCATTGTGATTGCCCCCGGATGGCGGTTGTCTGCCGCAATTCGTTCAAGGGCAGATAGGGCACGACACCGCTGCCGCCCGCCGCCTCGTCATTCTCGATAATCACCATGTTGGCGCCACCGAACACTTCCTCGATGGTTTCGAGATAAAGCCGCTCGACCGTCACCTCAGGCGAAAGAC
>JBCBSH010000116.1:0-14247 GCA_039819285.1 Pseudomonadota bacterium
CGCCGGCTGCGTTGCGCGCCGCTTGTGGTGTGTCCACACCACGGCGCGACACGCGCCTGACCAGCGAACAAGACAACGCGGTCACATGGGTCATTATCATCGCAAGTTGGTATAAAGACCGACCATGAACCTTCGACCGACGACATGGATCAGCCCTTGACCGGCGCAACGAAGAACTCAAGGCGGATGCGCGATCTCGAAGACGTCGATGGTGCGCAGGACGACGCGCTTGACGATACCTGGACCAACGTCAAGCCGCGCACGATGGTCGATCATGCCATCGACGCGATTATCGAGGGCGCCGCCCGTGGCTTGATCCTGCCCGGCGAACGCATTGTAGAGAGCGAGCTGTCAGCCCGCCTGGGCATGAGCCGGGTGCCGATGCGCGAGGCGTTCCGCACGCTGGCCAGCCAGGGCGTGCTGACGATCGAACCCTACAAGGGCATCCGGCTGATGCCGGTCACCTCGGAACGGGTGGAACAGCTTCAGGACGCGCGCATCGCCCTCGAAACCCGTGCCGCCACCCAGGCCATCTCAAAAGGCAACAACAAGAAGAAGCAGGTTGACCAGCTTCACCGGCTTGTCGACGTCATGGAGCTGATGGCCACGCGCCAGGACGCCTATGGCTTTGCCATGGCCGATACGGACTTCCACCGGCATCTGGTCCGCCTCAGCGGCAACCCGGTTTTGAGCCAGCTTTGGGAATCCCTGGCGCTGCAGCTAACGATCATCTTCGGCTTGTCGACGCTCGACAAGACCATGAACCGGATCATGGAAGAACACACGACGTTGATCGACGTTTTCGTGCGCGGCCGGATCGACGAGATTCAGGACGAGTTGGAAGACCACATCCTGCGGCAGACCCACGAGATCGATTTCGAGCGGGTCATCTCAGACCAGCGGAAGGTCAAGCGCCGCTAGGTAAGGACGCGGCCGAAGACGCGACAGATCTAGCTGCGCCCCGCTCGGATCCGGCGCCAAACCGGTTGGATGCCCAGGGTGACGATCGGGACCAAAACCGCGCCAATCACAAGCCCGACGATCGCCGACCCCAGGGCCGAGGTCAGCCAGGCGGCAAGGCCGCCGATGGCGGGCAGGGCCAACGCGACGGTATGGGCCAGATCGTGAATGGCGTGCTGCAGGCCACCATAGCCCAGCTCTTCCAGCCCATGGGACAGGATGCCGCCGCCGACCCAGACCATGGCGACCGTGCCGACGATCGACAGGACCTTCAGGAAGGTCGGCATGCCGTTCACCAGGCCGCGCCCCAACACCTGGATTACCGGGCCAAGCGGTGTTCGCGGTTCGCGCGCCGCCAGCGCCAGCCCGACATCGTCGGCTTTCACGATCAGGGCGACGGCGCCGTACACAACGACCGTGATCCCGGCGCCGACGATCGCCAAAACGACCGCCTGCATCCAGAAATCGGCTTCCGGTATGGAGGATAGCGTGATCGCCATGATCTCGGCGGACAGGATGAAGTCCGTTTTGATGGCACCGGCAACAGTCTTGTCCTCGAAGACCTTCGGATCACCTTCGGCCTTGATGCCCTTGCCCTTTTCCGTGTGCCCGTGGGCCTTGTGGGGGAACAGCGCCTCATGGATCTTCTCCGCACCCTCAAAGCACAAGAACAGCCCGCCGAACATCAAGAGCGGCGTGATCGCCCACGGGGCCAGGAGGCTCAGGGCCAGCGCGATTGGCAGCAGGATTAGCAGCTTGTTGCGCAGCGATCCGCGGGCGATGCGCCAGACGATCGGCAGTTCGCGCGCCGGCGAAACCCCGATCACATAGCGCGGCGTGACGGCGGCATCATCGATCACGACGCCTGCCGACTTGACGCCGGCCTTGACGGTCATCGTGGCCACATCGTCCAGTGATGCAGCCGCCGCCCGCGCGATTACGGCGACATCGTCAAGCAGCGCGATCAGCCCACTACTCACGTATGCCTCCGACTTGAATGCCCAGGTGAATGTCGCCGCGCTGGGCCCGCGCCTGAATGGTGGCGCGGACGCTGAGCCAGACTAGGCGATCGCGATCAAGTCGAGAAGCGATTTGGGTGTGTTGGCACGCTCCCTTAACGGCGGATTTACGACTGCTGCGTGACCGGTACTCGTGTCAAAGTGCGATTTCGGTCGCCTTTCCTTGCGCCTGTGCCAGCTTCGCAGCCACCGAGGCGACGGCCAGGTCTTGCAGGCCGACGCCGGTGCCGTCGAACAGGGTGATCTCTTCTTCGGACGTGCGACCCGGATGGCCGCGATTGATCACCATCCCAATGGGCGTGATGTCGGTGTCCGCGATCAGCCCGGCCGCGATCGCGTGCTGCGTCTCGCCGATCGAGACCGACTGGGCGATCTCGTCGGTGAACAGGGTCGCGGCGGCGACCAACGCGGGGTCGACCTCCTGCTTGCCTTTGGTGTCTGTGCCCATGCAGGCGATGTGGGTGCCGGGTTTGATCCACTCCTTCATCAGTAAGGGCTCGAACGCGGACGAGATCGTGATGATGACATCGGCGATTTGGCCAAGCTGTTCGCGGTCCACTGCCTCAAAAGGCAGGCCGACATCTTCTGCGACATCGGCCAGACGCGGCAGCATGTCCGGATGATAGTTCCAGGCAACGAGCTTTTCGAAGGATCGTTGTTCCACGGCGGCGCGAAGCTGATAGGCGGCCTGGTGGCCGGCGCCGACCATGCCCAGAACCCGCGCGTCCGGGCGCGCGAGATGGGCAATCGAAACAGCGCTGGAGGCGGCGGTGCGCAAGGCCGTGAGGTGGTTTCCGGCGACCACGGCGTCGAGCTGTCCGGTGTCCGGATCGAACAGCAGAACGGTCGATTGGTGATTGGCCAGGCCGTTGGCGGCGTTTCCCGGCCAATAGCCGCCGGATTTGACGCCCAGCACCATGCCGTTTCGGTCAAAGCCGGATTTAAAGCCGTAAAGCGCGTCGGCATGGCCAATCGCCTCTCGCACAACGGGGAAGTTGTAGGCGTCGTCCCTGGCCATGGCCGCGAAGATGTCCTCGATCGCCGCGAAGGCCTCGGCCCGACCGACCACCTCGCTGCAGGTTTCTTCTGATACGATCAGCACCGCTCAACCCCTTCGCCGGTCTAGTATGCTTTGCCGCGCGCGGTGATCGGCCATACCGTTTCGACCTTGCCGTTGCGCACGCCGACATACCAGTCATGGACGTTGCAGGTCGGGTCACAGTGCCCGGGCACCAGCCTCAGCTTGTCGTTCACCTTCAAGAGCCCGTCGGGGTCGGCGATGACGCCGTGCTCGTCGGAACATTTGACATATTCGACATCGTCTCGGCCGAAGATCACCGGCAGACCGCTGTCGACCGACTGTGCCTTCAGCCCCGCATCGCAGATCGCCTTGTCCGCCTTCGCATGGCTCATGACCGAGGTCAGGATAAAGAGGGCGTTTTCCCACTCGCCCTGGTCGATCCGGTTGCCGTTCTTGTCCAGGATCCGGCCGTAGTCGGCATCCATGAAGGCGTATGACCCGCACTGCAGTTCGTTGTAGACGCCTGAATTGCCTTCGAAGTAATAGGAGCCGGTGCCCCCGCCGCCGACGATGGCGCACGCCAGCCCTTCTTCCTTCAGCGCGTCGACCGCGTCCCTCACCATCGCGACAGCGATGTCGATCTTGGCCTTGCGGTCCTCGTAGCTGTCCAGGTGCTGCATGGCGCCCTGATAGGCCTGAAGGCCGGAGAATTTGAGGCCCGGCGCGGCGTCAATCGCCTTGGCGATCGCAACCACCTCCGCCGTTGTCGTCACGCCGCAGCGGCCCGCCCCGCAATCGATCTCCACCAGGCATTCGATCTCGGTGCCATGCCGCTGGGCGGCGGCCGATAGGTCGGCGACATTCTCGATATCATCGACACAGCAGATCGCCCGTGCACCGAGTTTCGGCAGCCGCGCCAAACGGTCGATCTTGGCCGGGTCGCGCACTTGATTGGAAACCAGAATGTCCATCACGCCGGCGCGCGCGAAGGCCTCCGCCTCCGACACCTTTTGGCAGCAGATCCCGCACGCGTCGCCATGGGCGATCTGATAGTGGGCCACGTCGGCGGATTTGTGCATCTTGCCATGTACCCGATGGCGCACGCCCATCTCCGCCGCAATACTCCGCATCTTCGCGACATTGCGCTCGAACGCGTCCAGATCGACAACGAGGCAGGGCGTCTGGATGTCCGCCTCGTCCATGCCGACCGCGGCCGGCACGTCATAGCCGACGTCACGGTACTGGAAGGATTGATGATGGTTCATTGGATCGTCCTCCACATGGATGGTCAGGCCCTCATCCAGGGCAGTTTGTCCAGATCGACATTGCCGCCGGTGATGATCACGCCGACCCGCTTGCCGGCGAAGACCTCCCTGTTCTTCAAGATCGTGGCCAACGGCACGGCGCAGCTCGGCTCCATGACGATCTTCATGCGCTGCCAGGTCAGCTTCATCGCGTCGATGATCTCTTCTTCGGTGGCGGTCAGGATGTTGGTGACGTGTTTGCTGACGAAATGCCAGGTCAGTTCCTTCAGCGGGACCTTCAACCCGTCGGCGACCGTCTGGGGTGCATCGTCCGCGATGATGCGGCCGGCCTTGAACGAGCGGTAGGCATCGTCGGCGTTTTTCGGTTCCGCCGCGTAGATCTTGATGTCCGGCGCAATGGTCGACAGGGTCAGGCAGGTGCCGGAGACCATGCCGCCCCCGCCGATCGGCGCGATCACGGCGTCCAGCCCGTCGACCTGGCCGGTCAGTTCCAACGAACAGGTCGCCTGCCCGGCGATGACGCGTGGATCGTTGTAAGGGTGGACGAACTCCGCCCCCGTCTCGGCGACAACCTCCTTGAAGGTGGCTTCGCGCGACGAGGTCGACGGCTCGCATTCGACGATCTCGCCGCCATAGCCGCGCACCGCCTGCTTCTTGGCCTCCGGTGCCGTTCTCGGCATCACGACGGTGACCGGGATCCCCCGTCGGCCCGCCGCGTAGGATAGAGAAAGTGCGTGGTTGCCGGAGGAGTGTGTGGCGACACCCTTCTTGGCCATTTCCTCGCTCAGCCCGAAGACCGCGTTGGACGCACCCCGAACCTTGAAGGCGCCGGCCTTTTGGAAGTTCTCGCATTTGAAAAAGAGCTCCGCGCCCGTCAGGGCGTCGAGATAGCTCGACGTCAGAACCGGCGTCAGGTGAATGTGCGGCTTGATCCGCTCATGCGCCGCGACGACGTCTTCGAAGGTTGGAACGTCCAGCACAGTCATCTCGCTCATCGTGCGCCCTCCGGTTTCAAGCCGCCGCGCTGTGCGCGACTGTTGACGTGGCGCGGTAGTATTCCTGGGCGGCCGCGACGCCGGAGCCCAGCTCAACCGGATAGTCGAGATCCCGCATCGCCATCTCCAAGGTCGCGAGGCCCGACAGGGCCATCACATCCGTCATCGACCCGAGATGGCCAATGCGGAACGCCTTGCCGGCCATCTTGCCGAGCCCGACGCCGAAAGAGACGCCGTAGCTGTCGAACGCGTGGTTGGTCAGCGCGTCACTATCGAAGCCGTCTGGAACGTAGATCGCGCTGACCGTGTCCGAGTAAATCGCGCGACGCGTCGCGCACAGGTCCAGACCCCAGGCCCCGATCGCCTGGCGGATGCCCTCGGCGATGCGGAAGTGCCTGGCGAAGACGTTGTCCAGACCCTCGTCCAGCAACATGTCCAGGCTCTCGCGCAGCCCGTACATGATCTGCAGCGGCGGGGTGTAGGGGAAGCCGCCCTTGCCGTTCGCCTGCGCCATGTCGCGAAAGTCGAAGAAACATCGCGGGCATTGGGCGGCCGCACAGGCGTCGAGCGCCTTTTGGCTGACCCCGACGATCGCCATGCCGGTTGCCAGCATGAAGCCCTTTTGCGAGCCGGACACCGCCAGGTCGACGCCCCATTCGTCCATGCGAAAATCCATCGAGGCCAGCGAACTGACGCAGTCGACATAGAGCATGGCCGGGTGGCCGGCCGCATCTATTGCCCGTCGCACGGCGGCGATATCGCTGCGCACACCGGTCGCGGTTTCGTTGTGGGTGACAAGGACGGCTTTGATCTCGTGGTTCGTGTCGGCGGCCAGCCGCTCGCCATACCGGTCGGCCGGCGCGCCGTCGCCCCAGGCGCAGTCGATGACCTCGACATCCAACTTGTGGCGCTGGCACAGATCGATCCAGCGATGCGAGAACATGCCGAAGCGCGCCACCAACACCTTGTCTCCTGGCGACAAGGTGTTGGTGACCGCCGCCTCCCAGCCTCCCGTACCACTGGCCGGAAAGGTTATGACCTGGCCCGTGCGGGTCTTGAAGACCTTCTTCAGGTCGGCCAGCAACGGCGTCAGCAGTTCGACGAAGTCGGGCGCGCGATGATCGGTCGTCTGAATGCTCATCGCCAAGCGCAGACGGTCCGGAATGTTGGTCGGCCCCGGAATGAACACCGGGTTTTGGCCGTCAAATACAGAGATGTTCGCCGTCATTGAACGACCCCCCTCATCAGCGATCCTCCCAACCTATGATGCGGCTGAGCATTGTCAATTTTTTCGGAATATTTTTCCAAATTATGATGAAAAATCATTAGATGTTGATTTTATTTAGCTTTCGGTTTTTCCAATTCTGTGCCCGAAACTTCCTGAAAAAAGAAAATGGGTGGCTTGGTGTCTCGAACACGTCATATTGGCGACGTCAATCAACAGAATCTCGGTGGGAATCGATGGCGCAAGTGATGCAGTCCCGGCCACGCGGTCGGCCGCGCATTGATCGCGATGACAAACAGGCGGCGACCATTCAGGCGCTCGATCGCGGCATTCAGCTGCTGCGCGCCTTGTCGAAAGAGGGCAAGGCGACGCTGTCGCATCTGGCCATGCGCGTCGGCATGCCGCCATCATCCGCGCACCGCATTCTGACCACGCTGGAACGCAACGACCTGGTCGAGTTCCGCGAGGCGACGCAGGAATGGACGATCGGTGTCGAAACCTTCCGCATCGGCAGCAGCTTCATCAGGGGCGACAAGATCGTCGAGGTCGGTGTCGAGATCATGAAGGGCCTGGTCGACCAGACCGGCGAGACGTCGAACCTGGCCGTCAAGAACAAGGACGAGGTCGTGTTCGTCAGCCAGGTCGAGACGCTGAACCCGGTTCGGGCCCTGCTGCCGACCGGCACGCGCGCCGCCATGCACGCGTCAGGCATCGGCAAGGCAATGCTCGCCGAGCTCGATCGGGAGAGCCTTCAGCGCGTATTGCATGCCAAGGGCCTGCCGGAACTGACGCGCCGGACGGTAACGTCGCCGGAGGCCCTGTTCGCTGACTTAGACGCGATCCGCCGCCGCGGCTGGGCGCTGGACGACGAGGAATGCTATGTCGGCATGCGCTGCGTGGCGGCACCGATCTTCAGTTCCCTCGGCAAGGCGGTTGCGGGCATTTCCGTGTCGGGACCGACCGCGCGGATGCAGGACGAGGTCCTGCCCGAACTGGGTGCGAAGGTCCGGCAGGCCGCGCTCGACGTGACCGAGCAGACCGGCGGCGCGCGGCCTGTGGGGGATCGCTAGGGTTGCGATGGCCCGATGTCGGCCAATGCGGTTCCGTTACGGGCGGTCGCCTAACGCCGCGTTCAGGTTCACCGCCGCGCTGATCAGGGCGAGGTGGGTGAAGGCTTGCGGGAAATTTCCCAGGCCCTCGCCGTTCATGGCGGTTTCCTCTGCATAAAGGCCGACATGGTTGGCGAAGCCCAGCATGCGCTCGAACATCAAGCGGCCCTCTTCCAGCCGATGCTGTTCGAAACGGCCGGCACGGGTCAGCGCCTCGACCAGCCAGAAGGTGCAGATGTTGAAGGTCGACTCCGATCCGGCAAGCCCGTCGTCGGTCTGGCTGACGTTATAGCGATAGACCAGATGGTCGGCGACAAGGCCGCCCTCCTCCGGCGGCTTCATGATGGCCTCCAGCGTGCTGAGCATGCGCGGGTCGACAGGCGACACAAACAGTGTCAGCACCATCATCAGATTGGCGGCATCCAGCGTATCGCCGCCGAATGACTGCACGAACGCCTGCAAATCCTCGTTCCACCCCTGCTCCATGATCGCTTGGTAGATCCGGTCGCGCACAGCGGTCCAACGCTGCCGGTCGCAGGGGAAGGCGCGGTTCATCGAGATCTTGAGGGCTCGGTCGATGGCGACCCAGCACATGAGTTTAGAGTAGGTGAATTGCTGCGACCCGCCGCGCACTTCCCAGATGCCGTCATCGTCGCGATGCCAGTTGGCGCAGACCCAGTCGACCAGCTGCGTCACGGTTCTCCAAAGATCGTACGAGATGGGCTCGCCGTATTTGTCGTAGAGAAAGATTGCGTCCAACAGCTCGCCATAGATGTCGAGCTGGAACTGCTTGTGCGCATCGTTGCCGACGCGGACCGGGCGCGATCCTCTGTAACCCGACAGATGGTCGAGCATCTCTTCATTCATGTGTTTCCGGCCGTCGATGCCGTACATGATCTGCAGCGATCCGTCTGGGTTCGGCTTGTCGCACAGGCCCATAACGAACTTCAGGAAGTTCGCCGCCTCCTCGGTAAACCCTATCCGCAGGAACGAGTAGACGGTGAAGGCGGAGTCGCGGATCCAGGTATAGCGGTAGTCCCAATTGCGCTCGCCGCCGACAAGTTCCGGCAAGCTGCAGGTCGGGGCCGCGACGATCGCGCCGGTCGGCTCATAGGTCATAAGCTTCAGCGCAAGCGCGGAGCGTTCGACAATGTCACGCCAGCGCCCCCGGTAGGTCGACTGAGAAACCCATTCTCGCCAGTACGTGACGGTCTCTCGAAAGGCAACTTCGCAGGCTGCCTCCGACAGGGTCGCGCCGCAATCCTGATTGCGCGACCGCTGCCGCAGTACGAAGACTGCCGTCTCGCCCTCCCGCAGGGTGAAGCGCGCCCTGACACCGCCCTCGACCACTTCCAGCGGCGTCTCCGTGGCCAAACCGAGATCGAGGTCGCTCGACCGAAAGATAGCGCCGCCCTTCTCCAGCTTCACGGTGTGGCTATCGCGGGCGAAATTGAACGCCGGTCGGCATTCCATCTCGAAGGTGATCTCGCCGCGCGACATGGTTATGCGCCGCACCAGTTCCCGCGGTCTGCGGCTGGACTTGCCGCCATGCCCCACCGGCATGAAATCGGCCAGTTCGGCGGCGCCATGTTCCGACAGAAAGCGGGTGATCAGGACGTTGGTTCCGGGCCAATAGAACTGCTTGTAGGTGACATCGTCCTTTTCCGGCGCGATGCGAAAGAAGCCGCCCTTTTGATCGTCCAGCATCGCCGCAAAGACGCTTGGACCGTCGAAGCGCGGCATGCACATCCAGTCGATCGAGCCCTTGACGCTGACCAGCGCAACTGTATGCATGTCGCCGATCATTGCGTAGTTGTCGATGGGTTCGAACGGCATGGCGGCGCTTCCCTTATTCATTGTCTTGGCAACGGTGATGGTACTGTTTTTAGCAGTTTTGGCGATTCGCCATTGTGCGGATGCTGCTGCGGTCATCCAAGCCTTGCTCGCCGGACAGGCGGGCGGTCGTTGTCAACAGGGTCTTTCCCCGGCGCGCGATCGGTCAAACCAAAAGGGATTAGCGCACGCATGACGAACCAGATCGTCGTCTCCATCCTCGATTGCGACTTCGCCCATTTGTCGGACGAGGTGGCCTCGGTCGACGAACGGGCCGATCGCTATCAGGTCGACGTCATGGACGGCCATTTCGTGCCGAACCTCAGCTTCGGGTTTCCCATCCTGAAGGCCATGCGCGGTTTGACTAAAAGGCCACTCGAAGCCGATCTGATGATCTCCAATCCGGACGAACACGCCGCTCGCTTTGCCGAGGCGGGGGCCGACTTCGTCATCATCCATGTCGAGGCCAGCCGGAAACCACGCCAGACCTTTCGTGAGATTCGCGAGGCGGGCGGGCGGCCTGGGATCAGTATCAGCCCCGGCACCGCTCCGGCGGCCATTCGCGACTATCTGGACGAGGTCGACATGGTGCTGGTCATGACCGTAGAGCCCGGCTTCGGTGGTCAGCCCTTCCTGGAGGAGCGGTTGCAAGCGGTCAGCCAGGTACGAGAATGGATCGCCGAGACCGGCCGCGACATCGATGTCGAGGTCGATGGTGGGATCAAGCCACAAACGGCCGCCAAGGCCGCCGCGGCCGGCGCCAACCTGCTCGTCTCAGGCACCTTCATCTATCGCAGCGCCAACCGCCATCAGGCCATCGCCGAGTTGCGGCAGAGCGCCGCCGGATAGGGCGGCCTCAGACGACTACGCCGCCTTGCTGCCATAGGCGGAAGCCGCCCTTGAACGCATTGGCATTGTCGCCGCGCCGGCAGCCCGGCGGCAACTCGTCCAGCTTCTCGACCCCGCCGCCGCCGATCACGATGTAGTCGGGCTCCAAGGCGGCCTGCAGCTTTTCCACGACCGCGAAGACCTGCTTGCGCCAGCGTTTCTTGCCCAAGCGTCTGCGTGCCGCGTCGCCGAGATAGTCCTCGAACGTCTTGCCCTTCTTGTAGGGCAGGTGCGCCAACTCCATCGGCTGGCCGACATTGTCGACGATCATGGCCGAGCCCAGCCCGGTGCCCAGGCCCAGAAACAGCATGCGGCCGCCTTCATAGCTGCCGATGGCCTGCATCAGGGCGTCGTTGACGATTTTGACTGGCTTGCCAAATGCGCTCCCGAAGTCGAAGCCGCACCAGCCGCCGCCCAAGTTCACCGGCTCAAGTAAGGGCTTGTTGTGGGTGACCGGTCCGGGATAGCCCATCGAAACCACGTCAAAGTCCCAGCCTTGGGCCAGTTTCTTCACATCGTCGACCATCTGCTGTGCGGTCATCGAGGGTCCGGAGTCGGCCTGGCGCTTGGCGCGACGGCCGGTGGCCAGAATCTTCACATGATGGCCGCCGATGTCGATCGCCAAGACCTTCTTCGCCGGCGGTTTCGCCGCCCGGGTTGACCGCCGGGTCGTCGCCCTTGACCGCGCCGTTGAAGGCCGCCTTCGGGTGGTTTCAGCCATCTTCAACTCCTCCCGCTGCTGCCCGATCGGACAAGATCGTGGCGCTGTCCGGCTGGACCCGTCCGGCCGGAATGGATGGGTCGTGCCTGACGAGCCGCGCCAGGGCGTCCACCTTCTCGTCCCCGGTGACAACGAACACGATCTGCCGTGCCTGGTTCAACACAGGGTAGGTCAGGGTCATACGCGGATGCCCCTGATAGGGGGCGGTCGTGCCGACGAACCGATCGTTGACTTTGAGGACCGGATCGCCCGGAACCAGAGAGGCGGTATGACCATCGGGGCCCAGCCCGAGATGAATGAGATCTAGGACCGGTGGATCACCGGCCGAGGCTTGGAGCGTCTGGCCATATGCTAGGCTGGCCGCCGTCAAATCGTCCTGCTCCACCGGCATGGCATGGATGTTCTCCGGCGGCAGAGGGGCGTTGGCCAAGAGGGATTCTCGCAGGTGCGTCAGGTTCCGGTCGGGATCGCCGGCGGGCGCCACCCTCTCGTCGACCTGGAACACATGGATTGCGTCCCAGGCCAAGCTCTCTTGAGCCATGGCGCGCAGCATGACCCAAGGCGTGCGGCCGCCGCTGACCGCGAACAGAAACCGCCCCCTTGCCTCAATGGCCGCCCGCGCGGCGTCGGCGACGAAGGCGGCGCCGGCCTTGGCCACCTCTTCGGCATCGGCGAGGACCCGCAGCTTCATGTTTCCTTCACCTCCACCAGGTCGGCGGCCTGGTTCCACTTTCGGATGACGTGATAGTCATGCTCAAAGCCCAGCACGCTGACGGTGGCGGTGTCCAGCAGGAACATTTGCCCGTCCCTCGGCGGCAGGGACAGCCAGCGGGCGGTCAACACGCGCAGACAATGGCCATGCCCGAACAGCGCAACGTCGCCGCCGGCGGCGGTTGCCCGTGCGATAACCCGGTCGACCCGCTCGGCGACCTGGTCCGCCGTCTCGCCGTTGGGCACGTCGTCGTTCCACAACAGCCAGCCCGGCCGTTCCTTGCGGATATCATCGGTCCGCAACCCTTCATAGTCGCCGTAGTCCCACTCCAGCAAATCGTTGGTCAGTTCGACGTCATCCCCGTACCCCGCCAGCCGGCAGGTCTCCAGCGCCCGAGACAGCGGGCTGGACAGCACCAGTTTGAACGGTCGTCGATTCAGGCGTTCGCCGATCCTTGCCGCCCGCTGTCGCCCGATCTCGTCCAGCGCGAGATCGGTGCGGCCAGTGTGCTGGCGCGACCGGCTCCAGGCGGTGGAGCCATGGCGGAACAACCAGATTTGATAGTGCTTAGCCGTCATTTGGGGCGATCACATCACCGGGTCGATCCAGCCATGGGGCGGCGTGATCTTAGCGCCTGCCTTTTTCGGGCCCCAGGTGCCCGGCTCGTACTCGGCCACCTTATGGTCCCCGCCCATGATCGGGTCGATGATCTTCCAGGCCAGCTCGCTGGCATCCGCGCGCGTGAACAGGGACGGGTCGCCCTTCATGGCGTCGCCGATCAGGCGCTCGTAAGGTTCCATCTCGTCCTTGATATCGTCGCAGGCGTAAAGCTCGATCTGTTCGCCGGTCATGGTTGCACCGGGCGTCTTCTTGCGTGAGCCGAGTGCGATGGCGATCTCCGGGCTGAACCGAAACCGGACATAGTTCGACGAGTTGCCAAACTGCTCGCCGAAGACGTTGAAGGGCGGTTGGCGCAGCCGAATGATCGCTTCGTTGACATGGGCTGGCAGGCATTTGCCCGCACGGATATAGAAGGGCACGCCCTCCCAGCGCCAGGAATCGACGAACATGCGTACCGCGGCGAAGGTCTCGACCTGGGAGTCTGGGGCCACCCCCGGCTCGTCCCGATAGCCCTTGAATTGGCCGCGCACGACGTCGGCATCGGTCAGCGGCCGGATGGCCTTAGTGATCTTCACCTTTTCGTCGATCAGGGACTGGTCGACATTGCCGGACGGCGCCTCCATCGCCAGGATCACCACCAGGTGCAGCAAGTGGTTCTGGATCACGTCGCGGATCGCGCCGACCTCTTCGTAGAACTTGCCCCGGCCTTGGACGCCGAAATCCTCGGCCATGGTGACCTGGACGCTTTCGACGAAGTTGCGGTTCCAGATCGGCTCCAGATACGAATTGGCGAAGCGGAAATAGAGCAGGTTCTGCACCGCCTCCTTGCCCAGATAATGGTCGATCCGAAAGATGGACTTCTCCTCGAACACCAGGCGCAAGATGCGGTTCAGCCAGCGGGCGGAGGACAGGTCGCGGCCGAAGGGTTTTTCGACCATCAGCCGCGCATTGGATGCGCAGCCCGACTGTTCCAGGCCCTGGACGACCTGTTCGAACATGCTGGGCGGAATGGCCATGTAGTGCAGGGGCCGCGCCGAGCCGTCGAGCTGGGTCTTCAGCTTCTCGAATGTCGCCGGGTCGCGATAGTCGCCGCTGACATATTTCAACAGCTTGGCAAGCTTGCCGAACACCTTGTCATCGACCTTGCCGCGATCCGTTTGGATGCCGTCGCGTGCGCGCTCCAGCAGCTTGTCGAGGGTCCAATCCTCGTAGGCGACGCCGATGATCGGCACGTCCAGATTGCCGCGCTGAACCATGGCGTATAGCGACGAGAAGATCTTCTTGTGCGCCAGGTCGCCGGTCGCGCCGAACAGCACGAAAGCGTCGGATTTGGGTTCGGTCATGGACGGTTCCTGTTATCGGTTTCGGCTCTTGGCGCAAGGCGTCGTGGCGGGCCTTAGGATGACTTCTTTTCCAGATGCCCGCCAAATTCATAGCGCATCGCCGACATGATCTTGTCGGCGAAATCCGCTTGTCCGCGCGAACTGAAGCGTTCGAACAGGGCCGATGACAGGACATGGGCCGGCACGCCCTCGTCAATCGCCGCCATGATGGTCCAGCGGCCTTCGCCGGAATCGCTGACCCGGCCCTCGAAACCGGACAGGTGCGGGTCCGCCGCCAACGCCTGGGCCGTCAGATCCAACAGCCATGAGCCGATGACGCTGCCGCGACGCCAGACCTCGGCGACCTCGGGGATGTCGATGTCGAACTTGTAATAGTCGGGGTCGCGCAGGGGCGTGGTTTCGGCGTCGATGTCGTGGCTCTTGTTGCCGACATTGGCGTTGCGCAGGATGTTCAATCCTTCGGCATAGGCGGCCATGACGCCGTATTCGATGCCGTTATGCACCATCTTGACGAAGTGCCCGGCACCCGAGGGTC
>JBCBSH010000117.1:0-14128 GCA_039819285.1 Pseudomonadota bacterium
CATGTAGGCGCCGCCCAGCCCGGCCATCATGCCGGTGAACAGCACGGCAAGCGTGCGCGTCGTCGTGACCGAAACGCCGGCGGCGTCCAGCGCGGCCGGCTTGTCGCCGGCGGCCTGCAGGTTGAGGCCGACATTCGTGCGTCGGAAGACCCAAACCAGGACGAACACGGCGATGATCGCCAGATAGATGCTGGGATGTCGGTCGAAGATGCCGGGCCCTATGATCGGGATCTGGGACAGGATGGGGATTGGCAGGGTGTCGACCGCCGGCAGGCGTGGATAGGTACGGCTGAACTGAACATGGTGGAGCAGGGCCGTGATGCCGTCCGCGCCCAGGGTAAGTGCGATGCCGATCACGATCTGGTTCAGTCCCAGCCGCACGCACAGCAGCGCCATCAGCGCCGCCAGGATCAAGCCACCCGCTGCTCCTCCGAGAAAGCCTAGCCACAGCGACCCACTCAGGAAGGCAACGTAAAAGCCGGTATAGGCGCCGAGCAGCATCATGCCCTCGATGCCGATGTTCAAGACGCCGGCCTTTTCCGAGACCTGCTCGCCCAGCCCGGCAAGCAAAAGCGGGATGCCGGCGGCAATCGCGCCAGCCACAAGCGAGATCAGAAAGGCGTCGCTCAACAGGCCCGACATGGCGCGCTCAGTCCCGCCGCGCCAGCGCGCGCCGATGGCTCAGCCATTCGGTCAAGGCCATGAAGATCAAGATCAGCGCCACTAGGACCAGGACAAAATAGTTCGGCAGGTCGGCCCGACGTGAGGCGGTTTCCCCGCCGATCGACAGCATGGCGAAGAAGAAGGTGAAGCCGATCACCGCGATGCCGTTGAACCGAGCCAGGAAGACCAGAGGGATGATGGCCAGCCCGTAACCCGGGTTCCAATCCGCCCGGACGTTGCCCCACACGCCCAGGATTTCGACCGAGCCCGCAAGCCCGGCAAGCCCGGCGCTGAGGCCGAAAGTCACGACCGTCAGCAAGGGCACCGACAGGCCGGCATGCAATGCCGCCTTGGGGTTGGCGCCGACGGTCTGCAGGCGCAGGCCAAAGGCGGTTCTGGTCATCACCCAATGGACAACCAGGATCGCCACCACCGCGATCACGACACCAATATTGATCGTCGTGCCGAACAACCGCGGCAGGCGATCATCGGTCGCCAGCGTCATGGTCTGGGGCACTGTGGTGTTGGGGTCGTTGAACGGGATCTTGATCAGCACGTTGGCCAGGCTGACGCCGAGAAAGCTCATCATCAGGGTCGTGACGATCTCGTTCACGCCCTGGTAGGCCTTGAGAAGGGCCGGTATCAACGACCAGACCGCCCCGACCAGGAAACCGGCCATCATGCCGACCGGCAGCACGATCCAGGCGGGCACCGATTGGATCATCCAGGCCGACAAGGCGGCCGTGATGACCGCTGCCAGTAGAAATTGGCCATCGATGCCCAAGTTCCAAAGACCGGCGCGGAACGCGACGATCAGGCTGGCGCCAAGCAGGATCAGCGGGGCGCAGCGCGTGATCGTTTCCTGCAGGCCGATCCAGGAGATCAGGCCCCGCCGCACGATATTGACGTAGAAAGAGATCGGGTCGCGGCCCAGCAAGAGCAGGATGACCGCCCCGACGATCAGCGCTAGCAGGACCGGCACCAACGCCAACACGATGCGGACCAGCCATTCCGGCATGCCGGTGCCCTGGCCCGGCAAGCCGCCGGATGTCGGCGTCGGCTCGTGGGTACTTGCGTCCGCCGTCATGCCGCCGCGCCGACGCCGATCATCAGCTCGCCAACCCGTCTTTGGGCGTCGCGGTCGTTGTCCACGATGCCGACCATTCGGCCCTGAAGCATGACGCCGATCCGATCGGACAGTTCCAGGATTTCATCCAGATCGGTCGAGATCAGAACTGTTGCCACGCCCTGGTCCGCCTGTTCACGGATCGCGCGCCGGGCGAACTGGATGTTGTTCGCGTCCAGACCATAAGTTGGCTTGTTGTAGATCACCGCGATCGGCGCGTTGTCCAATTCGCGCGCCAGCAACGCCTTTTGGATGTTGCCGCCGGAAAGCCGGCCGATGGGTGTTTGCGGCCCCGGCGTGCGCACGTCGTGGCGGTCGATCAGGGTGCGCGCGTGGCGGTCGACCTCGCGTTTGCGGATGGTTCCGTTGCGCCAAAACGGCTCATCGCCGATCCGTTTGAGCAGGAGATTGAGGCCGACCTGGAAGTTCCCGACCGTGCCTTCGCCCAGTCTATCATCCGTGACATAGCGAAGGCCGGCACGCTGCCTTTGCACAACCGATAGACTGCTGATCGGTTCGCCCTTCAGGCTCAGCGATCCGGCGGCAATCCTGCGCTGGCCGGCCAGGGCCTCAGCCAGTTGCTTCTGGCCGTTGCCGTCAACGCCCGCGATGCCGAAGACCTCGCCGGCCTGGACCTGAAACGCCACGCCGGTCACGGACGGCTCGCCCGGTCCGGCGGCCGCGGCCAATCCTTCTGCCGAGAGAATCACCGGCCCCTCAATCAGTCGGCTTTTGTCCCGGCTGGCCGACACGCCCCCGCCTTCGGACGCCGCCGCCCCAAACATCAGATCAACGATCCGCGTGATTGCCTGGTCCTCGCCCAATGTCGCAAGTTGATCGGGCGTCAGCTCGCCCACCTTGCAGCCGAGTTTCAGCACTGTCACGCGGTCGCCGAAGCGCACCGCCTCGTTCAGCTTGTGGGTGATGAACAGGATGGCGATGCCGGCGTCGCTCAGCCGGCCGATGACCTGCCCCAGATCCTCGACACCCTTTGGCGTCAGCATCGCTGTCGCCTCGTCCAGGATCAACACCTGCTCACCGCGCCACAGCGCCTTGACGATCTCGACTTGCTGCTGTTGGCCCAGCGACAGATCCCCCAGAGTGGCATCCTCCGGCAGTGATATGCCCAGCATCTGGCTGATCTCGGCCAGCCGCTGCCGGGTCGCGGCCCGGTTCATACGCTGGTGCCAGGGCGCGCCCAGCATCAGGTTTTCCAGAATCGTCAATGTCGGGACCAGCGTCGGATGCTGATAGACCGTGCCGATGCCAAGCTCCAACGCGCGTCTTGGGCTAGAGATCGCGGTCGACTGTCCGCGTATGCGGATTTTGCCGACGTCCGGCTGCAGCATGCCGGACAGCATGGCAATCAAGGTCGACTTGCCCGCACCGTTCTCGCCAAGCAGGGCGTGCACTTCGCCAGCGTAGATCGAAAGCGAGACGTCATCGTTGGCAACAACGCCGGGAAAGCGCTTTGTCACGCCGTCGACGACGACGATCGGCTCTTTGGCGCCGGTTTCAGCCGTGGCCGCGGGCGACGAATGGGTCATCGGCGAAACTGGACCTTAACGACAAAAAAATGGCCGGGACGACGTTAGCCGCCCCGGCCCCTCAAGCAAAACGCTACTCGCTCGCGTCGACCGTGGTCATCAGCGCACGAACCTCCTGCGCGTCGAAAATCGCCGGGACTTCGACCGCACCGTCGATGATTGCCTGGCGGACCTCCATGAGTTCGGTCCAGGTTGCCGGCGGAATGTACTCGGTCTGCAACAGCATAACGGAGTCATCCACAAGCCCGATCTCGTAGTCGACCGCGCCGAAGTCGCCGCTGTTCAGGTCGTCGATCATCGCCGTGTAGACCGGCTCAAGATTCCACACCACCGACGACAGGAGGAAACCGGTGTCGATGGACGACTTGTCGCCGATCACGTCGATGAACCAGGCCTGATCGCCATCCGCTGCCGGCGTGGTCTCAATCGCTTGCAACATGCCGAAGGTCGAGCCGTTGCCTTGGCCGAAGATGATGTCCGCACCGGCCGCGATGACGGATTCGGTCACGCGGCGACCGCCCGCGGCATCGGCATAGGCGGCCGGGCCGATCACGGCATAGATAATGTCGATGTCCGGGTTGGCCGCCCGCGCGCCAAGCGCGAAGCCGGCCGATTGGCTGTTCCAGGACGGGGGCTCGCCCGACACGACGATGCCGACCGTATCGCTGCGCGACATGTTTGCCGCCAGGATGCCGGCCAAATAGGCGCCGTCATGACCGCTGAGCGTGTAATCGGCGATCAGGCCGGGCTCAACGGCCTCCGGCGTGTCGACGATCGCGACCGCGACGCCCGTCTCGTGGGCGACCTCCGGCGCCGCCGTGTTGTAGCCGGAGGCGTGGGCGATGATCAGGTCCGCGCCTTCACCGGCCAGTTCGCGCAAGGTCGGGCGGACGTCGCCATAGCCCAGACCCTCGGCGGTGATGACCTGGACGCCCATGGCCTCACCGGCCGCCCGCGCCGCGTCAACGCCTTGCTGGTTCCAGCCGAAATCCGTGCCTTGCTCAGGCGTCATAACGGCGATGATTTCGACCTGCCCCTGGGCCGGCCCGGCCGCGATGGTCAGCGCGCCGGCCGCCGCCATGGTCGTCAGAAAGGTGTTTCGAACTGCTCGGTAAGCCATGATACCCCCTCTTGTCCTGTGGCACGGCGCCTCTTCTGACCGGACGCCCCGCGTTTGATGTGACCGCCATGTTGACAACCCGAGGCGGTCGCATCGATTTTCACAATGTGAAAACGCATTTGCGTTTTCTGGTAAAACCGTACCGGCCCGGCCGAGCTATTGCAATGCTTTCCAAGCGCCCGTTCGCCGACCTGCTGCTACTCGAACTGGCAGTCTGCACCCGCAGCGTCCGGGCGACAACGAAGTGTCAGCCGATTATCGCCATGTCGCAGGCGATCGACCGACGGTTCCGACCAATGCGCGCGGTCGGCGCCCGGCTCACCGCACATCAGGCGTTCCACGGCCATGTGGTCGCCGACCGTATTGACGATCGCCACATCACCGGTGGCCGCCCGGACAGCGAGCATCTGGGTCGCCTCGGCGCCATCGCGGATCGGACCGAGGGACACTTCGAACCAGTGTGCCAGCAGGAACTGGCATATCAGCGGGCGTTCGTCGGAGCCGTTGACGATGGTGAGGTTCGTTTCGGTCCAGTCTTCGGCCGATGCGACGAGCATAATGGACTGGCCCAACAAGGCGACCGCGACCAAGGCGACGAGGAGAGGGAACCGCTTACGCTCGCGGCGTCGCCTTGCGGGGTCAGTCATCGTTGCTCGTTATCTCTTCGCGGTAGAGGCCAAGGCCTCTGCGGCAGCCTGGTCCATCGTCTTGCCGCGCTGCCACGAGAACGAGGTTATCCAACCGGGATATTCCGCTACCAGTTGGCTGACTTCGTCCAGCAGTGTCATCTCATTCTCAGACAGTTCCAGGTCGGCAGCCTTCAGATTGGAGGTTAGCTGGTTTTCATTCTTGGCGCCCATAATAACGGTTGTCACCCCCGGCTTGTGCAGCAGCCAGGCCAACGACACTTCGGCGGCAGTGACCCCGCGCTGCTGGGCGATATCGTTAACCACGTCCAGAATGGCGAAACCACGATCGGGATCGACCGGTGGGAACTGGAAGGCCTGACGCCGCCCCTTGCTTGCACCATCGCGTGTGTATTTGCCACTCAGAAAGCCGCCGGCCAGGGGGCTCCAAATCATCGTGCCCAGACCAAGCCCCTGGGCGGCCGGCAAGATATCGCGCTCCAACTCACGCCCGACCAGAGAGTAGTAGGCCTGCACCGAGCAATAGCGTTCCGTCCCCAACAGGCGCGCCAACCCGTCCGCCTGGGCGATACGCCATGCCGAATAGTTGCATAGGCCGAGATAGCGGACCTTGCCGTGGTGCACCAGATCATCGAGCGCACGCAGGGTTTCCTCCAACGGTGTGGTTTCGTCGAACGAGTGGACTTGATAGAGATCGATCCAGTCGGTGCCCAACCGCTTCAGACTGTCCTCAACCTCACGCATGATCGCGATCCGGCTTTGGCCGACATTGTTCATGTCACGGCCCATCGGACCGTGCAGTTTGGTTGCGATCACCACATCTTTACGCTTGTCGCCCAGCGCCTTGCCGAGGGCGATTTCCGAGTCGCCCTCGTGATAGATGTTGGCGGTATCGAAAAAGTTGACGCCGGCCTCAATGGCCATATCCACCATCTTTTCGGCGAGCGCCTGACCGGTGGCGCCGATCAACTGAGCGGCCATTCGATCATCGTCGGTCCGGCCGAAGGTCATGGCGCCAAGCGTCAGGTTTGAGACATAAAGGCCGGTGTTCCCGAGGGATTGGTACTTCATCGCGTGCGTCCTTTGTGAGATTGCTGTGCGGGCGACATCTGAAATTACACTCGCGAGTGCACATATAGGGATTGCCCTCGCATTGTAAACGGATGAGTGCAAAATTGTTCGGAAGGACGGCGACGGGCCGAAAGGAGCGAGGTGATGGCGCGAGCGCCAAGAAAGCTTGACCAGGTCGTGGACGCCGCGATCGAGGAGTTTCAGGAGGGCGGCTTCACCCGCGCCAACATGGACCGGATCGCCGAACGAGCCCATGTCTCCAAACGCACGCTCTACAACTACTTCCCCAGCAAGGAGGCGCTGTTTCTGGAGATCATACAGCGCACCGGCAGTCTATTTGCCGATGATGCGCCGTGCGAGTTTGATCCAGATGAGAACGTGTCCGTCCAACTCGAACGGCTGGCCCGCAGGCTGGCAAGGCCTTATGCCAACCCCCACGCCGTGCGCATGGGTCGACTGGTAATCGGCGAATGGATGCGCAATCCCGATCTGATCGGCGGCATGATGGCGCAGATCGAAAAAACCTCGCCGGTCGATGCATTCTTTGCGTCGGCGGTTGAGGCGGGAGCAATCGATCGTACGGTGGCCGAAACGACCGCCGCCGACCTTTCGGCTTTCGTCAAAGGGCGCTGCCTGTGGCCGGCGGTTCTGTCGGGAAAGGAAGCTTCCTCCTCGGATATCGACCGGCTTGCCAACAGTGCCGGCGACCTGTTCATAGCCAAGTTTAAGGTCTAAAGCCGCATACGTGACGCCTGTTCGCTGAGCTGTTGGGCGGCGGTCTTGACACTATCCAGGATCTCATGGCGTCGCTTGTCATCGATGTTCTGAGCAAGGCCCGCTACGGTCAGCGCGCCGACCACGTCCTTGCCGTCCGCCACGGGCGCCGCGGCCGCCCAGATGCCTTGGTCGACTTCGCCGTGGCTGACGCTCCAGCCTCTCGTCCGGATTGTGGCCAGCTCCTGATCCAGTTCGGCGCGGTCGGTGTCATCGTCGGCTGGCAAGGTCCGGAGATAGTGCTCCAGCTCCTGCTGGTTCAGGGCGGAGAGCAGGATCTTTGCGGCCGCGCCGCGATGCAACGGCATGGCCCGTCCGACATCGAAGGACAGACGCACCGGGTGCGGGCTTTCTGAGCGCGCCACGCACACGGCGCTTTGCGCCACGCGCCTTAGCAGCAGACTTGTCTCGCCGCAGGCTTCGGTGATGGCGCGCAGGATCGGCATGGCTTTCTCCGCCAGCGGGTGCGCGGCGAGCGCGGCGCGGGCCAGGGGCAGGGCGCGCACGGACACGACATAGGTGTTCGACGGCCCTTCCTCCAAAAGGCCAACCTCACGCAGCAACGAGATGTAGCGATAGGCGGTTGAGAGGGGGACGTCGGCCGACATGGCCAATTGCTCCGCCGTCGCCGACGGGCGGCTTTCGTCGAAGCTCATCAGCAGGCGCAACACCTTGCGTGAGCTTCCGGTTCCTGACGTTTTTTGACCGGTACGTGCCACAGGCACCTCCCAAATCCCTTTGTAAAATCTCTATCCCTCTCGTCATCGCCTTCGGACGTGAACCGTGATCGCCGCTTTGCCGGCTGACGAGCGAGGGTTGAATTACATCGCTGACAAAACTATCGGACCAAATCGATCTTCTCATATAATGGTAAACACATCTCACAGTTTGACAATGCAAAACCCGGTCCATACTGTTTGGCCTGTAAAGCCCGCCATAAACCCGCCTGGGGGATGTCGGGAACGTCATTCATATCCGCACGCCCCGGGGCGTGCGGTGAGAAACAGCGTTGATCGAGGAGATCGGACCATGGCTGACACCACAGTCATAGACAAAACGGACAGCAATCGCGAGGCAGCGCTTGGCGCCCTTTATGACGATGTTTTCAACGCTCACATGTTTCCGTTCTGGGCGACGACTACGGATGTCGCGCACGACGAAGTCAAGCAGCTGATGGCGACCAAGCGGGCGGTGCCATATCTTTGGCGCTACCGCGATCAGATCGGCCCGTTGCTGGAGCGCTCGGCGGAACTGGTGACCATGGATGATTCCGAGCGCCGCTCGCTCGTCCTGGTCAATCCGGGTCTGGCGCCGACACGCGCGACCGTCTCGACGCTTTACACCGCCTATCGGTTGAACGACCCGCACGAGGTGATGCCGCCGCACCGGCACTCGCCCAACGCGATCCGTTTCGGCCTGACGGGCGAGATGAACTTCACCGGCGTGGAGGGCGAGGACATCACCTTCGGCCCCGGCGATCTGGTGCTGACCCCGCACGATACCTGGCACAATCACGGCAACACGGGCGACGAACCGGCCGTCAACCTGTCCGTCTTGGACCTGCCCTTGGTCGAGATCTTGAACGCGATCTATTTCGATCACGATTACAAGGAGGTGAAGGACGGCAAGATGGTCGTGGCCAAGCAGCAAAGCGCGCGCTTCCCGTCCGACTATTCCGCCCGCATTTACGAGTCCGGCGGCTATACGCCCCGCTTCGTCAGCCATCATCGCGGTACGGGCGCGGCGTCGCCGATGTATCTCTATCGGTGGGCGCCGATGCGCGAGATCCTGGAAAAGCACAGGGATTGGGACGGCGACCCGTACGAGGCGTTGATGGTTGAATACACCGATCCGACGACCGGCGGCCCCGTCTACAAGACCGTGACATTCTTCGCCCAGATGCTGCGGCCGGGCGAGAAAACGCAGCCTTTGAAGCAGACCGCCAGTCTGCTTGCCGCGCCCTTCGAAGGCAGCGGGTATTCGATCATCGGCGACCAGCGCTTCGATTGGCAGGAGTTCGACACGTTGGCGGTTCCGGGCGGCGAATGGTGCCAGCATGTCAACGGCTCGGACACCGATCCGGCGATTCTGTTCGTCGCCAGCGACGAGCCGACATTGAAGAAGCTGGGCTTCTACAAAAAATGGGGCCGCGACGGCTCGGGCGATACGGTTTCGCTCGTCTAACACCCAAGATGCGATGACAGTGGGGGCGCTCGGCGCGACCGAGACGCCCTGACGACAAGGAGGCTTTGAGATGACCATTGCGGCGGTAATTGGATTGGGCACCATGGGGCCCGGTATCGCGGCCACGCTGGCGCGCGGCGGCATGAAGATCCGGGTGTACGACACCAGTGCCGAGGCGCTGGAAAAGGCGCCCGGCATGGTCGCCATGGCCTTCGGTGTGCTGGGCCGGCTTGGCATGCCCGACAAGGGTTCCGCCGACGACATCTCCTACCACACCGACCTGGCCGAGGCCGTGGACGGTGTTGGCTTGGTCGTCGAAACCGTGCCGGAAAAGCTGGAGATCAAGGCGGCTGTTTTCGCGGAGTTGGACAAACACGTCTCCAAGGACTGCGTACTGGCGTCCAACACGTCGGGCATTCCGATCACCAAGCTGCAAGAGGGCAATTCCAACCCCGGGCGTGTCATCGGTATGCACTGGTCGAACCCGCCGATGATCATCCCGATGATCGAGGTCATCGCCGGCGGCCAGACGGATCAGGGCACCGTCGACTGGATGTGCGACACAATCAAGGGGCTGAGCCTGCTGCCCGTCGTGGTGAAGAAGGATGTCGCCGGGTTCGTGGAAAACCGCATCCTCTACGCGATCATGCGTGAGTCGGTGGATCTGGTTGAACAGGGCGTGATAGACGCCGAAGGGCTGGATACCTGCGTCCAGTGGGGCATCGGCTATAAGCTCGCGATCATCGGCCCGATGGCGCTACTGGACATGGCCGGCCTCGACATCTATCAGGCCGTCGGCAGCTATTTGAATGCCGAGCTGTGCAACCGGCCGGACGTCTCGCCCTACATCACCGACCGCACCAAGGACGGCAATCTGGGCCAGAAGACCGGGTCGGGCATCTTCTCTTACACACCGGACGACATCCAGCGGCTGCGCGGCGAACGTGCCGCCGCCTTTGTCGCCGTTCGCAAGGCGCTGGAAGGCAAGTCCTGATCGCCCGCACTTGATCCCGTAAACTCAGGAGAGCGCCGGCATGGCCGATGCGCGCAATACCAAGCTTGTCGGTCATGTCGACTGTCCGGGTGGCGGCCAGGTTTGGGTCGAAGGCACGACCCTATACATCGGCCATATGCGCTACCCCTCCGGCACGTCGATCGTCGATGTGTCCGATCCCACGAAGCCGAAGCCGCTGGCACGGATCGACATGCCCACCGGCTGGCATTCCCATAAGGTCCGGGTCGCCAACGATGTGATGCTGGTCAATCAGGAGCGGCAGGGGCAGGACGGGGATGCCGGTTTCGGCGGCGGCCTGGGCATCTACGACGTCTCCAAGCCGTCCGACCCGAAACTGATCACCAAATGGCGGACGGGGGGCAGGGGCGTGCACCGCTTCGACTTCGATGGCCGCTACGCCTACATCTCGCCGACCGCCGACGGCTATGTCGGCAATTTCTGCATGATCCTGGACCTGGCCGATCCGTCGAGCCCAACGGAAGTCGGCCGCTGGTGGATTCCCGGTCAATGGCAGGCCGGCGGCGAGCACTACCCTTGGAACGATTGGGTGCCGCCGCGCTGTCACCACCCGCTCCGCCACGGCAACCGGCTCTATGTCAGCTATTGGCATCACGGCCTGTTCATCCTCGATATCGAGGATATGTCCCAGCCGAAGCTGGTCAGTCAGCTCAATACCAGCCCCGCCTACCCCCACCCGACGCACACCTGCCTGCGCATCCCCGACCCGCTCAAGGGGCGTCAGATCATGGTCGTGGCGGATGAGGACGTGGCCAAGCTGTGGCCTTCGGCGCCTGCCTTTGCGTGGGTCTTCGACATCACCGAGGAACGGCTGCCGCTGCCCATCAGCACCATCAACGTGCCCGGCATCGACCCGGACGGATCGCCCCAGCCGCCCATGACCGGCTGCCACCAGCCGTCGGAACGGTTCAACGGCACCATCATCCCGTTCGCTTGGTTCGCCCAGGGTTTGCGCCTGTTCGATATCGCCGACCCCTATCAGCCCAAGGAGGTCGGCCACTACCAGCCGGACCCGCCGAACGGCGCCGAGCGCTCGTCCTCCAACGATGTCACCATCGACGAGCGGGGCCTGATCTATCTGATCGACCGCCAGCGCGGCGTCGACATCATTGAAACCAGCGTCTTTTGACGGGAGAGCCTCCCATGTCCGACAGCGGCAAACGGGCCGACAAGTACCCGATCGGCAAGCGCAATCCCAATCTGCCGTTTCACCCGGCCGTGCGCGCCGGTGACTTCATCTATGTCTCCGGTCAGGTCGCCAAGGACGAGAACGGCGTCATGAGCGGCGGCACGATCGAGGAGCAGACGAAATGGACGCTGGAGGCGATCCGCCGGGTGCTGGCCGAGGAAGACGCGGATCTCGCCGACGTGGTCAAGATCACCACCTATCTCGAGGATGCGCGCGATTTCGGCCGCTACAACGGCGTGTTCAAACAGTATTTCCCCGACGGCAATGTCTCGCGCACGACGGTCGAGGCGCGGGCGGTGATAACCACCGGCATTGAGATGGATGCGGTCGCTTACAAGCCGCTCAAGGACTGACAGTACACCTTACTTTAGGAGCTTCCCCTATGATCCGCCTTCTCGGCCGCAAAACGTCCGGCAACGTGCAAAAGGTCCTGTTCCTGTTGGAGGAGCTGGGCCTGGACTACGAGCGCGAGGATTACGGCCGCCAGTTCGAGAACACGCAGACGGACGCCTATCTGGCGATGAACCCGACCGCCAAGGTGCCGACCTTGGTTGATGGCGATCTGGTGATCTGGGAATCGAACACGATCCTGCGCTATCTGGCCACCAAGGCTGGTAGCGCTCTCTATCCCGCCGACCCGGCCGCGCGCACCCAGGTCGAACGCTGGATGGACTGGCAACTGGCCTCGCTCAACCCGCCTTACCTGGCCGTGTTCAAGGGTAGCCGGCTGGATGCGGCGGAACGGGGCGCCGGCTTCGACGCCAATGCGAAGGAACTGGGCGCGCAGTTGACGATCCTGGACGGCGCCCTGGCCGAGCGCGACTGGCTCGCCGACGACGCGGTTTCGCTGGCCGAGTATTGCCTGGGTCCGATCATTCCGCGTTGCCTGAACTTCCCGATCGACCTGCCGGCGCTCGACCATCTGCGCGCCTGGCAGCAAAGAGTTGCCGCGTTGCCGGCCTATTCGCGGGCGGTGCCGACCTAGGCGCGCAATGACCGCCCGGCCGGCCACGAAACACGGGGTTTTGGGCGTGGGCCGCGTGGCCCTGCGCTGGGCACTCGGCCTTTTGTTGATCGCCATGGTGCTGCTGAACGTGGCCAATGCCGCCGGCCGTTATCTGTTCGGATACGCCATCACCGGCGCCGACGAGGTGCTGGTCTTCTCCATGGTCTGGCTGGTGTTCGCAGGCGTGGTGCTGGTGACGGCGGAGGGGCGCCATCTGCGGCTCGATCTTGCCGGGGGGCTGTTCGCCGGCCGGTTCGGGGCTGGCCGCGCGATGCTGATCAACCTGATCATCGCCGCGCTCTGCTTCTATGTCGCCTTGCAGTCCTGGGAAATCATCGGCCGCTTGGGCCAGATCGGCCAGCGCAGCATGGCGCTCGGCATTCCCATGGTCGTGCCGCACGCCGCCATCGCCATTGGCCTTGCGGCGACCGCCCTGGTCGCGCTGCTGCTCGCCCTTGGCCAAGTGCGCCGCTTGTTTGACCTCACTGGCGGCGGGGACCGTGAGACTTGACCTGGACCTTGCTGGCCCTGCCCGTGGCGCTGTTCGTCTTCGGCGTCCCGGTCTTCGCCGTCCTGCTGGCCGGCGCGACGGTCACGCTGCTGCTGTTCATGCCCATGCCGGCCATGGTCCTGCCCCAGGTCATGTTCGGCGGCGTCGACAAGTTCGCGCTGTTGGCCGTGCCGTTCTTCATCTTCGCCGGCGAGTTGATGGGGCGCGGCGGCATTGCCGACCGGCTGGTCGACTGGGTGCTGTCGCTGACCGGCCATGTGCGCGGCAGTCTGGGCATGGCCACCGTCGGTACGGCGACCCTGATGGGTGCGGTCTCCGGCTCCAGCCCCGCCACGGTCGCCGCCACCGGCCGCACGCTCTACCCCAAGCTGATAGAGCAGGGCTATGGCAAGCGCTTCTCGCTCGGCCTGATCGCCTCCAGCGGCTCCATCGCCATCGTCGTGCCGCCCTCCATCGCCATGATCCTCTATGGTGCCAGCGGCGAGCAGTCGATCCCGCGCCTGTTCCAGGCCGGCCTGCTGCCGGGCCTGCTGATCGCCGCCCTGATGATGGGCTATATCCTGATCTGGGCCGCACGCACCCACGCAGCACCTCAACAGGGCTTCCGGTTCAAGCTGTTCCTGCACGCAACCAAGCGCGCCTGGGCGGCCTTGCTGATGCCGGCGCTGATCCTGGTCGGCATCTATGCCGGCTGGTTCTCGCCCACGGAGGCGGGCGGCGTCGCCTGTCTCTATGCCATGCTGGTGGCCCTGTTCGTCTACCGCACGCTGAACCTGCGTGGCATCATCGAGGCGGCGGCCGAGGCGGCCTATCTCACCGCCCAGATTCTGGTCATCGTCGCGGCCGCCGGCGTCTTCTCCTACATCCTGACCGTCAACGGCATCCCGCAAGGGCTGGTCGCTGCCATCGTCGAGATGGACCTGACCCCGGTCAGCTTCCTGATCGCCATCAACATCCTGCTGCTGCTCTTAGGCTGCGTGCTGGACCCGACCTCCGCCATCCTGGTGCTGACGCCGATCCTGATGCCGGTGATCGCGCATCTGGGCATCGACCCGATCCATTTCGGCATCATCATGACCGTGAACCTGTCGATCGGTATGTTCACCCCGCCCTTCGGCCTCAACATCTTCGTCGCCCAGTCGGTGATCTCGTCCGATCTCGGCGCGATCTATCGCGGCATCCTGCCGTTCCTGGCCGCTCAGATCGCGGCCTTGGCGATCATCACCTACGTGCCGGCCGTCTCGCTGGCGCTTTCTT
>JBCBSH010000118.1:0-13997 GCA_039819285.1 Pseudomonadota bacterium
CAGATCACGATGACAATCAGCGCCGCGACGAAGGTTCGGCGCACGGTGCGCCGCCATCCGGGGCGCGATGGCCGCCGGGTCATGGCAAACGCGACAGCGAGGCCAGTATCGTCAGGCGCGAGACGGCCCAGCCGACGCCGACGGTGATGGGCACGACGAGACACAGCAGCACCCAGTCCAGCAGATCCAGGGTCGGGGCATGGGTGAGCGGAACGCGCACCGGGCCGATGAGGAAATGCACGGCGATAAGCGTGATCGCGGCGATCACCAGGCCGGCCAACGCGCCGCGCAGCGTCAGCGACAGCATCCGCCGTTGGAACTGGCGGGCGATGTAACGGTCGGTGGCCCCCATCAGGTGCAGGATCTCTATGGTCTGGCGATGGATTGCGAAGCCCGCGCGCGCCGCCAGAACGATCGACGTCAGGATTGCCAGCGCCACAAGCCCGAGGGACGCCAGCGCGATCGCGCCGACGGTCTCGGCGGCACCGAGGATCTGATCCAGCCAAATGCCGTGATCATCGACCGTGATTTCGGCATCGATCTCATGCATCGTTGCGGTCAAGGCGATAATGTCGACGGCTTCCGGGCCGTCGGCGCGAACATCCAGCATCACCGGCAGGGACAATTCCGCCAGGATCGCGGCGTCGCCCAGCCAGGGTTCCAGAAGTTCGACGGTTTCGTCTGGTGGCAAGGCGCGCACGCTTGCGACACCATCGACCTCCTCGATAATGTCCATGATCTGGCCAACGCGGGCCGTCGTCGCGATCCGGTCGCCGATGGGCGGCACCTGCACGCTGATGACGCCGGCCGCCGCGTTGTCCCAATGGGCCAGCAAGTCGCCGACCAGCAAGGCCACCGCGACGGCCAAGATGGCGAGATAGGTCATCGGCGCCAACAGCCATGCCAGGAACCGGTCGGGGCCGCCGGTGCCGAGCGGTATGTCCAGCCCGCGACCGATCTTGCGGTCGTTCGCGCGTGACCGGCTGGCGGGACGGGCGGTCATGACGCGGCCTCGGCCTTGGCCAGGCCGGGATAGAGATAGCCGTCCTGCAGGCTCATCACCGAATGGCCAAGCCGTTCGATCAAGTCCTGATCATGGGTCGCCACGATCACCGTCGTGCCCAGCTTGTGCAGCTCCTCGAATAGCTGCATCAGCCGCATGCCGATCTCGTCGTCGACATTGCCGGTCGGCTCGTCGGCGAGCAGTAGGTCGGGTCGATTGATCACCGCACGGGCGATTGCGACCCGTTGCTGCTCACCGCCTGACAGGGTTGCCGGCGACGCTTCCAGCCGATCGCCCAAACCGACCCAGCGCAAGAGATCCAACACATGGCTGCGGACGCCGTCGCCGTTGGAGCCCGCCAGTCTTAGAGGCAGGGCGACATTGTCCACGATCGACAGGTGGTTCAGCAGTTGAAAGTCCTGAAAAACCACGCCGATCCGCCGACGAATGGCTGGCAGGTCACGTTTTGCCAGGGTGGCCATATCGCGCCCAAACATCCGAATCAGGCCGCGGGACGGCCGGTGGCTCAAATGCATCAGGCGGATCAGGGAGCTCTTCCCGGCGCCACTTGGGCCCGTGACGAAGGCGAAGGCGCCCGCCGGAACCGTGAACGTCAGGTCACGCAAGACCTCCGGCCCCGAGCCGTAGCGCAGGCCGACATGGTCGAATCGGATAAGCGGTTCTACCCGGTTCACTGGCTTAAGTGACTGACGTAAGCGATTCTTTGAAACCCTTGGCCGCAAGATGGCACGACCGATTCCGCACGTCTAGCGACCTGTCTTCCGGGCTTGGGGTCCCCGCGTGTCCGCTTGCGCGGCCGTTACGCGGCACTTATCCTCCGCCCGAGTGGTCCCGAGTTCGAGCAGGACGTCGATGATCCTAAGTTGCCCAAGCTGCCAGGCCCGGTACCTGGTGAACCCGGTTCAGCTTGGTGATGCCGGCCGGCGCGTCAAATGTGTGCGATGCCACCATGTCTGGTTCGCGCGTCGGCCGCCAGAGAGTGTGGTTTCACCGAATGGGGCGGAAACGCAGCCTGTTGCCGGGCCAACGCCGGAGCCCGCGACCGGGCCGGATCTGACGGCGTCGCGATCCGAAGCGCCGGTTGACGAGCCCAATCGGGCGCCGTCGCCCGACCCGTATCCGCCGGTCAGCGGTCAACTGCCGTCAACCGTCGTCCTGCGCCGCTCGCGCGTGCCGGCGGCGTTTTGGACCCTACTGGTATTGCTGGTTGGCGCCGTGATTGTTTTGGGCGCGGTCGCCAGGGACGATGTGGTTCGGTTCTATCCGCCCGCGATCGTCGTCTATGAGGCCATTGGCCTGCCCGTCGATCCCGCCGTGTTGGCGGACCACCCGGAACTTCAGCCGGCACTGCGGATCGAGGATCTAGTGGTTGCGCTAGGCGATAGCGAAGACCTGCTGATTTCCGGCGCCATCGTCAATGGGGCGGATCATGCAAGGCGTCTTGCGCCGTTGGAGGTCACACTGCGAGACGGTGAGGGGGCCGCACTGGTGAGCCATGCCGTTACGCTTGCCTCGCGCAGCCTTGAGGCCGGGGAAACCATGGACTTTGAACTCGTGATCGAGGATTGGCCGGATGGCGCGGTTGACGCGTCCGTCGCCTTCGCGCCCCAAGACCCGGGCTAAGGCCGCCTAAAACCGTCGCAACAGACGGTCGATGTAGTCCAGTTCGTCCTGTGGACGCTGCCGCTCGCCGGCGCGGCGGCGCAATTCGTCCAGAATGCCACGCGCCCGGTCGACGGCCGACGCGGGCGGCAGGTCCATGCCGTCGGTCGAGATGCCGCCATCGCCGTCGACCCGGCGGCCCAGCGGGTCCTCGCCCTGTCCGCGCTGGGGCAGCACCTGTCCCGGCTGCACGCCCTGGCCTTGCTGGGCCATCTGTTCCATCAGTTGTTCGGCAAAGCCCTGCATGCCCTGTTGCAGCTGATCGAGCGCTTCCATCTGGGGGTCTGTCGCCCGACGCGGCGCCCCTTGACCCAAGGCACGCTCGGCATCGCGCATCGACAGTTCGGCGCGGCCGAGTTCGCCCGGTATGTCGCCCATCATTTCACCCAGCCGGCGCATGGTGTCGCCAAGCTGGCGGCGCAGCGCCTCTTGGACTTGCCCGGCTTCCCGGCTGAACTGCTGATCGCCGGGGTCGCCGCGCGGCGTCCGCGTGGCCTGCTGAAACGTCTGGTCGAGCAATTGCTGCTGGGCCTGGGTCAGCGCCTGCAGATCCTCCAGCATCTCCAGCCCTTGGGACTGCTGACCGGGTTGGGCCATCTGCATGCCCAATTGCAGGTTTTCCATCATTTGCTGCAGTTGGGACAGCAACTCGCTGGCCTCTTCACGGGCGCCGGACTGGCCCAACTCCTCGATCTGGTTCATCATCTCGTCGAGCTGGCTTCGATCGATCATCTGTTGCGGATCGCCGAACTGAAGCTCGCCCAGTTCGCCGCTTTCCAGCCGCTCCATCAGGTCCTGGCCCATCGCCTCCATATAGGCATCCATGGCCGCGCGCAGCTCTTCCATCAACTGAGCGATTTCTTCATCGCTGGCGTCGCCCTCAAGCGCTTCCTGCAGCGCCTGTTGCGCGTCGCGTAAGCGGTCCAAGGCCAGCGACAGGTCGCCATCCTCCAGCCGCAACGCGGTTTCCCACAAGAGCGCGACGACCGGCTCGGCCGAGGTTGTGACGTCGTCCGACCATTCCAGGCGCCGCGCCGCCGTGCGCAAGGCCATGAAAACGACGATGTCGTGACCGAACCGGTTGGGCCTGAGCGACAGGTCCTGCAGAATCTCGGCCACGAAGCCGGCCTGGGTGATGTCGCGCATCAGCCTACGGCGCTGGTCGATGATTGCCTGCGCTACCGGATGGGTGAAAGCCCGTTCGGGCAAGGTCATTTCGACCCGCGCGCTGCGCCCCGTCTGGCCCGCGCCGTCATCGGCCTCCAGCCGCATCACGACCGGCAAGCCAGCCCATCGGTGCGGGGTCAGGTCCTGAAAGGCGATACCGTCCGTTTCGGTTGGCGGGCGAAGTGGCTCGCTTAGAATAAAAACTTCCGGCTCCCGGTTGAGGATCTCAAGCGCGGTCTCGGCCAGTTCGATATGCAGGCGGATGGCCGTGATGCCGAATTCATCCTCGCCCTGCCAGGCGATACGCGTGGCCCAGCGGCTGGTCGCTTCTGGCGGTTCGGCGAACGCTATCTCCGGCGGATTGTCCGGCGTCAGGGTCAGGAACCAACTGCCCAGCTCCGTGCCGCCGGCCTCAATCGAGATCTGGCCGCTGTCTCGCGGCAACACCTCGACCTCGTAGCCGTCGGCATCCAACGCCGAAAAGGCAAAGGACTGTGCGCCAAGGCGCATCTCCGGCGATGACCGGGCGCCGGACACTCGGGCCATCAGCACGCTGCCGACCGGCCCCGTCAGGTCGGCCTCGTCCACGCCGCCGGTCCGATAAAGCGGCGGCAGCCTTGTGTAGTCCGGCGGCATCAGGAACAGATCGAGCGCGACGGGAACAGAAGCAGCGGCCGCACCGGTGCCCGGCGAAAGGGCGAAGGCCAGCCGGTCCATGCGGTCCCCGCCGCTGACAACCAAGGCGATGAACAGCGTCAGCACCAGCATCGGCCGCAGGCCAAAACGATCGGGCATGGCGGTACTGGGATGGGGCCAACCGACGCGCAAGCCGTTGCGCCGTCGACCGAGGTCCTGCCGGTATGTTTGCCAGAGCGAGCGGCTGCCGGAATCGGTCGTTCCGGCCATCTGCTGGTCGTCGGCGCCGGTCAAGGGACGATGCCGCCAGTTCGAGGCCAACTCGACCCGCCGTGCGGGCTTGCCCCTGCCGGGCCACTGAAACCGGCGCCAGCCACGACCCAGCAGGTACAGCGTCGCGCCGGCAAAACCGGCCAGCACCAGCCAGTGCGCCCACCAAGGCAGCAGCGCCGGAAGGTCGAAGAGTGCCAGAATGACAAAGACCAGCACCACCGCGACCGGCGGCCAAAGCCGCGGCCAGGCGGCCTCCCACGCCAGCGCCAGCCATGCCAGGGCGATAGCAAGGCGGTGTCGAGACGGGTGGCGATGCGGGGCGTCGCTCATTGACTAAGTTTGGTGCCTTTTCAGCCCATTTGCCAGGGCGGCGATGTCTCCAGGGCGATCATCTCTTCGAAAGTGGGCCGCTTTCTGACGATCGCGAAGGCCGCGTCCTGAACCAAAACCTCAGGAACGAGCGGTCTGGAGTTGTAGGTCGAGGCCATGACCGCGCTGTAGGCCCCCGCTTGCGAGAACGCGAGCAGATCACCGTCGGTGAGTGGCGGCACGTCACGCTCCTTGGCGAAGGTATCGCCGCTCTCACAAACCGGACCAACAATGTCGACCGCCGAGCGTTCGGCATCCGGCGCCGGTTCGGCGATGGGCAAAATTTCGTGCCAGGCGTCGTACATGGCGGGACGGACGAGATCGTTCATCGCCGCGTCGACGATCAGGAAATCGCGGCTGAGGCCGTGCTTGCGATAGATCACGCGGCTGAGCAGGATGCCGGCATCGCCGACCAGGGACCGACCGGGTTCGACCATCATGTGGCAGCCGAGCGGTGCCAGGATCTCGCGCACGATTTCGGCGTACGCTGCGAGATCCGGCGGGGATTCACCAGCGCGGTAGCTGATGCCGATGCCGCCGCCGAGATCGAGATTGTCGACGGTCAGCCCATCGGCGCGCAGCGCGCCAACCAGGTCCGCCAGCTTGCGGTAAGCGTCACGATAGGGCGTGAGGTCCAGTAACTGGCTGCCGAGATGCATCGCAAGCCCTTGCGGCGCGATGTTCGGTAGCTTGGCCGCCTGGCGATAGACTTCGGCTGCGTGGTCGATATCGATGCCGAACTTGTTCTCGCGCAGGCCCGTCGTGATCTTGGCATGGGTGCGGGCATCGACGTCCGGGTTGATGCGCAGCGCAACCGGCGCCCGCCGACCCAGAGAGCCCGCGACCTCGTTCAGCAGCGCCAGTTCCTCGCGCGATTCCACGTTGATTTGGGCTAGATTTTCCGTCAGCGCGGCGACCAGCTCCCCGCGGGTCTTGCCGACACCGGAAAAGACAATGTGATCGGGCGCGACATCGGCGGCAAGGGCCCGGCGCATCTCGCCGTCGCTGACCACATCCATGCCGGCGCCTTCCTCGGCGAACAGGCGCAGGATCGCCTGGTTGGAGTTGGCCTTCAGGGCATAACAGACGCGCACGCCGAGCGGTCCGAGCGCCTGGGCATAGGCGCGATACCGGTCCCGCAGGATGACCGTCGAATAGACATAGCAAGGCGTGCCCACCGCCTCGGCGATGGCCGGCAGCGGCACGTTCTCGGCGTGCAGAACGCCGCCGCGATAGGCGAAACCGGTCATTGGGGGAGGCGCTGACGCGGTCAGTAGGCCGGATAGCGGCCGGGGAAGGTATCCTCCTCCTCACCCTGCGGCGCACTGACATTGGCCGGCCGGCGGCCGCAGGCCGTGACCGTCAGCGACACGGCCAGAAGAACGAGCATTGGAAATCGCCAGCGGCGTAGGAAATTGGACACGGTTGGCAACGGGCTCCTAGTCGGTGGTCTCGTCCAGAAAACGTTGGCGTGCCGCCTTGACCGCGGCACGAACTGTGTGGGGCGCGGTGCCGCCGAAACTGGCCCGGCTGGCGACGGAGGCCTCGACGCTTAGCACGTCAAAGACGTCTGGCGAAATGCCGGGTTCGACCTTCTGCATTTCGCCGAGGTCAAGGTCAGACAAATCACAGCCCTTGTCTTCGGCCAAGGCCACGATGCGGCCGGTGACGTGGTGCGCCTGGCGAAACGGCATGTCGAGGCTGCGGACCAGCCAGTCGGCAAGATCGGTCGCGGTCGGGAAGCCGGTTTGCGCCGCCCGGCTCATGGCCTCCTTGTTGACCGTCAGGTCCGCGATCATGCCGGCCATGGCGGCGGTGGCCAGCATGATCGTCTGGTCGGCATCGAAGACCGGCTCCTTGTCCTCCTGCATGTCCTTTTGATAGGCGAGCGGCAGGCCTTTCATGACCGTCAACAGGCCGACCAAGGCGCCGACCACACGGCCGGTTTTGGCCCGCACCAGTTCTGCTGCGTCCGGGTTGCGCTTTTGCGGCATGATCGACGACCCGGTGGAAAACGCATCGGACAACCGGACAAAGCCGAACGCGTCCGACGTCCAGATGACGATTTCCTCCGCCAGCCGCGACAGGTGCATGGCAGCGATCGCAGCGGTCGCCAGATAGTCCAACGCAAAGTCCCGGTCCGAGACGCTGTCGAGCGAGTTAGCCGTCGGCCTGTCGAAGCCGAGCGCGGTGGCGGTCGCGTGCCGATCGATCGGAAAGGGCGTGCCTGCCAGTGCGGCCGCGCCCAGCGGGCATTCGTTCATGCGGGCGCGGGCATCCGCCACCCGGCTGCGGTCGCGGCCCAGCATCTCGACATAAGCCAGCAGATGATGGCCGAAGGTGACCGGCTGGGCCGATTGCAAATGTGTAAAGCCCGGCATGACGGTGGCGGCGTGGGCATCCGCCTGGTCGATCATGGCAGCTTGGACCTCACGCAGCGCACCATCCAGCCGGTCCAGCGCGTCCCGGACGTAGAGCCGAAAATCGGTGGCGACCTGGTCGTTCCGGCTGCGCGCCGTGTGCAGTCTGCCGGCGGCCGGGCCGATCCGTTCGGCCAGCGCCGCCTCGACATTCATGTGGATGTCTTCCAGCGCTGTCGAAAATGTGAACGTGCCGTTGGCGATGTCGGCTTCGATCGCATCAAGGCCGTCAATAATGGCCTTGGCGTCGCTGTCCGAGATGATGTTTTGCTTGGCCAGCATGGCCGCATGCGCCTTTGAGCCCGCGACATCTTGGCTCGCCAGCCTGGCATCGAAGCCGATCGAGGCGTTGATCTCCTGCATTATGTCGGCCGGTCCGCCGGCGAAACGGCCGCCCCACAGCTTGTTGGCCGCCGGTCCGTCCGTATCTATGGGGTTGGAAGGATGATCTTTGGCCATGGATGGGTCTCGATGAGAGTGTCGAACGGGCTGCGCTGGGGCGCGGTTGCTGTCGCGGCTGTGGCGGTTGGCGTGGCCGTTTGGGTTATCGCGACACCCACCGACGGGCCGCCGGTCGAGGGGGCGGTTGTCGCCTACGAGCCGCGCGCCCCGCAACCTGCGCCTGACATTAGCTTTTCCGACGAAGCGGGCAACCACTTAACGTTGGCCGATTTCGACGGCAAGGTCGTTCTGCTGAACTTCTGGGCGACCTGGTGCGGCCCCTGCATCCGCGAAATGCCGGAGTTGGACGCTCTCCAGGCGACCTTGGGCGGAGAGGATTTCGAAGTCCTGGCACTGTCGATCGACCGGGAAGGGGCCGAGATCGTCGACCCATTCTTCGTTGAGCACGATCTGTCCCATCTGGCGCGCTATTTTGATACCAGCGGCCGCGCGCCTGGCGCCTTTGACGCCTACGGCCTGCCCACGACGGTCGTCATCGATGCCGGCGGCGATTGGGTCGGTACGTTGCAAGGCGCCGCCGATTGGCATGCCGACGAGGCGATCGCGCTGATGCGTTACTATCTAAACCAGGCCGGCTGATTTGGGGGGGCTTGTTCAGCAAAAACGGTGCCCATCCCGGTTCTTCGACGTAAGATAGACCGATCAAGTCACAAGATGTCCCGGAGGGTTGTCCGGGGCTCCAGGGAAAGGTCGGAGTGATGAGCAGCAAGCGTTGGCAGGTCTACCTGTCGGGAGAAATCCATAGCGACTGGCGGGACCGGATCACAGCGGGCGTCGCGGCCGCCGGGCTGCCGGTCGACTTGTCGTCGCCGGTAACCGACCACGCCAGTTCCGACGATTGCGGAGTCGCCATCTTCGGTCCTGAGGCCAGCAAGTTCTGGCACGACCGCAAGGGCGCGCAGTTGAACGCGATCCGCACGTCCAGCCTGCTTGAGGCTGCGGACATCGTCGTAGTCCGTTTCGGCGAGCGGTACAAGCAGTGGAATGCAGCCTTCGACGCGGGTTACGCGGCCGCGCTCGGCAAGCCGATCATCACCCTGCACCCGGAAGACCACGACCATGCGTTGAAGGAGGTCGACGGCGCGGCCTGTGCCGTGGCCCGTCAGCCGGAACAGGTGGTGCAAGCCCTCGCTTACGTCATCCGGGGCGAGTTGCCGGGCAGGGGTGCGCGGGCTCACGCTGCGGAATGAGTGCCGAGCCTGCGGGAACGCACATGGACATCCGCAAGATCAGTTTTGCCAAGGAACTGGTTTTCGCCGAGGCCGACCAACGGCTGGACCGGCCGATTTGTCGCGCGGCGGCGCTTGTCTGTTGCCGTAACCCCTTTGCCGGCCAGGGCTATGTCGATGATCTCAGCCCGCTGTTCGACTTTGGCAAGGAGGCTGGCGCGCGTGTCGGGGCTGACTTGGCGGCCATGCTGGACGGGCCAGCCTGCTCCTACGGCAAGGCCGCGCTGGTTGGCATCGACGGCCAGATGGAGCACGGGGCGGCCACCATTCATCCGAAGCTGGGCAAGCCAATGCGAGCGGCTGTCGGCGGCGGCAAGGCAATCATTCCGTCGAACTGCAAGCTGGGCGCGATGGGCAGCGCCATTGACGTGCCCTTGGGCGACAAGGACGATGTCTGGGTATTCGGATCATTCGACACGATGACCGTGTCGATGCCGGACGGTCCGCGGCCTGACGAGATCATCATCGTCATTGCCATGGCGGATGGCGGCCGCGTCCTGCCCCGCGTCGGCACCGGTCCGATCACGGACTGACCGACGCTTCTGCCATCGACAACGATCGCTCTTGGAAGCGGGTAGCGCAGTCTCAACGGGCCAACTGCGCCGGGTCGTCGGCCCCGGTTCCCGGAGGGCCAGGCGCAGTGGCTTTCGGTTGCCCGGTTGCCGGCGTGCGCGCAGGAATATGTAGAGCGCCAGCGGGATCGAGGGCGCGACAAACCAAGGGTTCGCGATGCCGCCGAACAGCGCGTTCAGGACGATGAACAGACCGATCAGGCCGGCCGCATAGCGTACGGACTTGGGCTGGGCCTTCAGCCAGGCCCATGCAGCCTCGGCACGCGCAGCAATATGTTGCAGCCTTGATGCTGTTTCGGCGTCGGACGCGGCTTGTGCCTTCGCGTCGTGTTCGTCGCGGCGTTCGGCGCGGACCGCATAGCTGGCGACGGGCTCGTCGATATTCTTGATCTTCTTGTCGCCGATGAAGTCGAACTTGGCGTCGACCTGCTTGCGGGTCAGCTCATGCACCGTTCCCGACACCACGATGCCACCGGGTTCCGCCAACGCCTCCAGGCGTGCCGCGACATTGACGCCGTCGCCATAGACGTCGCCGGTATCTAGGACGACGTCGCCGAGATTGATACCGATTCGAAACCACAAATGCTCGTCCCGGCTCAGGGACGCGTTCTTGTTGGCGACCGCGCGTTGGACATCGATGGCACAACGCACGGCCTCGACGACGCTGGGAAACTCCGCGACGACCGCATGCCCCCAGCGATTGACCTGCCGGCCGTCGCGCTGCTCGAACTGTTCAGCCAGCAGCGTGCGATATCCGTTCAGCCGAGCGAGGGAGACACCGTCATCGACATCGCTATCGCCGTCGAATTCTGTCCGATCGGCTGTCGCGTAGAGCACGGTCGTCAGCCTTCGTTTCATCCTCTGATCCATCCCCCCGATCGCCCTGTGATCTGGTAATTGCACGGTATTCGCGGGCTCTCTGCCGCTGCTGACCGCGCAAAAAAATGGCGGAAAGGCTGTTGCAACCTTTCCGCCTGGAAGAAAACGGGTTTGCCGTGTTTACGCCTGCGAAGGCTGTTCTGGCGCTTCGGGACCGTTGGTCGACGGGCTGCCGCCATTGCCATTGCCGTTCGGCCGTGAGCGCCGATTGGCCATGAATTGGTCGAATTCGGCCCGATCCTTTGCCGAGCGAAGCTGCTTCAGGAAGTCCTGGAATTCCTTCTGCTCTTCTTCGAGCCGATCCAGGGTCTGCTCGCGATATTCGTCGAAGGCATCGTTACCGCTCGAGTAGCGGCCGCGGTGCGAATCGCGCCAGCGGTGCATGTTGTCCGACATGCGGCCTTTCCAGCCGCACATGCCGCGATGGGAACCAAAGCTCATTCGTCCACTCCAGAAAAGGTAAACCAGCAGCGCCAGCCCAAGCGGCCAAAAGACGATGAAAGCCAGCACTGTCACAGCGATCCAACCAGGCAGGCCGAAATCATCCAGCTTTGCTGTCACGCTCGACATCTCTTTCCTCACTCTCCAGTTCGGCCCCAAGTCGGCCAATGTTAATGTTTTTGACATTCACATAGATTGGCAGCCATGCGCCCTTTTCAAGGGAAGGCCATAATGATTTTTTCGCGTTGAACGATTTTCTTTAACCATTTGAAAAGCCGATAGTTTCACGGCCCCGTTGGCAAAAGTCCCTACACTATTTGGGGATAGGCACGACGATTTTCAGCGCCAGCCGCGTCAGTCCGCGTTGATGCCAAGGCCTTCCAGATAGACGAGAATGCCGGCTTCCAGCAGTTGCTCGGGCGGCATGGGAATGGGTCGTCGGCTTTCGTCGCCGCGGGCAAACAAAGAAGCCACGCCATGGGTCAAGGCATTGATGTGCAATGCGATCATCATAGCCGGCGCCCGCTGATCGGCCGGTTGCGTCTCCACCAAGGTCTTGCAGGCGTCGAGCATGACGTTGAAGACCCGATCGGCCGCCAGGCGCACCTCGCTGCTCTCGGTAAACACCTGACCGGACTCGAACATCGCGGAAAACTGCGCCGGCTCGCGTCGGGTGAAATCCAGATAGGCGCGCGCGATGCGGTCGATGGCCGCGACCGGCGATGGATCGCCCTTTGCCGCGGCCAGCGCCAGATCGCCCTCAAGCTGCTCGAAGCCGCGCTGCGCGACGTCCGCCATCAGCGCGTCGCGGTCGCGGAAATGCCGATAGGGTGCCGCCGCGCTGACGCCAGCCGCGCGGGCCGCGTCGGCGAAGGTGAAGCCCGCCGTGCCCTTTTCCGAAATCAGGCCGAGCGCGGCGTTGATCAGGGCCTCACGCAGATTGCCGTGATGATAGCCCCGCCGGCCGCCGCGCCCGCCGTAACCCTTCTGTCGATCCATACATGATATCTAGCCCTTGATTCGGCCAAGTGGAACGGTTGGCCTTACATGGGATCGAAAAGCTGGGCCAACCCGGCGATGTTGTCAGCGCCATAACCCTTTGCTTTGGCGTCGGAAAACACCCGTTGGACGGCCTGCGTCGTTGGCACGTTACTACCAACCGCCTTGGCACTGGCAACGGCATAGCCAAGGTCCTTTTCAACCAGATCGATCGGAAACATCGGCGGATAGGAGTCGGACAGCATCAGCTTGGCCGTGTTGGCGGCGATGGGGCTGGTGACCGGCAGGCTTGCCAGCATCTCCGTTGTCTGCGCGCGGTCGAAGCCTGCACGTTCCAAAAACGCCAGCAGCTCAGCAAAGGCGGCGACTTGGATACCGAACAGGGCGTTGATCACCAGTTTGAACTGGGCGCCGCGACCGTTGGGGCCAAGATGGACGACTTTGCCGCCCATCACGTCCAAGACCGGGCGCGCCTCATCCAACGTGTCGGCGTCACCGCCGACCAGATAGGCCAGTTCACCCGCCTCGGCTTGGGGCCGCGATCCGGCAACCGGAGCATCCAGCAGACTCGCGCCCCTTTGCCGCACTGAGCCCGACAGTTCCGCAATCCAACCCGGCGTCACCGTACTGGATTCGATCGCTATCGCACCCTTGTCCAAACAATGGATCGCCCCCGATTGTCGATCGAGCCAAACGGACCGCGCCGCATCGTCGTCCGTCAGCATGCTGACAATGATCGCTTTGCCGGAGGCCGCGTCGCGCGGCGACTCCGCAACTCTTGCACCGGCGGCGCGTAGCGCGTCCGAGGCGTTGGGCGAGCGGTTCCAAACCGTCAGGTCGTAGCCAGCCTTCGCCAAGTTGGCGGCCATACGCGATCCCATGGCCCCGAGGCCGAGAAAGGCGACTTTGCTCATTGCTCCAGGCTTCCTCTCAAACTCGTCGGCCGGCCTTTATGGCTGGCTTTTGACGTGAGAGGGGGACGGTATCGGGCGGAGGTCGTCTCGAAAACCGCCTCGGTGGCACGAGACCCCGGCAGTTTCCGCACGAATGGCCGAGCCGGCTGCCGCTCAGCCGGCTGTCAGTCGAGCATGCCTTCGACGATGACCAGGCCGCCGGTCGACGATTGCTGGCGAATTTCCATGACGGGGCGATAGGCCGGATCGTCGTAAAAGGCCTGGGCCGCTTCGACCGAGGGGAATTCGATGATAACAAGTCGGCCAGGCGCCCAGCCGCCTTCCAATACCTTCACATCGCCGCCGCGCACGATGTACTTGCCGCCATGCTTGGCCACCAGCGGCGTGACCTGCCGTCGATACTCGGCCGCCAGGTGGGGGTCGTGAATGTTCAGATCGGCGATCAGATATGCGGACATGGGCTCTTACCGCGTCGGTACCGGGGTGTCGCCGGAATAGTCGTAAAAGCCGCGACCGACCTTTCGGCCGAGCCATCCGGCTTCGACGTATTTCACGAGCAGCGGGCAGGGGCGATACTTGCTGTCGGCCAGCCCGTCATAGAGCACGTTCATGATCGACAGGCAGGTGTCCAGCCCTATGAAATCGGCCAACTCCAGCGGTCCCATCGGGTGGTTCGCGCCCAGCTTGATCGCCGTGTCGATGGACTCGACGGAACCGACACCCTCGTAAAGCGTGTAGACGGCCTCATTGATCATCGGCAGTAGGATACGGTTGACGATGAAGGCCGGAAAATCCTCCGCCATCGCAGTGGTCTTGCCCAGCGCAATGGCCAGGTCGCGCACCGCGTTGAAGGTTTCTTCGCTGGTGGCGATGCCGCGAATGATCTCGACCAGCTTCATGACCGGGACCGGATTCATGAAATGCATGCCGATGAAGCGTTCCGGGCGGTC